>NC_012491.1:5938218-6296436 GCF_000010165.1 Brevibacillus brevis NBRC 100599
CCCTCTTCCTTTCAAGAAATCTGCCGCTGCTGGTGTTATTTTATCCCCTTTCTCAACGAGAAAGGGGTTTGGAATGCCTGACTTATGCATGGCTCTCAAGGATGCTTCTGTAATCACTGCCATAAGGATTTATTACCCTTCGAGTTTAGGCAGAATCAGTTCAATGTCTCCATGAGGGCGTGGGATAACGTGAATAGATACGAGCTCTCCTACTTTTTCAGCAGCAGCGGCACCTGCGTCTGTGGAAGCTTTTACTGCACCTACGTCACCACGTACCATAACCGTCACGAGACCGCCACCTACGTGTACTTTACCGATCAGTTTTACGTTCGCTGCTTTTACCATTGCGTCAGCAGCTTCAACTGCTCCTACCAAACCTTTTGTTTCTACCATTCCCAATGCGGACATTTCTCCAGCCATTTTCATTTCCTCCTTAATTATATCTCCAAAATTTTAGTGTTTTACGACATTAAGACGTCATTTCTGTTAACACGGATTTGATGATGTTCTTGATCTCATCACGGCTCAAGCCAACGTTCATGGAAGAGACAGCTTGTAGAACAGCTTCTTCCGCTTGTGTCGCAGGAGCTTGTGGTGCTGGTGTTGATTGTGGCATTTCTTTGATACCAAATGCAACACGCTTGATGTTGAACATATGCTTCGCACCGATGTTATCGGAAGTGATGTTGCCCCCTAAAGAGCCGCATCCAAGTGTGAACGCTGGTTGTACGCCAGTCGTTGCACCAATTCCTCCGAAGGTCGTACCTGTATTGACCGGAATTCTAGATGCTGGCATTGCTTGACCATACGCTGCGATGACATTTTCATCCTGGGCGTGAATACCCGCTGTATGTCCAAGACCACCATGCTCCAGCAATTCGCGGCAACGGGCAAACGCTTCGCTGTCGCCGTGAACAGTGTAGAGGGCAAGGACCGGAGCCAGTTTTTCAACGGACATCGGATATGCTTTACCTACATTGTTCTCCTCCGCAATAAGGACACGCGTATCAGAAGGGATGGTAATACCCGCCATTTGAGCGATCACATGCGGAGAGCGGCCAACGATTTTCGCGTTTAGCGAGCCGTTTATCGTGACGATGGCAGCTACCTTTTCCTTTTCTTGCTCGTTCAGGAAGTAGGCGCCTTCACGCTTCAGGGCAGCAATCAATTGGTGTTTGGTGGATTCCTCCACTACCAATGCTTGCTCAGAAGCGCAGATTGTACCATAGTCAAACGTTTTGCTCTGCACGATGCGCTTGGCAGCAGCAGCAAAGTCTGCACTGTGGTGGATGTAGACCGGAACGTTACCAGGTCCCACACCGTAAGCAGGCTTGCCGGAGCTATATGCCGCGCGTACCATCGGCGTTCCGCCAGTCGCGAGAATCAAATTGGTCAGCTTGTGCTTCATCAGCTCGTTTGTCGCTGGAAGCGTAGGCTTGGTAACGCAATGAATCAAGCCTTCTGGTGCTCCAGCCGCTACTGCCGCCTGTGCCATCAGTCGCGCTGCTTCCAGCGTGCACTTGGCTGCCGACGGATGCGGGCTGAAGACAATCGCATTTCTCGCCTTGAGGGAGACCATCGATTTATAGATAACCGTGGACGTCGGATTGGTAGAAGGCACGATACCGGCTACGATACCGAATGGCTGCGCCACTTCCCATACCTTGTTTTCTTCGTCCTTACGGATGATGCCAACCGTTTTTACATCTTTCACAGATGCGTACACATCTTGAGCAGCAAACAGGTTTTTCATCCGTTTGTCCGCGATGTTACCAAAGCCTGTTTCTTCTACAGCCATAGCTGCGAGTCGATCTGCATGCTCCACGCCTGCTTTGGACAGGGCTTCGATGATTCTATCGACTTGTTCTTGGCTGTAAGTAGCGAACTTGGCCTGTGCTTCCTTCGCTTGTGCGAGATAGGTACGCACTTCCTGTATGGAATACAGATCAGCGTCGAGTGTCATTAGGCTTTGTCACCTCCGCCTTGTTTCTCTTCCAACAGACGAATGAGATCTTCTTTCTTCGCCATGTTGATTTCGTTCGTTGTCAGCGGGAAGTCCGCATACGAACGAGCCATTTTGCGCAGATCATTGATAGACTGATCTTGCAATTTGGTCGCTGGCACTTCGGCCGGCTCTGCCTTAGCCTCTTCTTTTGCTTCCGGTTTCAGCAGGTTTTTAAGCATTTTGGGTACATTTTCGTCAGGACGTGGAATCACGTGTGAGTGTAGCAATCTTCCGACACGTCTCGCAGCGTCAGCGCCAGCATCTACTGCTGCCTGTACGGACGAGACATCTCCGATTACATACACGGTAACGATTCCTGCGTCCGCGCCTTCATAAGAGACAACTTTGACGTCAGCTGCTTTGGCAGCAGCGTCTGCGGCAGCGATGAGAGCAGGCAAGCCCAATGTCTCGATCATGCCGAGTGAATATGACGTAGCGCGCATTTACATTACCTCCCCTTCAAGAGGGAAATTCCCTATTATCGTTTGACAGGCTGTTGGGCGACACTTCTTACGGCATCGGCAAAAGCTTCGGCGGCTGCCGTGCATGCCGACTGGCTGCCAGTGAGTAGCGCTCCCCCAAAGTTCGTTTCTGTTGGTGGACCAAAAAATTGAACCATTTCTACATCTGCAGCCTTGAGGGCGGCATCAATACCATACATGGCTTCCAGCGGTGGTGCGATCAAGTAGGCAAGCGGTTCACCTTCTCTGATACCCGCCAGTTGGGACAAATAGCTGCCCGTCCGCGACACAACATGGGCGTAATACGCATGCGTCCCTTCATCATTCAAAGAGTAAAAGCATGCTCCGCTCTCCATAAATGCAACGGCTGCATCCAGTCCGCTCTGCACCTCCGATGGCGTCGCGCCTCCGATCATCCCGATGAACTCGCCGGACAACGGTCCAGACGCATGGCCTGAGCCTGCATAAAACGACTTGGCATACACAACTTCTACCGCTGCACTTTTGGTCGCTTCGTCAATGGCTGTATACCCCACATCGTCAATCGTTGAGGTCAAAAGCCCCAGACTTCGGATATGAGAAGGCAGGTTCAGCTTCTCCGCAAATTGAGGATCGACATTGGGAATCAGTCGGATCGCAAGCGGCGTCGCTCGAATTGGTTTTTCCATGCGTGTCACTCCTTTCAAGACAACTTCCCTTTTCAAAAGCAAAAAAAGGTGCCTAAACACGAAAAAATAAGCCGTGTTCAAGGGCACCTTTGCCTTTTGATTATTCACTTGTGAGTAGAAGATAACACGCGATTTACGTGGTCTTTTACCTGTCTCTAATGTAGAACAAGGCACAGAAAAATGCAAGCGTTTTCGGCATTCCGTCACTTTTCCATATTCCGGTCATATTACGGACACACGCCCCCGTTAAATTTGTGTTGTAGCCGAGACGGGCAAGCCCACAAACAAGGCTCACCACAATCTAAAGACCCCCCAAGGAGGAATTTTACAATGAAAAAGAAAATGGCAATGACAGTTATGGCTTTGGCAGTATCTGCAATGGCAGGTTCCGCGTTTGCGGCAAATGAACCAGCGAAAACGACTGGTTCTTCTGCTCCACTGAAAATGGTGAACACAGATGGTACAGATGCTCTTCTAAAACCGATTTTTAGTCTGGAAGAAATGGCGAAAGAAAAAGGCATCTCTGTAGAAGAGTTGATCGAGCAGCTTGAAAAAGAAGGCAAACTGACGAAAGCAACAGCTACCAGCAACCCAGACGGCACCATTCAGGGCTTCGCAGTCATTTCTCTCGATCCTGAAAACAAGGACGGCGGAGCATTCATCGCCCTGGCCCCTGCTATGAATCTGGAAGAAATGGCGAAAGAAAAGGGCATCTCCGTAGAAGAGTTGATCGAGCAGCTTAAAGAAGAAGGCAAACTGGCAACGACTGTTTCCACGACAACAACTATCAATCTGGAAGAAGTAGCGAAAGAAAAAGGCATCTCTGTGGAAGAGTTGATCAAGCAGCTGGAAAAAGAAGGCAAGATCGCCACTGGTGAAGCAGCTTCCTTTACTCAACCTGCAATCAGTTTGGAGCAAATGGCAAAAGAGAAAGGAATCACCGTTGACGAATTGATCAAACAGCTCGAAAAAGAAGGCAAGATCATAAAAGGTACAACAGTCTCAGTAGCTGCCATCAAAAAATAAGCGTTGCCTTTCAAGCACACACAAAAACCTCTGACAGGAAACTGCCAGAGGTTTAGTTATGCTCTTCGCCATTTAACGGACACATAACTCCATTAAGCTAAACAACAAGAACCCTTTTTACATATGATGTCAGTCAAATTGATGTCTATCATTGCTATGATAAGTACAAATTGACTTGAGATAGATAGGAGGTGTTTCTTCGTGAAACGAATTCTACTCATCGAGGATGAAATGCCGATCGCCCGACTTGTCCAGGTCTACCTGGGACGGGCGGGCTATGAGGTAAAATGGAATGAGGGTAATCACGAGGCAATCCCGACTTTTCTCTCCTGGAAACCGGATCTTGTCCTGCTTGACCTGATGCTGCCCGATCATGACGGCTTGGATATACTCGATCAGATTCGCCAATACGGCAGCTGCCCTGTCATTATCATCACGGCGCGCGGTACCGTACCAGACAAGCTCCAAGGGCTAGCACAAGGTGCAGATGATTACATCGCCAAGCCATTTGATCCAGAAGAAGTGCTCGCACGTGTACAAGCTGTGCTCCGCCGTTCCTCTTATATCTCCGAAGCAGATACGATCAGACTCGGGACACTTTCCATAGATGTTACTGCCCAAAATGCCTTGATCGGGAAAACACCCCTTGCCTTGATGCCACGAGATTGGCAGCTGCTCGTTTTCCTGGCGCGACATCCGAACCAATGCTTTAGCCGCGATCAATTACTGGATCAAGTGTGGGGAATGGATTTTGAAGGAGGGGATCGTTCTGTGGATACCGCTGTGAAACGTTTGCGTAAAAGCTTGTTGCCTTGGCCGACTTCCGAAGGGGAGATTAGCACAATCAGAGGAATGGGGTACAGCCTACGTGTTTACTAAACGATTCTCTGCCAAAAGGACTGCCGTGCCTCTCTTGCGCTACTGGACGTGGCGCTATGCCTTGATTTTATCGGTCATTCTTTTTGGCATTGGCTTTTTTGGCATCTATTGGATTAACAAAGCAGCTACAGAACAGCAGTTTCAAGTATTGGAAGCAAGAACAGAGTTGCTCGCTGATTCGTATACCAAGGTGTTGCTTGCCAAGGACACCTCGACTTCTTCTGTAAAGATAGAGGATTTAGCACAAACAACTGTTGGTATCTCCAGTCAGGCTGTCACTGCTGTGACTGGCCCTGCGTCTCCGGCTATTCCTGACACCGCAACACCCGCAGCCACTACCGCCATGATCGCATTTCGAGTCATGCCAACTGTTCCAAGCGATCACGTGGTACAGATTTACGATGATGCAGGCAAGACGTTCAAGAAGGAAATGGTGAATCAGACGATGACCGCTACCATTGCGCAGTTGCCTACTCCTGCCCAACCGGTGGACAAAACGAAAGAAATACGGGAGGTTGTTGCCACAAAGGGAGCTACCTGGCTGCGTGTGGGTGTCCCTTACTATGAACACAATACAGTCGCAGGCACCTATTACGTCAGTACCCCCCTTAACAATGATTTGGTTCACACTTATATCACGATCATGGTTTCCATCGGAATCATCACTTTGTGCGGTTGGGCCATCGTCTATGTCCTGTCTCGCTCGTTAACACAGCCCCTGCGGCAGTTGGCAATAGCGGCAGAGCAAATATCCAGCGGAAATTATACGCCTTCCTTGCCCAATTCCTCCAAAATCAAAGAAGCAGAAATCAGTCAGCTGGTTCATTCCTTTGACGAAATGGCGAAACGGCTTGGACAATTAGAGCGGATGCGCACCGACCTTTTGGCTGGTGTGTCCCATGAGCTACGTACCCCTGTCACCTCGATCCGCGGGATGATTCAAGCGGTCAAAGACGGCGTAGTGAAAGGTGCAGATGCGGATGAATTCATGCAAATCAGCATGGACGAAGCCAAGCGACTCCAGACAATGGTCAATGACCTGCTCGATTTTTCCTCCATGGAAGCAGGTGAGGTATTCGCCGAGAAGCAGTCCATACAGATCGACAGCACATTGGATCAAATAGTCGCACAGGTGCAAGCCTTGCCCTCATTTGCCAACGTATCTGTGACAGTTAATCCGACTGGACAAGATACTGTATGGATCGGTGATGAATCACATGTCAAACAAATTTTGCTCAATTTATTGGGGAACAGTGCTGCCGCAAATGCAACGCAAATCAACATCGGCGTCCATAATCCGAGTGACTTCCTCTCCATCGATATAACCGACAATGGAAAGGGAATTCCTGAGTCAGAGGTTCCCTTCATTTTCGAACGGTACTATCGCGGAGATAGCAAACGGAAAAAGAAGCAAGGCCTGGGGCTGGGCTTGACGATCTCCCGCCTATTGGCAAAAACACACGGCGGCAATGTCGAATTGGTTCAGACATCTCCAGAAGGAACAACCTTTCGACTTACACTCGCCCATCCAGACTCGTCCGCATGAAAATGAACAGAGGAAGCAGCACTGATGAATCGTGCCGCTTCCTCTTTTACGTATGGGCCCCCTCCGGCACATGCGTGCGGATGAGATCCATGAAAATGTCCAATGCTTTGGTATGAAACTCTTCAGACTTCGTGACGAGCGAAAAATCACGGGTAACCGGTGTCCCCGTCACCTTCAATGTACAGAGCGTGCCAAGCTTGCGTTCTTTGCGAATGGCCCAATAAGAAAGCAGGCTGATTCCCAAGCCAGCCTCCACTGACTCCTTGATCACCTGTGTACTGCCGAACTCCATTCGCTTGTGCGGTGTGAATTGCAGTTGGCGAAACATTTTTTCAGCCGCTTCCCTCGTGCCTGACCCTTCTTCCCGTACAATCCACGTTTCCTTCATCAGCTCGTCAATACTGACCTCCGACTGCCCGGCCAATCGATGCTCTGGGGAAGCAATCAAATACATACGATCATCAGCAAACGGCTCTACGCACATTTTTTCGTCCACATACTCGCCCTCAACAATCCCGACGTCGAGTTGTCGCTTCGCCACCAGTTCAGCAATGACGGTGGAATTGTGGATCGTAATCGTGGGGGTAATCATTGGGTAATACTGACGAAGACGGGCAATGACGTGAGGCAGCACATACTCTCCATACGTGTAGCTGGCGCCAATCGTCAAATGCCCGCTCGGTGTATTCATCAAATCATCCACAAGGCTCTGCATCCGCGTATACAAGCCCAAGATCTCCCGAGCGTGATGATAGACAATTTCCCCGGCTTTATTCAAGCGAACATATTTGTTGCTTCGCTCCAGGAGCTTTGTCCCTATCGTGCGCTCGAGCGCATGAATATACTGACTAACGGCAGGCTGCGTCATGTGGAGCTCTTCTGCAGCTCGGGAAAAGTTTTGTCTGTCTGCAACGGTCACGAACACAAGCAAATGCTGATCCAACTGCCTTCACTCTCCTTTCCACCACTAATCATTCATTTCACTTATGATCATTATCGCAATGATTTATTTTTCTTATTATAGCAGTTGCCGTATGCTGAGTTTGTAAAACTTTTCGAGGAGTGATGGCAATGGCAACTCAGATCAAAAGCAGCGTGCCATTGAATGAAAGCAATGCCAGCGTACAGCCCGCAAAAAACAACGAAAGCAAACCTGCATCCTTCTCGCTGTGGATAGCTGGAATCGCTTTTACTTTTTTCATCGCCCTGACAGGCTACGGCTTAGCAAAAATACCTGGCTTTCAACAGGTCGGCCCTCTCGCCTGTTCGATCCTGATCGCGGTCGCGTACCGGCATTTTCGTGGATATCCGGAGGCATTGCGATCAGGGATTCAATTTTCCGCCAAACGTTTACTTCGTCTGGCTATTATTTTGTACGGGCTCAAGCTCAATATCGACGTCGTCTTGAATCAAGGTCTCGGACTTCTCGTCTATGACGCTGGTGTCATTATTTTTGCCATTGTGATTACGATGCTGATAGCCAAATGGTTAAAAGCAGACTCTTCCCTCTCCCTCATGCTCGGAGTCGGTACAGGTGTCTGTGGAGCAGCGGCCATTGCAGCCGTCTCCCCTATCATTGCTGCCAAGGATGAAGATACCGCTATTGGGGTAGGTATGATCGCACTCGTCGGAACCCTGTTTGCCGTTGCCTACACGATCCTCCGTCCATTCCTTCCCCTGTCCGCGGTCGAATACGGCATGTGGTCAGGAATTAGTCTGCATGAGATTGCGCATGTTGCATTGGCTGCTGCACCAGCGGGTCAAGATGGGCTAGCGATTGCCCTGCTGGCAAAATTGGGGCGTGTACTCCTGTTGGTTCCGCTCTGTTTTATCCTGATGGTTTGGATGAAACGCTCCGGGAAATTACAAAGTGGCACCAAGATCGAATTCCCTTGGTTCCTGATCGGCTTCCTCGCCATGAGTGTTTTTGGAAGCTATGTTCTTGGCACATCCATTCCTGTCTCAGAAGCGTTTCATAATGGCATCGCCAATGTCACAACCTTCGTGCTCACCATGGCAATGGTCGGGCTCGGGCTCAATGTCAATCTGCGTGCACTACGGACAAAAGCAGCGCGCCCACTGATTGCCATGAGTATTACCTCGATTCTTTTGTCAGTGCTCTCCTTTGCATTATTGGTATAAAAACTGTGGATAACCAAACACCCGAATTCGAATTCGCCGATTTCTTGATGATCGGCGAGTTTTTTTTGGGGATAAGGACAAAGATTATCCCCATATGTTGATAAAGATGTGTACATCTTTGCCGAGGGGGATCTATATGTCGAGAAAATGGTTGAGGAGACGACCGAATATCTTATTCATCATTGTGGATCAGGAACGATTTCCCCCTGTTTATGAAGAGCCTGCGATACGTGAATGGAGGGAGGATACACTCCACGCCCATGCTTTTTTGCGAGAGCATGGGTTGGAATTCAAGCGTCATTACGTTGGCTCCACTGCCTGTTGCCCTAGCAGAGCTACCTTATTCACTGGTCAGTATCCCTCTTTGCACGGCGTCACCCAAACCAGCGGCGCTGCTAAACGCTCTGCCGACAGCGACATGTTCTGGCTCGATTGCAATACTGTCCCGACGATGGGAAATTATTTTCGCCAAGCGGGCTATCGTTGTTTCTATAAAGGCAAGTGGCATTTTTCCGATGCCGACATTTGGGTACCGGGTACCCATGTTCCTACCCCTAGCTATACCCTTGGAACAGGGGTCCCTGATCCCGATAAGGAACGCTTATACTTGCTTGCCGATCGGCTGGACGGCTATGGCTTCTCCAGTTGGATTGGTCCCGAACCGCACGGAATAGCGCCGCATAACTCCGGTTCGTCCGCAGCCATCGGAGTAAATGGTCGTGATGTGGTGTACAGCAGTGAAGTTATCGAGCTGCTCCATGCCCTAGATCAGGAGAAAGGCTCCGCGGAAAGCTACCACCCTTGGCTGATCGTGGCGTCTTTCGTCAATCCACATGATATCGCCATCTATGGGGATATCTCTGCGAGCTCACCGTTTTTTCGCTTCCATGTGGATAAGTCCGTTCCCACAGTTGCCCCGCCCCCTACTCAGTACGAATCACTTGCGACAAAGCCGCGCTGCCAAACCAGTTATCAAGAGGTATATCCACAAGCGTTCCAACCCATTTCGGACCAAGCCCATTATCGACGACTGTACTATCAACTCCAAAAAAACGCCGATCGGGAAGTGATGCGTGTCCTTGAAGCACTCGTCGCCAGCTCGTTTTATCCCGAGACACTGGTCGTATTCACATCCGATCACGGTGAATTGTTGGGTGCTCACGGCAAGCTGTATCAAAAATGGTACTGTGCCTATGAAGAGGCGATTCACATTCCCCTCATTATCCACAACCCGCTCCTTTTTCCACTCGCGACCTCCACAGAGCTGTTAACCAGTCATGTGGATATTCTTCCGACACTACTCGGGATGGCTGGAGCAGACACAGACAGGCTTCGTGACGAGCTGACCTATACACATAGCGAGGTACGCCCTCTAGTTGGTCGTGATCTTACTCCCATCATCTTGACCCACGAAACGGACACTATCCCCAGCGTGCCGATCTACTTCATGACGGACGACGATGTGACAAAAGGACAGCATCAGGTGAACGTACAACACCAACCCTATGACTCTGTCATTCCTCCGAATCGGATAGAAACCGTCATCGCCTGCATGAATTCTGCCGGGCACAGCGCTTTATGGAAATACTCCCGCTATTTTGCCGGGGATGTATACAACCCTACGATGACTGATTACGAATTGTACAATCTCACGACCGATCCTTTGGAAACACGGAATATGGTTATTCCCCTCTACAAAAACACACACTCGGAGCGCGTCCGCCTGAAGATGGAGCTGCTTTTAGAAGAACAGCGAGCCCAAAAACGGCTGACCCCCTTTTCGCCGCCTTTCGCACAACTACTATCGACGTAAAATTTCCCAGAACAACAGAAAAACCCCTCAAATTCGAGGGGCTTTTCGGCTTTCCTTTTCTCTTTCCTATTCCTGTTCGGTCAATGCTTTTTCCAATGCTGCCATCGCTTCTTGTTCATCGACACCATCGGTGATCAGAGTAATTTCTTCGCCTTTTCCAATCGCTGCTGCCATAATGCCCATGATGCTCTTGCCATTTACATTTTTCTCATTTTTGATGATTTTAATTTCACTGGAAAAAGACGTGGCCACCTTCACAAAGTTCGCAGCAGGACGTGCATGCAGGCCGTGCGCCAATTGAACCACTATTTTTTTCTCTACCATTCTGATTTACCTCCTTCCCTACACTCTCTCAAGCCATTCCTTCACGAACGCCTCTACTTGCACAGAAGTGCTCATCTGCAAAATCGTATCCATCTGTTTCGCTGCGTCCTCTGCACTCAAACGACTCAGCTGTTGGCGCGCAGGCAAAATGCTCCCTGCACTCATACTAAATTCATCCAGACCCATTCCCAACAGAATCGGGATCGCGATTGGATCGCCCGCCATCTCCCCGCACATACCGACCCACTTGTTCTGCGCGTGCCCTGCTTTAATCACGTTGTGCAGCAAGCGCAAAACGGCAGGGTGATAAGGCTGGTAGAGATAAGCGACCTTCTCGTTCATACGGTCGGCTGCCATTGTGTATTGAATTAAATCATTGGTTCCAATGCTGAAAAAGTCAACCTCGCGTGCAAATTGATCGGCCATCAGTGCCGCAGCAGGGATCTCAATCATCATACCCACTTCGTACTGATCGGATACTACAATTCCGCGATTGACCAACGATTTTTTCTCTTCCTCCAAAATCGCTTTCGCCTGGCGGAACTCCTCTAGTGTCGCAATCATCGGAAACATGATTTTCAGATTGCCGTGTACACTTGCGCGCAATAGAGCACGCAGCTGCGTACGAAACAATTCTTGGTTGTCGAGACACAGCCGGATGGCGCGATGCCCAAGAAACGGGTTCATTTCTTCTGGCAAAGCCAAGTAAGAGAGATGCTTGTCCCCGCCAATGTCCAATGTACGAATAACCACCGGGCGGTCGCCCATATGCTCCAGCACGTGCTTGTACGCGAGGTACTGCTCCTCTTCCGTCGGGAAATCATTACGTCCCATGTACAGAAACTCCGTGCGGAACAGCCCGACACCTTCAGCTCCGTTGGCGATTGCCCCAGCAACATCTTCAGGACTTCCGATATTGGCGGCAAGCTCGACATGATGATTGTCCAATGTGACCGTTTTATCGTTCACAAGCTTCGCCAGTTCGGCTTTTTGCGCTTCGTAATCAGCCTGCTTGCGTCTGTAGTCAGCGATCTCTTCTTCACTCGGGTCGATAATCGCGATTCCTTCATGCCCGTCGAGAATGATGAGCGTTGCTTGCTGAACTTCACGAGTAATCCCTTGTGTTCCGACAACAGCAGGAATCTCGAGAGAACGTGCCATAATCGCCGAATGCGAGGTTCGACCGCCAATGTCTGTGACGAAGCCTTTGACATAGCGTCGGTCTAATTGAGCCGTATCAGAAGGCGTCAAATCATCTGCTACAATGATCACTTCTTCTGTCAGCTCACCAAGTCCTGCAAACGGTACACCGAGCAAGTAAGAAAGCACACG
This sequence comes from Brevibacillus brevis NBRC 100599, assembly GCF_000010165.1. Taxonomy (NCBI): domain Bacteria; kingdom Bacillati; phylum Bacillota; class Bacilli; order Caryophanales; family Paenibacillaceae; genus Brevibacillus; species Brevibacillus brevis. The sequence goes on from NC_012491.1 coordinate 5,950,415, forward strand.
TTTGGTCACGTCACGAATATCTGCTGCCCTCTCCCGCATGTATTCGTTGTCCATTTGCTCAAAAAGTCCGATGAATCCTTGTGCGACATCATTCAAGGCACTTTCGGCGTTTATCTTTTCACTCGTAATTTTATCTTTGACGGTATCGACCAGCTCCGGGTCTTCCAAGACGAGCAGGTGAGCTTTGAAAATGTCTGCATGATCCGTCCCCATCTCCTGCTCCACGCGCAGAACGATGCCCTCCAAATCATTTTTCGCACGAGCCAACGCCTCTTGAAAGCGCTGGATTTCATTCGCCGGCTCTTCAATCGCTACGGTATTGATCTGTAAATCGGGCGTTGTCAGTAAAAACGCCTTGCCAATGGCTATACCTGCTGAAGCTTTTACACCTGTGATCTTTTGGGACATCGTAACACCAGCCTCTCTCAATGGCTACCTGACCATTCCTTCAATCTGCGTGCCTGTTCGCGCACGATCTCCTCAAGCGGATGACCTGCCGGAATGCCGGTACAATTGTGTAATGTATTTTCCCATCCAAACTCTTTCAGGCTTGCTTGTATCCGCGCGGACTCCGCATCCTCGGGATAGTCGAATGCCAGTGCCGCTGCAATCGCTAGTCCCAAATATGATGCATTCATCCCCTTTTCCATGCATTGCAGCGCAGGTCCGACCAAACGATCATGCTGCGACAGCTTGCGAATCGGCGAACGCGCCACCCTGACAATATCGTCAGAAAGTAGCGGGTTGGTGTATCTGCCGAGGATTTTTTCTACATACTGCCCATGAACTTGCGGATCAAATCCGTACTTGGCAGCAAGCAGTGCACCTGTCTCCTGAAGAGCCCCACGTGTCGCCTGAACAATCCGGTCGTCTCGCATCGCTTCATCAATCGTTTTCATCCCCAACTGATACCCCAGGTACGCGATGACTGCATGACCTGTGTTGACGGTAAACAGCTTTCTTTCAATGTACGGCGCCAGATCCTCTACATACGTAACGCCCTCAATAGCCGGGACTTCCCCAACTATCTGTGACGAATCTACTACCCATTCAAAAAACGGTTCCACCATAACCAGAAGCTTGTCAGCATGCTGCTGCAAAGGAACAATCCGGTCTACGGCTGCATTGGGGAATCCGATCCATTGTGCTGCCTGGGCTTGAACCGATTCCGTCAGATGCTCATACACATGCTCCTTCAGCTTCTCGCTGCCGCCGATCATATTTTCGCATGCAATCACATTCAGTGGCCTTGCATGAACAGTAAGTCTTTGGGTAATACCAGCTGCGATGGCCCCTGCAATGTGCGGAAGAATGTTAGGACCAACTGCCGTTGTTACCAAATCGGCAGTGGCGATCGCTTCAGCTACCGCCGCTACATCCTGACCATTTATCGCTCGAACTCCTTCCACGACCGACTCCGGTTTTCCTGTTGTTGCTAGTTGCACGCGATACATTTTTCGCTCATTCAGCTCATCGACCAAAGCCGCATTGACATCCACAAACGCAATTTCATAACCAGCCTTTTGCAACAGTTGTCCGATAAAGCCTCGCCCAATGTTCCCTGCTCCAAAATGTACAGCTAGCATAGGGGATTACACCTCCTCGGAGAACATCGCGATGATTTCTTCCGCCGAAGCCGCGTTCACAATCCGCTTGACGTTTTCCTCCTCGGAGCAAAGAATTGCGATGTTCGAGAGCACCTCCAAATGCTCATCTCCAACAGCAGCAATGCCCACCAGCAAATAAGCTGTATTGCCCTCTCCAAAATCTACGCCCTCGGGAACCTGAATGATGGAGATCCCAGTGGATTGAATCTCTGCCTTGGATTCGTTTGTTCCATGCGGGATGGCTACGCCGCTTCCGATGTATGTGGTCGCCAACTGCTCGCGCTCCTGCATTTTCTTTAGATACGCCTCCGTTACGTGGCCTGCACGCACAAGCAATTGTCCTGCCAGTCTGATTGCTTCTTCCTTATTGGCTACCTTTGCGTTCAACATGATTTTTTCTGCTGTCAGTATGTTTTTCATTTCGTTCTCTCCAATCCTATCTTTTTGAGGCAAAACGCATACATTTTGCCCGCTATATAATCAGCAATTTGCTGTGTTTCTCCTGTTTTCAAAACTGCTTGCATTTCTTCTTCAATCAAAAGGGAGCTGATCTCGCTGAGTACTTCCAGCCCTTCCTTCGGCACTTCTTTCGGCCCTAGAAGTAACAGAAGCATATCAATGGATATCACTTCTTCATCCATCGAGCGAAGAAGCACTGGCTCTCGTAATTGGTGAAACGTAAAAGACGCCTTGTTCACTGCTTCATTTCTTCCGTGAAAAAGGGCCAAGGATGTTCCCGGAATCCCTAAACCGCCGAGCTTTTCCCGCTCGATCAGCTGCTTGACTACCGGTTCGACCTCCTCAATCGTTCCGCGCTCTTTTTGCCTCTTGATGATTTGGCTCAAAAGCTGGGCGATGTCCTGATCACGGTTATCCCATCGCATTCCCCACAGCCCATCGTAAAGCTCATTGGCATACGCAGTGTAGTATTGCATGGCCCTTAGTTGTTCGATGGACTGCTGTCCTGCGGGAACCGGCTGACTTTTCTCCTGATGGGATTGTTTTTGGCTCGTCGTGTGCAATTGATATTTAATTTTTTGGATATCGTCTGGCGGAAGCAGCGGGCTGACCACGACATACTCCGCTGGATCAAGCGGCAATGGAAGGGTGGAAATGATCAAGTCATAATCCGTTGCCGGAACCTCTTCCAAGTCAAACATGGACAGATTTTTCAAGCTGACGATCTCCGGTATTTCTTTTTTAATGCGCGTTGCCAAAATCTTGGAGGAGCCGATCCCACTGGAACAGACTACCAATGCCCGGTACCACTGCTGCTCATGGCGCGTTCTCTCCAATGCCGCACCAAGATGCATCACTAGGTATCCGATCTCTTCATCTGGAACCCGTAGCTCTGGCAAAATCGTATGGACCGCTTCACTTGTTACGGCAAACAGCTCTGGATAGTTTTGCTTGATCTGTTCGAGAATCGGATTGCGAATCTCCATCTTCCGCTGTAATCGGTACAACGCTGGCTCCAAATGCGTCAGCAGCCCATGGAATAGCGAGGCGTCATTACTAAGCGGAATGTCCAAACGTTCTTCGCAGGCTTGAATGAAGCGTTTCGTAATGACCATGAGCTCCGTATTTTCGGGCCATACCTGGTCATCCGGAGAATGCCGCAGCTTGGCTCCCCGCAAATGCATCGTAATATAGCCGATCTCATCCGCCGGGATTTCCATTTGGAAAATTTGCTTCAGCCGTTCCATGATGTTGCTGGCAATTTCGTATTCAGGAGTTCCATTCAATTCACTAAGGGTATGCTCGTCAAAATGAATGCCTTCCCCTTTTTCAATCCGTTCCATGGCCAAAGCCAAATGTGTGACCAATCCGAGATAGGCGCTGTCCGCCAAAGGATAGGGAAGCTCCTCGTCCAGATGGCTCAATGCATTCTCGACCTTGATCAGCTTTTCCCGGTCAATCAAGCCAAGTAGCCGTTCCGCTATCGAGTCGATGTCTCGCAGTGCCTTGTTTTGAATATTTTCTTTGATAATCCCTATCAGCTCGTGATCATCCAGATGCTCGGCAATCAGTCGACTAATCGCTCGCCGCTTGGACGACTCTGTACCTTGCAGCTCTACGCCGTACCCTCTTTTTCGCAAGAGTGACAGGTCGTAACGGGCGAGCATGGTCTCCAAATCATCCAGATCATGGCTGATGGTCGCGGTAGTCACTTTCAAATCGATCGCCAGCGAAATCAGCTTGACTGGCTCCGATGCCTCCAGGAGCGCGCATAGGATAATGGCCTTACGTTCCTGCGCGGTGTATTCCTTCGTCATGTGATGCAGGACAGACATTCTGAGTGCACTCTTTTGGTCGTCGGTCCCCACCACTTCAAGTCCTGAGCCTGTTTTTCTGACTAACTCCAGTTCAAATTCTTCAAACAAGGAATCCAGTGCATCCAATTCCCTGTGAACGGTACGGCCGCTTACCCCAATCTGCTCGGCGATCGAACCAACGGTAACTCCTTTTTGTTCCTTCAATAAAATCTCGATAATGGATCGCTGTCGAGAGGATACATGCATGTCTTCGTTCCCTCCTAAACGCCAAAGAGGGAAGACGCTAGCTCTCACTAGCGTTGATTCCCCTTACCCCAGGCGTTTGACCAACTTGTCATACTCGGGACTATTCAAGAAATTTTCAATGGAGATATGCTCCGCAGAAGGCGCTTTGACCTGCGCTCTCTCTGTTAAAGACTTGTGCGTAATGACGATATCAGCGTCACTTGGAATGTCGTTGATCGCCGTATTGATGACCGTAATCTCGGCCAGGCCCGCATCCTTGAACTTTTTGCGCAAGGACGCCGCTCCCATCGCACTGGAGCCCATACCCGCATCGCAAGAGAAGACGACTTTCTTCACGTCAGCAGCAGCAACCTCATGCTTCACGGGAGCTTCTACTACTTCTTGTTCCTGCGCTTTTTTGCCTTTCATCTCTTGCATTTTTTCTGTCGCTTTTTCCAGTTCATCTTCGTCTGTCTTCGCGCTCATTTTCAAGAGAGCAGATGCGATAAGGAAAGACACGACAGTCGCGGCCAACACACCAGCCAGTACCGGTAGCAATCCACCACGCGGTGCCATTGCAATCAAGGCGAAAATACTACCTGGAGACGGTGGCGCCACCAATCCTGCGCCAAGCAAGGTGAAGGTAAACACACCAGCCATCCCGCCACCAATTGCCGCCAGAATCAAGCGCGGATTCATCAGCACATACGGGAAGTAAATTTCGTGGATACCTCCGAAGAAGTGAATGATGACAGCACCCGGAGCCGATTGCTTGGCACTACCTCTGCCAGCAAGCCAGTATGCCAACAAAATTCCCAAACCTGGCCCCGGATTGGATTCAAGCAGGAAGAAAACCGATTGACCTATCTTCGCCGCTTCATCCAGACCGATTGGGCTCAAAATACCGTGGTTAATCGCGTTGTTCAGGAACAAAATCTTCGCTGGCTCGATGAAAATGCTGGCAAGCGGCAACAGCCCTGCACCTACAATGACTTCTACACCCGCTGCAAGCGCCTTGCTCAAGCCTACAACAACAGGCCCAATTGCCTTGAATGCCAAAAGTGTCAGTAAACCACCAACAATACCCGCGGAAAAGTTATTCACCAGCATTTCAAAGCCGGAACGAATTTTTCCTTCGAACAACTGGTCTACTTTTTTGATGACCCAGCCGCCCAAAGGACCCATGATCATGGCTCCCAAGAACATCGGGATGTCTGCACCTACGACAACCCCCATCGTAGCAACGGCACCTACGACCCCGCCTCGAACATCATGGACCATTTTTCCGCCGGTATAACCGATCAGCAGTGGTAGTAAATACGTAATCATCGGTCCGACCAATTTGGCCAACTCTTCGTTAGGCCGCCAACCTGTCGGAATAAATAAAGCGGTAATCAATCCCCAAGCGATGAAAGCACCGATATTTGGCATGACCATCGCACTCAAGAATCGTCCAAACTTTTGTACCGAGACCCGTATTCCACCCGAAGCGTTTTTTGCTTCCACGCTCTCCATACTGCACCCTCCTTTACCCCTATTTATGAGATGTTGACATGATTGAAAAGATAATGTGTACACCTCAAATATAAAGCGTTTTCATAGGGGCTAACAACAAAATCAAAGCGCGAATTTGTCTGACTCGTTGTTGCCAAAACTTAATAGCCCACAGTAAAAAGACCTCTGCTCAGCTGCAGAAGCCTTCTCCTTACAAATTTTCCGATTCAACTTTGATCACTTTTCCAGTCTTCGTTATATCTGTTGGCTCCATGATCGCAGAAATCTCCTTTGTTTGATCAAAGGAATGCCCAGTTGCATGAACCGACATCCCGCCTCCCAATACGGCGAGCCAAATACCAGCCCACTTCCCAATGGCTGTGTTCCTCATCCTTGACTCTCTCCCTGCGCGAAAATTCGTGCCAAAGCACCCCTAGTTTGTCACGGATTTCCCTAAATATTCGCAGGTAGTCCACACAAAAAAGACCGATGCGCACATGTGCACATCAGTCTTTGCTTGCTATACCACTCGATTCCTAGCTGCGTGGTGGACGAGATTCGCCACTGCGTGGACGGGAGTCACCGCTGCGTGGACGAGAGTCACCGCTGCGTGGACGAGATTCGCCACTGCGCGGACGAGATTCGCCGCCGCGAGGACGATATTCGCCATTGCGTGGGCGAGATGGACGCTTTCCACCAAAACCGGAACCGGAACCAAAGCCACCTTTTCCTTTTGGAGGTAGCTTTTTCTTCCCTACACGAAGTGGAGCCTCTTCTGTCAGGCGAACAGGAGTCATATCTGGCTCTTTGGTCAACAGCTTGAGTGCTGCGGATACGAGTGTTACGGAATCGACATCCTCCAGCAATTGCTCTGCCAGCGTTTTATAAGCAGACAGATCGTCTCTTCCAGATGCTTCGAGAATTTTGTCTACCGTCATCTTTTGTTGACCTTCCAAAGCCTCTGCCATCGAAGGAACCGCACGACGCTCCATGCGACGGTTCGTTGTTCGCTCAATCAGACGCAGATGGTCGATTTCACGGGAAGTCACAAACGTGATTGCCAGACCTGTTTTACCAGCACGTCCCGTTCTACCGATACGGTGAACGTAGCTCTCGGAGTCTTGTGGAATATCAAAGTTAAATACATGCGTTACACCGCTGATGTCCAAGCCACGTGCAGCCACGTCAGTCGCTACCAGCACTTCGATCGTACCTTCCTTGAACTTGCGGAGCACGCTGTCGCGTTTCGCTTGGTTCAAGTCACCGTGGATACCTTCTGCACCATAACCGCGCTTGGTCAGGGCTTCGGACAGCTCATCCACTCTGCGCTTGGTTCTACCGAAAATGATAGCCAGCTCAGGGGAGTGAATATCCAGCAAACGGCACAGTACATCGAACTTCTGCTTTTCAGCTACTTCCATGTATTCCTGTGCAATGTTTGGTACGGTTACTTCTTTTGCTTTCACTTGAATGATGGTTGGTTCGTTCATGAACTGCTGGGCGATTTCCTGAATTGCTCTCGGCATCGTTGCGGAGAACAGCAGGGTTTGACGACTTTCTGGAACCTCTTTCAAGATTTCCTTAATGTCGTCGATGAAACCCATGTTCAGCATTTCATCCGCTTCGTCCAAAACAACTACCTCGATGGCATCCAGACGAATCGTTCTTCTTCTCATGTGGTCCATGAAACGACCAGGTGTGGCTACGATGATTTGCGGGCGTTTTTTCAACGCCTTGATTTGACGCGTGATGTCTTGACCACCGTAGATTGGCAGGGCAGAGATGTTTTTAAATTGGGCAATTTTATTAATCTCTTCTGCAACCTGAACAGCCAGCTCACGAGTTGGGGTCAATACAACCCCTTGAATATTTCCGCTTGTTTCATCCATGCGTTCAATCAGCGGAATACCAAATGCAGCCGTTTTACCTGTACCTGTTTGTGCTTGACCGATCAGGTCACGACCTTGCAGTGCTACAGGAACCGTTTGATCCTGAATCGCTGTAGCTTCTTCGAAACCCATGTTGCTCAAAGCTCTAACAATGGAGTGGTGTAAGCCAAAATCATTAAAAGTCGCCAATGAATGTCAGTCTCCTTTATCAATACCTTCATCTATAAAATTCTCAAAAAAAAGGGCACTATTCCTTACGATCCGGAACATGCCCTTTTATCCCGATTGTACGTAGCGCCCTAAAGAACATAGCTGTAATCGTACCATGCAATGACCAAAAAAGCAAACAGCTTATACACCCAAATTGTTTGATTTTTTGGTGATGAATCTTGTAAAAATAACAAAGCAGCCCAGAATCAGGCTGCTTGTCTGTTATTCGACTATTTTACCCATTTGTTGTAAAGCTCATCAAACTTTCCTTGCAGTTTCATTTCATCCATCCACAGATCCAAGTAGTTAGCGAAAATCGCATCTCCGCGGTGAATCATGTACGCTTTTTCACTCTTTGTGAACGGGTTGTCGGTCAGAGCAGCGTACAGACGGGAATCTGCTTTGGAATATACAAGCGCTTCCAGCGTATCCGTGATCATCACATCGTATTTACCGCTTGCTACCAGACCAGGAATGTCGAGGTTGTTTTGTTCAACCGTCACAGTTGCTTTTGTCAGGTGCTCACGAACGAATTTTTCGTTGGTTCCGCCTGGATTCACACCAATGCGCACCTCTGGCTTGTTGATGTCTGCTACACTCTTGTACTTGTCTTTGTCTTCTGCACGGATGAGTGGAGCTTTACCGAACATAATATAAGGATCGCTCATATGCGCTTTTTTCTGACGGTCTGTGTTGCGCGTAACGCCTCCGACAGCAATATCGAATTTATTTGCCAACAAATCATCCATCAGTGTCGGCCAAGAGGTTTGGACAAAACGCGCCTCTACTCCCAGGCTTTTTGCGAATTCCTTCATCGCATCGATATCGTAACCTTCGAATTGGTTTGTTTTCGGATTCAAATATGTAAACGGTTTGTAGTCGCCTGGAGTACCTACGAGGATGTAGCCTCTCGCAATGATTTCGTCCAAACGAGACTCAAACTTCTTCACTTGTGGTTTTTTAGCAGCTTCAGCCGCTACAGTTTGGACAGGCTTAACCGCTGTTGCGGCAAAAGCACCTGTTCCTGATGTCATGAGCATAGTTGCAGCGAGTGTGCTCGCCAAGATTGTTTGTGTGATTTTTTTCATCTGGGTTCTCCTCCTGTTAAACGGTAATGAATTTAGTTATAGAAACAAACTCCATCATCCCCTAATGGCATCCCCCCTTTCAAAAAGAGGACTTACAATCAGATGAGCTGCTTCTTATACCGTAAACCTGCCGATTCCTTGCTGTAATTCTTCCGCCACTGCGTTCAAATGCTCGACAGACTTGCCAATTTCTTGGATGGCTTGAAGCTGCTCTTCGGTTGCCCTTGCCACTGTTTGCGCGTCGAGTGAAGCATGCTTTGCAATGGTATGCATTTCGTCTACAGAAGCACTCACCTGTTGGGAGCCTGCTGACATTTGCTCAGATGCTGCGGATACTTCCAAAATGTGCGCGGCAACGTTCCGGGAAGATTCCAAAATATGCTCGAAGATTTCGCGAACCTCTTCGACCAGTTGGATACCTTGCTGTGCGTTTTGGTTACCCTCGGTCATAACCTCTACCGCGTGATGAGTATCCTGCTGGATTTCCCCGATCAGCATTGCAATTTTCGATGCGGATTCCTCGGATTGGTTCGCCAGTTTTTTCACTTCACCAGCAACTACAGCAAACCCACGTCCATGCTCGCCAGCACGTGCTGCCTCAATCGAAGCGTTCAAGGCAAGCAAATTGATTTGCGAGGTCAACTGACTAATCGTATCGAGAATGCCTTCGATTTCTTTGGAGCGATTGTTGAGCTGCTCGATGGCTACAGTCGCCTTCGAAGTTCCCTCCCCAATGCTTCCCATCTGGCGAACTGCCTGCTCTACCACAGCAGTCCCTTGCTCAGCCTGCTCCGTCGCGATCTGGGCAGCCTCAGAAACATGTGCAGACGTCTCCGCGATTTTCACGATGCCTGCTGCCATGTCAGTCATCGACAATGCGATTTCCTGCGAGCTGGATGCCTGCGCCTCTGCTCCCTCAGAAATCTGTTCGATAGACAAGCCGATTTGGTTGATGTTTTCCGTCGCTTGTTTAATGCCTTCGGATACTTCCTGACTAAAACGCTGAACTTGATCAGACGACAGTGATACGTCTTCGATCAAATTTTTCAAGTGTGATACCGTCTGGTTAAAGTCACGGGACAGAACCGCAATCTCGTCTTTTCCGTCAACCGTTACGGTCTCTTTCAAGTTCCCCTGCGCCACTACATTTACTGCGTGATTCAGACGCTCAATTGGTTTCACCATGCGTACAGCCAAGAAATAAACGAGGACAACCCCAAGCCCCAATACGATGAGGGAAATAATCGTCAATCGGACTAACAGTTGATCGACAGGTGCATGCAGCTCCGCTACGGGTGCAGTGATGTATACCCCCCAGTTCAAATTGGTTGGCGCATAGGAAGCAAATCGCTCTGTATTCTCGTATTCGTATTGGGCGATTCCATGATTCCCTTGCTTGATATCTTCAAAAGCAGTCTGAAGTTGAAGAATCCCCATATTGAGAATGGATTCCTTCAGAATGTACTCGCTATTCGGATGATAAATAAATGTTCCTGTTTTGCTTACTAAAAAGGCGTAACCTAATTCGCCGAATTTCTCTTCAGACACCTTTTTTTGGATCTCATTGATTGGAATCGTAGAACCGATGTAACCGTATTGACGGTTGTCCTTCATCAATGGAACGACCAGTGTCACGATGTTATTCCCTGTCCGCTTCGAAACGACTGGCTCAGAGACAACAACCTTCCCTTCCCCTTTGCTGGCTTCCTTAATATGCGGACGATCTGAGATGTCGGTCACTTCACCCTTGAAATTGATCACTTTCTTACCGCTTAAGTCATGCGAAAAGAAGAACGTCTCAAACTCGGGGTTTTTCTTTTGGGCTTCTTGAATGAGTTTCAGGTCTTGTTCGACATTTTGATCTGCCGACATCAACCCTCCTATCGCTCTTACAATCTCAATTTTCTCTTGAAAGAAACCATCGATACGAATCGAGAGATTGCTAGCTGACAGCTCAGCTTCTTTGTCCAGACTGTTTGCCAAAAGGTTGGAAGCACTCCAATAGCTTGCACCGCAAACCGTACCCAAACTTATCACCAACAGCAGGCATAAAACGATAATTAGCTTATTCTTCAAACTATTTTTCATACCGAATCCCTTCTCCCTTCTCTTTTTTCAACAAAAAAAAGACTGCCCACCGACAGCCCATCATGACTACGGTATGGCAACCCGGCTGTCCTAGCTGCGAAAGTCATTTGACCTTCGTCCTTAGACCCGTGGCTTTGCGTCCCTGCCTTTCAGCAAGTTTGCCTTTGTCATTCCTTGTTGTTTTTCAATTAAGTTCACTTTTTTTCAATCTCACCTTTCATTTCCCATAACTTTCCGCCAATAAACCTCAAAATGGAAAAAAAGCTGACAACCTTTTACAGCTGTCAGCTTTTTGTCACACTTTTTGATTAGCTTAATCCAATCACGTGGCCATCCTCGTCTACAAATAACGATTCCGCAGCCGGCTTTTTCGGGAGGCCTGGCATGGTAACCAAGCTTCCGGTCAGTGCCACGATGAAACCAGCTCCTGCTGATATGCGCACTTCGCTCACATGAATCGTGAAGTCTACAGGTGCCCCCAACAGATCAGCGCGATCCGTAAAAGAGTACGGTGTTTTCGCCATGCACACAGGCAGATGGGACATGCCCATTTCTTCTACCTTTTGCATCGTTTTTAATGCCAACGGCGAAAAGACAACTCCTGATCCACGGTATACTTCTTTCACGACAGTCTCAATCTTGTCTTTAATGCTGAGGTCTTCCTCATACAAGAATCGGAAGGACGAAGGCAGCTCTGCTGCTCGAATTACTTTTTCAGCCAGCTCGACACCGCCTGCTCCTCCTTCTGCCCACACTTTAGAGAGCGCTGCTTCGGCTCCAGCCGCTTGGCACAGTGCAATGACAGCATCAATCTCTGCTTGGGTATCTGTCGCAAAATGATTGATGGCCACCACTGCTGGCACACCGAACTTCTGTAAGTTTTCCAGATGTCGCTTGACGTTTTCGAAGCCTTTTTCCAAAGCAGACAAGTTCTCCACTGCCAAGTCAGGTACTTTTACCCCGCCGTTGTATTTCAACGAACGAACCGTAATGACCACGACAGCAGCCGATGGAGTCAGACCTGCTTTTCTGCACTTGATGTCAAAAAACTTCTCGGCCCCCAAATCGGCACCAAATCCAGCCTCTGTTACGACGTAATCTGCCAGCTTCAAAGCCATTTTGGTTCCGATCACACTGCTGCACCCATGTGCGATATTGGCAAAAGGTCCGCCGTGAATGATGACCGGGGTTCCCTCGATTGTCTGTACGAGATTGGGCTTGATGGCTTCCTTCAAGAGAACACACATCGCATCAACCGCGTTGATTTCTTCTGCCCGTACAGGCTGATCATTGAAATCGTAGCCAATAATGATACGGTTCAACCGCTCGCGCAAGTCTGCTAGATTCTCACTCAAGCATAAGATCGCCATGATTTCCGACGCGGTCGTAATCATGAAGCCATCCTCACGTGTCATTCCATTACCCTCACCCAGACCAACCACGATGTTTCGCAGTGCGCGGTCGTTCATGTCCATAGCTCGTTTCCAGACGATTTTCTTTGGATTGAGTCCGCGCGGATTGCCATGGAAAATATGATTGTCGATCATCGCTGCCAACAAGTTATGTGCAGCTGTAATCGCATGAATGTCCCCTGTAAAATGCAGGTTAATTTCATCAGCCGGGAGAATTTGTGCCTGGCCGCTTCCAGTTGCGCCTCCTTTGATCCCCATGCAAGGACCCAAGGACGGCTCGCGAAGTGCTGCCATTGTTTTCTTCCCGAGATGATTTAATGCTTGTGACAGACCAATCGTCGTGAGCGTCTTGCCTGCTCCCGCCGGATTGGGGTTCATCGCTGTAACAAGAATCAGTTTGCCATCAGGGCGATCCTTCACTTGCTCCCATAGTTCATCTGATAGTTTGGCTTTATATTTTCCGTATAGCTCCAAATGCTGTTCTTCGATACCTGCACTTTTGGCAATTTCAACAATAGACTTCATACTTGCCTCCCTGCCACACCAGAATGTAATGCTGTAATGCACCAGTTACCAATCTTCTACATTCTGCATAATCATCCTTTCTCCTCTCCTCTTCGACACATTACTCAAAAGAAAAAGCCCACATTCCGACAAACGTTCAGAATGCAGGCCCTCTGTTATTTCCCGAAAATTTTTCCCGGATTCAAGATGCCGTTCGGGTCCAGCACATGCTTCATGGCTTGCATAACGTCCAGTGCTTCTCCATGTTCCTTGCGCTGGTATTTGATTTTCCCCACTCCCACACCATGTTCGCCTGTGCAGGTTCCTCCCCGACTCAATGCGTACTCCACCAGATGGGCATTTACTTCCTCGGCACGCGCAACTTCTTCGGGGTCATTCAGGTCGATCATTAGGATGGCGTGATAGTTCCCATCCCCGACATGCCCTGCAATCGCTCCATCCAGCCCAGCGCGATCAATGGCTTGCCGGGCGTCCACAACGGCTTCTGCCAGCTCGGAAATCGGCAAGCAAACATCTGTCACCATCAGCTTTTTCCCGGGGGATTTGTGCACAAAGGCATACGCCAGGTTATGACGAGCGTCCCAGAGCTGCGCCCTCGCTTTTGAATCGGTTTCAAAGAGAAACTGTGTGCAGCCATGTCCATCGGCGATGTTCTGCGCGAAGTCGATATCATACGCGAGCCCTTGTTCACTGCCGTGGAACTCGATAAACAGCGTTGGTGCTTCCGGGTAGCTCGTTTCTTTGTACAGATTCACTTGTTGGATGGAACGTTCATCAACCAGTTCGATTCGCGCTACTTGAATACCCGCTCCGAGAATATCTACGACGGTATCGACAGCATCCTGAACAGAAGGGAAGCTGGCACGCGCCGCCGTTGTCGCTTCAGGGATGCCGTAAACACGCAAGGTCAGCTCTGTGAATACACCAAGCGTTCCCTCCGACCCGACAAACAGCCCAGTAAGATGGTAGCCTGAGGAGGACTTGGCTGTCATGCTCCCTGTACGGATGATACGTCCGTCTGCCGTCACCACTTCCAGATCGCGAACCTGATCACGCATCACGCCATAGCGAACAGAAGTCGTTCCACTGGCGTTTGTAGCAGCCATCCCACCCAAAGTCGCGTCCGCGCCAGGATCAACGGAGAAAAACAATCCGTGCTTTTTCAACTCTTTATTGAGCTGGGTGCGTGTCACACCTGGCTGGACTCTCACGAGGAAATCCTTCGGTCGCACCTCCCGCACTTGGTTCATCAAGGAAAAATCCATGCTGATTCCGCCCGCATAAGGTATCGCATGGCCTTCCAGACTGCTTCCCATGCCAAACGGCGTTACCGCAATGCGCTTTTTGTTTGCCAGCTTCATGATTTGGCTGACTTCCTCTGCCGTCTGCGGAAACACGACCACATCGGGAAGATGCGGGGTATGGTACGATTCATCATGGCTGTGATGCTCCAGTATTGTGGGGTTGGTCGATACTCGTTCTTCCCCCAGCAATCCCACTAACGCTTGCTTGTAATCCACGTTGGTTCCCCCTCCGTTACTTGCTCAAGTTAACAAGGAATAAGCTAATTTCAGGTATGTAGGTGAGATTGTTCCACCTGTTGATCCCATTTTTTGAATAATAGGAGAATTCATCTCACTTTACTAGATCCCCCTTCCACCGTCTACATTCATGACCTCGCCCGTGACAATTTTGGATAGATCAGTAGCCAAATAGAGAGCCGCCTGCGCGATATCCTCTGGCTGAATCAACATGCCCAATGGAACACTGCTGATGAAAATATCTTTTTTCCCGGCTTCAACTTCCGCTTCATCTCCATTGATAAACTTACCCAGCATCGGCGTCTCTGCCGGCCCTGGATTGATGACATTGACCCGGATTTGAAAAGGAGCGAGCTCAATCGCCAATGCCTTGCTCAACATGATAGCGGCCCCCTTGGACGCGCAGTACGCATTCAGCCCCGGACGGGCTCTGATCCCGGCAATCGAAGCGATGTTGATGATGCTGCCTTTCCCCTTCTCCTTCATGTGGGGGACCGCATACCTTGTCGTCAAAAAGATCGACTTCGTGTTCACAGACAGGATGCGATCCCATTGCTCCAAGGTCAGCTCCTCAATGGGGGTAAACGCTTGGGGAACACCCGCGCAATTGACCAGGACATCGATCGAGCCGTACGCTTCGAGCGTCTCCTTCACAAGTGCAGCGACACTCGTATCGTCTGCCACATCTGTTTGTACCGCATGACCTTTCCCTTGTGGCAGCTCTTGGGCGACTGATACTGCCGCTTCTTTGTTCAAATCAGCCAGGATGACGTTGGCTCCCTCGTCTGCAAAAAGCTTCGCAATGGCCTTGCCCATTCCTGAGGCAGCCCCTGTTACAATCGCCGTTTTTTCTTGCAAAAGTTGACCGCTCATAGGTTGATCACCACCATTCGCTCTTCCGTCATCTCTTCGACTGCGTAACGCGGACCTTCCTTGCCCAGTCCGCTGTTTTTGATTCCGCCGTATGGCATGACGTCATTGCGGTAGGTCGAAACGTCGTTGATCACCACGCCACCGTACTCCAGCACGCGTGCCGCTTTCATCGCGACGTTTAAATCACGGGTAAAAATCCCTGCCTGTAAGCCGTACTCCGAATCGTTGGCTTGGGTAAAAGCATCTTCAAGGTCACTGTACGGAATGATCGTGACGACGGGTGCGAACACTTCCCGGCAAACCACCTTCATCTCTGGCCTTGTATCCACCAACACAGCCGGATAGAAAAGAGCACCCTCCCGTTTGACAGGCAAAAGCGATCTGGCCCCTTGGCTAATCGCTTCCTGTACCCATTCCTCTGTGCGGCTCGCTTCTTTTTCACTGATCATCGGTCCGACATCCGTCTCCGGGTCCTCCGGGTTCCCTACCTTCAACTGATGGACATGCGAGATATACAAGTCACTGAACGCCTGCATAACCGATTCATGCACGTAAATGCGCTGAACAGCAATGCACGCCTGACCCGCATTGTGAAAGCTGCGGGAGGCTGTTTGGCGGGCTGCTAACTCCAAATCTGCATCGAGATGCACGATATTAGGAGAGTTGTTGCCTAGCTCCAGTGCAACGGGACGCATGCCACTTCGTTCCTTGATGCGGCGACCAACTTCTCCTGACCCGGTAAAGGTGTACATGGCGATGCGTTCTTCGTCCAGCAGCCATTCCCCTACCTGACTGCCTGCCCCTGTCACGATATTGACGTAGCCCTTTGGCATGCCCGCTTCCTCCAGGATCTCCACCAACAGAAAGGTTGCGATAGGCGTGACTGTAGCTGGCTTAACGACCAGCGTATTGCCCGCGGCAAGCGCTGGCGCGATCTTATGTGTACTGAGCAGCAAGGGATAGTTAAACGGCGTAATAGCACCGATTACTCCTTTTGGGACCCGAATGGTAAAGCCCAGACGGTTTTCCGAGCCTTCCGTTGCTTGCAGCGGAATCATTTCCCCGTGAATTTTCTTGGCTTCCTCTGCCGACAAGCGCAGTGTATTGATCGTCCGATCCAGCTCATTCCTCGCGTCCTTGCGCGTTTTTCCCACTTCGCGAATCAAGGATCGCTCCATCTCGTCCCGGCGGTCCTCCATGAGCTCAGAGGCTTTCAGCAAGATTTGGTATCGTTGAAAAGGTGTTAATTTGTCCGCCTTAAACGTCTCCCACGCCGCTTCCACCGCTTCTGTTACATGCTGCTGACAAGCCTTGGCAATACGCGCGATGCACTCACCGGTGTATTTGTGAAGGACGGGGATGTAGCTCTCGGTTCTCACCCATTCTCCACCGATGTACAAATCATACGATCTCGCTTCCATGTCCTCTTCCTCCCTTATATTTATCTCGTTGTTTGATAGATGTGGCGAACGATTTCGTCCCCCAATTCTTTTGTGGTCGCCGTCCCCCCAAGATCAGGAGTAAGCACCTCCCCATCTTGCAGCACGTTTTCGATAGCGTTCATGATGACAGTACTGAGCTCTGGTAGATCGAGATGATCCATCATCATGGCGAGGCTCCATACTTGTGCGATCGGATTGGCGATTCCTTTGCTCGCGATATCCGGCGCAGAGCCGTGAATGGGCTCAAACATGGAGGGATACTTGCGCTCCGGATTGATATTCGCGGAAGGGGCCAAGCCCAACCCACCGACGATTGCCGCCCCGAGATCAGTCAAAATGTCTCCAAACAAGTTGCTCGCGACAACGACATCAAACGTTTCTGGTCGCGTGATGAAATAGGCAGCGAGTGCGTCGATATGATACAGATTGGTCTGGATACCCGGGTATTCCTGACTGACTTCCTTGACGATCTCATCCCAGAACGGCATGGAATGGTTGATGCCATTGGACTTCGTTGCTGCGGTCACGCTCTTTTTCGAACGCTTTTCCGCGAGTGCGTAAGCGTACTTGAGGATGCGCTCAGTGCCATACCGGGTAAATACGTTGTTTTGCACCGCCATTTCGTACGGTGTACCCTGGTGCATCCGCCCGCCCATATTGGAGTACTCACCCTCTGTATTCTCCCGCACCACGACGAAATCGAGATCGGCATGGTCCTTATAGCGAAGAGGACTTTCCAGACCTTTGAGCAGCTTGACCGGACGAAGGTTCACATACTGCTGGAATGCCCTGCGTATAGGCAAAATTAACTCCCACACAGAGACATGGTCAGGAACCTCGGGCGCACCGATTGCACCTAGCAGGATCAAATCATAGTCTTTTAAAATGTGGAGTCCATTCTCCGGCATCATTTTGCCGTGTTGAAGATAATAGCTACAGTTCCAATCCATGACATCACGGGCAAACCGAATGCCGCCGTGACTCTCTTCTATGGCTCCCAACACCTTCAGACCTTCTTCCATGACCTCGGGTCCGATTCCGTCTCCTGGAATTACTGCAATGGAATAGTGTAGCAACGGTCTCCCTCCTAAAAATCTAAATTTTTCGACTTCATACCACACTTTCCACTTGCATGATTAATGCCAAGCTCCGTATCCTGCACCCTGACCGGATAAAAGTCTTCCATCCGTTCCACTCCATGCATCACTCGAATGGTGACATTGCAAGACAACGCAACAAAATGTTGCAACACACATTGCAACATTTGTTCAGGCCAAGCTATATCGTTTCATCCATTATCGGGTACAGCCGAGATACATGCAAAAATGGGTCATAGCCTTACTTTTATTTCCAAATGATGATTTTATCGAATTCTCCTGCCATGCCACAAACTGCATTAGAAAGATGACAATTGCTGTAAGCTTGCGACCCAAAATTACTCGTATCTCGGCTGTCCCCCTAGATGTGCTACAGCTTTCCTTTGATGGAAAAGAAACAGCAACCATTTATAAATCCGGTTGCTGTTGTATCTCTCATTTTGGTTACTCAACATAACTATGTACAACATTGTGCTACTTTCAATTCATCACTTCTTCTTATCCATAAAGATCCGTCTTCTTTGATCATATAATCAATTTTATTACTCTTTAAAGCTTCTATCTGCTCTGAAGATGGTCCATCAGAAATTCTATAGTATTCGTTTCCAGTCCCCACATATAAAAATCCAAATACTAGCACCACAACTATTGCTGTTGCAGTCAAAGACACGGTTAATTTATTCTTCATAAATATCACCTTCTTTCAAAAAGGAGAATCAGGAATGATTATTCCTGATTCTCTTTTTTCTTACGTAATAGGTGGAAGATCTTGATCTACATAATCCTCTTCTTTACCTGTAAATCTTTCTAGTGTCCAGGTACTCTCTTTTTTAATGTTCGGTTTATTAATTTTTTTAAGCTTTCCGCTTTTGTATAACTCATCAATCGCAATTTTAACGTCAGAACGACTGCTATCACTGTCTATCCCCTCTTGTGCTGCTTTGTATCGTCCTTCTTCATTATTGTGCATATCCATTTTATATGTTAAAGATTTTTTGTTTTGATAGGAAGCACCATCTTCGTGTGCACTCGTCCACTTTTCTGCCCAACTATCATTCACTGCCCATACTATCCACATATTCCATAGTGCATGTCGAAAAGCATCTGATTCTTCATCAGTATCATTTCTACCGAAAGCTAGTTCTGTATAATTCCATGCCCCTTTCCCTGCCATAAGAGCTTTAAATCCTTTTGACGGCGATTGATCATACAACGCCTGCTCTTTTGGATTCAGTGTAACTACTCCATCAGCATAATCATAGAAATCATCCCAATCACCATCAGAGCTTGGAGCCAGGTTCTTTATATTTTTGTTATCCTTGTTGTATATTTCGCACAGTTCCAAAAAATGTTCATTAATTTCATCTTCAGTCGCTTTTGGGTGATCCTTTTCATATTGAGTCAACTCTTCTAAAATTTTTTCTGAAAATCTAAAGTCAACTTTCTCATAAGATTTTTCGTATTTCTTTTTCTCCTCGGCAATACTTTCAGCTATTTTCTCTGTACTTTTAGCAGATGCTGGCGTCAAGACTGACACTGGAGCAACTAATAATGAGAACACGACAAAAGGCACTAGTACTCTTTTAAATTTCTTCATAGCTTCTCTATCCCTCTTTTCATGTTTCTACATCTTTACGCTTCTGACTATAATGGGCATTGCCCGTTGTGAAAACTCCCTCCTCCTTAATGGTTTATCCAAATTGTAACATGGTTTCTAAAAATTACCTTACTTCCCTTTTACAGAAAATATAGAAAAACTGGAAAAATTATTTTTTCGATAGAATTACGTGTTATAGTATTATCCATAAATAGGAAATTGCATTGGGGGTTAATAGCTGTGGTTGTGGCGGAAATGAGATCGTCGTTTGGCTGCGTTTTGAAAAGGTATCGAGAGGAGGCGGGGCTGACTTTAGCGGAGTTATCTATAAAAACAGACATATCCTCTGGCACGATCAGTAAGATCGAAACAGACTCTCTCACTTTGCCAAAATGCGGAATGTAATTCGATTAGCTGAAACGCTAGATATATCTTTGTACGAGGCGGTTATGCCATATTTAGATAAGATTAAAAGGACTAAAACGTTTGAATTATTGCTGGAAACGGCGATTAATCAGGGGAATGCCGTTCTTACGCAAAAAATCGCATCTAAGCTATTAGAATGCCCTAAGAGCAACACGTTTCTTTCGTTAGATTATCTTTATCAATTGGCGGGAAACACGGAAAATATAGAATTTCGATTTTTAATATATGGTGTGATTTCTCAGTATTCGCGCGAACATGGTATTCCTGTATTTTTAGCCAGGTCGTTATATCAGAAATATCTTATTCAACGTGATAGCTTTAAAAAATTGGACGAGTCGTATATAGAAGGTATGGAGTTATTGCACTATATTTCGTATCTACACGTGGATGAAAGGGTTATGACTTACTATAAGTTGGGTTCGCATGCGTTATTTCGAAGATGTCATGAAGAGTGCATTCATCTATGTAAGAAAGGTATTAATGAAGATCATAAGCGAGATGAGCTGACAGCAAAAGCGTACCTAGCTATTATCATCGCTTACATTGAGTTAAGGGACTATATTCTTGCTAAAGTATATTTGGATGCGTATGAACAATTAGATTGTTTAAATGTACAGAAAGAATCTCAATATCTTCGAGCTATACTATACGCAAAGACTACGGATGATATTGAAAAGGCAGTACCATTATTATTAGATTGCTTGCACATGCGCCCGCAAAACGAAAAGTTACCAGTGGTAAATGATCTGCTGGATATTTATATAAGATTAGGTGATGAGTTGGGGGTCGTAGATATTTTTGAGTCAGAATCTTCATTTTTGCCGACTAACGTTGGTACACCGAACCAATGTACTCATCTAGGTTTATATTTTCGCGCAAAAGGGAATTTTTACATTGAAAAAGGTGATTTAGATATGGGGTGTGCCAGTTTATTAGAAAGTGCTATGTATTATAAGAAAATGATGAAATTGGAAGAAGCGATTAAAAGCATTGGGTATATATTTGAGTACTATACAGATAAAAAGGAAAATTTACCTTTCAGCATACTCCAAAAAATGGAAATATTGTATACTGTACATAATACCTAAACCCGCAAGGGGGTGATACTCGTGAAAAAGTTGATGATGTCTTTATGTATTTTATCCGCGTTATTGGTCGTACCAGTTGGGGTAGATACGTTAAGTAAAGAACCTCCGATTGCAAAACACTATCCTGACCCATGGTAAGCCTATTTGCTCCCGACTCCGGTCGGATTTTTTTGTGTTCAAAGGGGTAGCGCCAACAGTTTGACCGATTTATACGCTTAGCATTAGCGGACATGTATTTTCGTCGTTCCTGATGACCTTAGCGGACGTAACTTGCCGTTTTCTGGCATGCTGATGACCGATAATGATGTTTAGCGGTCATTCGCTTAGAGTAATAGAAATCGGCTTTTTATACGGCTTAACGTCTTTAGCGTATATTTCCGTTAAAATGTTGGCGGTCGCCCTCAAAAAACATGCTTTTTGAAATTGCTCCAAATAGATGCAATCACCATTTTTTGTAAGTGTGTGACCCAGAATTACTCGTATCTCGGATGTACCCCATTATGACTCTTCCTGATTAATCGGTGCTCCAATCTGGTATTCTTCTATTTTGCGGTACAAGGTATTTCGTCCAATTTCCAGCATTTTGGCCGCTTTACTGACATTACCGCCACTTTTCTCGAGCGCCTTTTTGATTGCTATTCTCTCTGTTTCACGCAAGGAAGGAATAGCATGATCCGAAGACTCAGGCGGATCGGCTTCCATCAATCCCTCCAGCTGGATGTGATCGCAATCAATGATGTCCCCCTCTGCCAAAAACACCGCTTGAATCAGAACACCTTGCAGTTCCCGGATATTGCCCGGCCACGAATAAGCACGCAGCTTATCCTTTGCCTCCGTGGTTAGTATGTACGGTTGTTCTGTGTCGATCTGCTGCAATAGATGCTCCGCCACCTGGATGATATCACTGCGCTTTTTCAACGACGGCAAATGTATGGAGACTCCTTTGAGCCGGTAGTAGAGGTCAGCCCGAAAACGTCCCGCCTTGATCTCCTCTGACAGGTTTCGATGCGTAGCGGCTATGATCCGCGCATAAATTGGGCGGGATTGATTGCTCCCCACCGGGGTGACGACCTTTTCCTGCAAAACGCGCAAAAGTGCCGCTTGCGCACGCAAAGACATATCCCCGATCTCATCCAAAAAGATCGTGCCTTTTTTCGCCGCTTCAAACTTTCCGATTCTTCCTTCCCGATGTGCTCCCGTGAATGATCCACTTTCATATCCAAACAATTCGCTCTCGATTAAATTTTCTGGAATCGAACTGCAATTCACTGCGATAAAGGGCTCATGCGCACGCGGCCCTGTCTCATGGACCATTTGAGCGAACAGCTCTTTTCCCGTACCGCTCTCCCCCAAAATGATCACAGGAAAATCTACCTGCGCCGCCTTTTGTCCGAGCATCTTTGCCTGCAAGAAGAGTGGGCATGAACCAGCTAGACGCGGAAACGGCTTCAGCTGTACGTTGGGTGCCGCAGACCAAAAACGCGGGCGATGATCTTTCACATGACGGCCAGCACGTTCTTGCTCCGCACTTACTCTTGTTCCCAAGGCTTCCTTTCCGAGCTGCTGTTGCGAGGCCTCATTTAGGCCCACGATACGCTCGTCCCGATCCAAGCCGACGAGCGCCAGCTTCCCTCGACCATCTCCTGGGCGGGATAGAGTTGGTAAGGCAATCACGCGCTCCGCATCTGTTAACAAAAAGCGATTTTGCAGAGCCTCTGCGATCATGCAAGCAATGGTTAGGGCAAACGGATGGGAATATTCTTTACGCGTACTAATGTCAATGATGCCTAACAGCTCACCCGCAGGTGAAAAAATAGGTGCCGCTGAGCATGTAAGAAAGCGATTTTCCAAGAAGTAGTGTTGCTCTCCCTGTACCTGAATCGGCTGCTGTGCAATCAGCGCTGTCCCAATCGCATTGGTTCCTTTGTAGTTTTCTGTCCAGTTCGCTCCAATTTGCAGCTGTACTTTTTGTGCCTGGTTGGCAAAGACCGGGTCCCCGATCGTTTGAATAATATTGCCTTCCCGGTCAGACAAGAGTGCGATGTGCTCTGTCGATAACAAAAAGGGAGCAAGCTTGTTAAAAAGCGGGAGACTCTCACGAATCAGAGGGTGATTATCCTGAATGATTTCTTTGATTCGTCGGGCAGAAATGATTTGATCATTGGTCTTCTCCGTAGCCTTGAGGTTCGATTCCTGACAGCGCTTCCAAGATTGCTGAACAATCGTCGACAACACGATTCCCTCCCCCAAAAATCATTCCCCCTCAGTATAACATGAGAGTCTTTGCTATAGAAAAAACCAGTCGAACCACGAGCACATTTGCCGTCTGGTTGCTAGCCGTCATCGGTCATTTTCCGACAGTATCCACCCTTTTGTCCCAATACGGAACATGGCATGATCCATTATGGAACAATTTCTACCTTGATCCACGCAGGAAAACGCTGTCATTTCGAGCTTTTTCACGTTGGTACGAGACTTGCTTTTAGAGAGGGCTGTAAAGAAATATGTGATAAATGAGGAGGCGCTCGCAATGATCTATGCTCAGCCCGGTCAAGCCGGTTCTAAGGTGACTTTCAAAAATCGTTATGAAAACTACATCGGGGGTAATTGGGTTCCGCCAGTAAAAGGTGAGTATTTCGAAAACGTATCACCTGTAACAGGCAAGGTCTTTTGCGAGGTAGCCCGCTCGACAGCCGAAGATATTGAGCTGGCACTGGACGCTGCCCATGAGGCAAAAGACGCGTGGGGTCGTACCTCTGTTGCACAGCGCGCAAATATGTTGTTAAAAATCGCGGATCGGATGGAAGCAAATCTGGAGATGCTGGCAAACGCAGAGACGTGGGAAAATGGCAAGCCCGTTCGTGAAACACTCGCTGCCGACATCCCGCTGGCAATTGACCATTTCCGCTACTTCGCCGGAGCGATCCGCGCGCAAGAAAGTACACTCGCCGAAATCGATAACGATACGGTCGCTTATCATTTCCATGAGCCACTCGGTGTCGTTGGTCAAATTATTCCCTGGAACTTCCCGCTCCTCATGGCTACATGGAAGCTGGCTCCAGCCTTGGCTGCGGGCAACTGCGTCGTCCTCAAGCCAGCGGAGCAAACACCTGCATCCATCTTGGTGCTGATGGAGCTGATCGGCGACCTGCTCCCTCCTGGCGTCGTCAACGTCGTGAACGGCTTTGGTCTGGAAGCGGGTAAACCGCTCGCTTCAAGCAACCGCATCGCGAAAATCGCTTTTACAGGTGAAACGACGACAGGGCGCTTGATCATGCAATACGCTTCCCAAAATATCATTCCGGTGACGCTGGAGCTGGGCGGAAAATCGCCAAACATCTTCTTCTCGGATGTAGCTGCAAATGACGATGCCTTCTTTAACAAAGCCATTGAAGGATTCGTACTGTTTGCGCTCAACCAAGGCGAGGTTTGCACATGCCCATCCCGCGCGCTCATTCACGAAAGCATTTACGACCAATTCATGGAGCGTGCCCTGCAACGCGTAGCCAATATCAAGCAAGGAAATCCGCTCGATACAGATACAATGATCGGCGCACAGGCTTCCTTGGAGCAGGTAGAAAAAATCCTCTCCTACCTGGATATCGGCAAACAAGAAGGAGCCGAATGCCTGATTGGAGGCGCTCGTGCACAGCTTGCAGGTGAACTCGAGGGCGGCTACTACATCCAGCCAACTGTCTTTAAAGGCCACAACAAGATGCGTATCTTCCAAGAGGAAATCTTCGGTCCAGTCGTCTCCGTAACGACCTTCAAGGATACAGAAGAAGCGCTCGCTATGGCAAATGATACGCTGTATGGCTTGGGTGCTGGTGTATGGACACGCGACACGAACACAGCCTACCGCATGGGCCGCGAAATCCAGGCTGGTCGCGTATGGACCAACTGCTACCATGCTTATCCGGCTCACGCAGCGTTTGGCGGCTATAAAATGTCCGGTATCGGCCGCGAGACACACAAAATGATGCTGTCTCACTATCAACAAACGAAAAACCTGCTGGTCAGCTACAGCGATCAAGCTCTGGGCTTCTTTTGATCAATGAGCCAGCCAGAAAAAGTGCTCGCGACAGATGCTGCACTGGCACTAATTGAACGGCTTCGCGCCAAACACGGTGACCTGATGTTTCACCAGTCAGGGGGCTGCTGCGATGGCAGCTCCCCTATGTGTTACCCGCTCGGTGAATTTCTCGTGGGTGAGCAGGACGTTCTTTTAGGCGAGATCGGTGGCTGCCCGTTCTACATGGGCAAAGCTCAGTATGAGTATTGGAAGCATACGCAGCTCATCATTGACGTCGTGAATGGGCGTGGCGGAATGTTTTCGCTGGAAGGATCTGAGGGAGTACGCTTCCTCACACGTTCACGGGTATTTCCAGACATGGAACCAGAATAAAAGGAAGACCGCTCCTGCCTTTTTACTGGCTGGAACGGTCTTTTTTGCTTGGATAGCTATCTCGATTTTTTGCGAGAGGTACGATTTGCAGGAGCAGAGCTTGTCCTTTTGCCTGGTTTTGCATTCGGACGGGCGGAACTGCGTTGTGCAGATACTGGCTTCTTGCTAGAGCCGCTAGACTTGCGATCAAAACCGCTTGCTGCACGGTTTCCTTCCTTCGGCTTATGTCCAGTACCGCCTGCTGCTCGGTTACCATCCTTTGGCTTGCGATCGAAGCCACCTGCTGCTCGGTTACCATCCTTTGGCTTGCGATCAAAGCCACCTATTGTTGCTCGGTTACCGTTCTTTGGTTTGTACTCAAAGCCACCTGTTGTTGCTCGGCTTCCGTCCTTTGGCTTGCGCTCGAACCCGCCTGCTGTATGGTCTCTGCCCTTTGCCTTGCCCTCAAAGCGACCCTCTACACGTTCACGTTTCCCTGAATTACGCTCAGAACCTCCACCTTTTGCTTGGCGTCGTCCATCTCCATCACGACGCCCCCTAGAACCTTGCTCCCTTCCCTCAGCTGACTTTCCTTTCCCTCTTCCCTGCTTATCCCCTTGCCGATCTGCTTTCTCGGCTCGCTCCCTCTCAGGCTTTTGCTTTTTCTGATCGCCCGGTTCCCCGCGATCCATTTCACGCCGCTCCAGAGACAGATTGATCCCTTGTTCAATCTCTCTTAGCTGTCCCCAATCCTTCGCCGTTACCAAGGTAAAAGCGGTCCCTTTTTCCTTGGCTCGCCCCGTTCTGCCAATCCGGTGTATATAGCTGTCCACATCTTCCGGGATATCATAATTGAAAACGTGCGTGACTCCCTCGACATCAAGCCCACGCGCTGCCACATCCGTTGCGACCAAGTACTGAATCCTAGCCTCGCGGAATCGCTTCATAACATCCTCGCGCTTCGCCTGTGACAAATCGCCGTGTAGCTCGTCAGACATATAATCGAGACCTTGCAGCTCCGCATTTAACTTACTGGCTCTGCGCTTTGTTCGGCAAAAGATCACGGCCAGAAACGGCCGTTGTTCATCCAGCAGACTGCACAGCGTAGCTTGCTTCGCACGATCCGTGGTCTCCACTGCAATTTGGCGAATATCATCTAACGTAATTCGCTTGCCCTGCACTTTGATGTTTTCCGGCTTTTGCATAAAGCGCTTCGCAAGTGCTTGCACCTGCTCTGACATGGTGGCCGAAAACAGCAAGGTTTGTTTTTCAAAAGGCGTGTTTGCCATAATATCTTCTACCTCAGGCAAAAAACCCATATGAAGCATTTGGTCCGCCTCATCTAGGACAAACATCGAAACCTGCGATAAATCGATCGTCCCTCTTCGCAGATGATCCAGCAAACGACCCGGTGTCGCGATGACCACATGTATTTTTCCTTTCAGCTTTCTCAGTTGCTGATTGACATCTTGTCCCCCATAAACTGCGAGTACTTGAATGTCTTCCAGCTTTTCCGTCAGCTTCTTTACCTCTGCCGTAATTTGCAAGGCAAGCTCCCGCGTAGGAGTAAGAATCAACGCCTGAACATGCGTCGCTTGTGGATCCGCGTTTTCCAAGATCGGCAGGACAAATGCGAGTGTCTTCCCGGTTCCCGTCTGTGCTTGCGCGATTACATCTTTTCCTTCCAGCACAACAGGAATTGCTTTTTCCTGAATCGGTGTAGGCTCGGTAATCCCGTTTGCTTGCAGAGCATCTATCAGTTCCTTATGTATTCCCAATCTCAAAAAATCAGCCAGTTTCGCCATCTCCATTCATAAATCAAATCCGTTATTATTTCGTACATACTGCCATGCCGATAAAGTACCGTACGCCATCGCGAGGTGTTTTTTCAAAGGTAACGCCTCTCTGATAGTACATATCCACGTCAGAATAGCGTACAAACAGCTCCGCGAACTCTTCCGCCGTCAGCTGATGAACATGGAAGGGCTCACTCGTCTGCATACCCCGCCCTCTGCCAAATGGACTGGACAGCACGAGCGTACCACCTGGTTTCAGCATCCGATACAAGTTATCCATAAACAGCAAATCGTCTGCGACATGCTCAATGGTCTCAAAGCTCAAAATCGTATCAAACAACCCCAATTGCTCCGGAAGCGCTGGATCAAGCGCGTCACCCTGCTGATACGTAATCTTTTGATGGTTGTATTCCCGATTGGCATAAAAGATCGTCGCCTCATCGTTGTCGACACCGATCAGTTCTGTCAGCTCTCGTTTTCGATCCTTTGCGATCATATGACATCCGTAGCCGGTACCGCAAGCGATATCCAGTACTCGACCTTTTACATAAGGTGCGGCAAAATAATATCTGGCTATATGCTCCAGCAGCATGCCATTCGTAGGTTTTAACAGCTTGGGGATGATTCTCTCCCCTGTCCATTCCAGCAAAGCCATCACCAATTTTCTCTTATTCTTCCTCACATCTTACCTTATTTATCGGCTTGATCCTATCAGCTAGCATTTCCTGAACGGGGTTTATTAAGAAATTTGTAAGACATTTCATTACTGTTTTGTTAGAGCTGGGCGTTAAGATAGTACCATGAATGCATTCATAAGGTGGGACGAATCATGACCAAATATCAAGTCCTCGTAGTCGACGACGAGGAAGAAATCCGCGACGCAATCGAAATCTATCTCAAAAATGAATCCATGACCGTATTCAAGGCTAGTAATGGACAGGAAGCGCTGGACGTACTGGAACGCGAAGATATCCAGCTCATCCTGATGGACATCATGATGCCAAAAATGGACGGAATGACCGCCACCTTTCAAATTCGCCAGAAAAAAAACATCCCGATCATCATGCTGTCTGCCAAGTCAGAGGATACCGATAAAATTCTCGGGCTAAACATCGGTGCCGATGACTATGTGACGAAGCCTTTTAATCCCTTGGAGCTCATCGCCAGGGTCAAATCTCAGTTAAGACGTTTTACCAATCTGGGAAGCGCTCAAATAACAGAGGATGAGATTCAGGTGCGCGGCTTGACCTTGAACAAGAGTACAAAAAATGTAGCAATTGACGGCAACGAGGTCAGGCTGACGGCTACCGAATACAAGATCCTGGAGCTGTTGATGGAAAACAAGGGCCGCGTTTTTTCTATAGAGGAAATTTATGAACGGGTCTGGAGAGAGCCTTATATGAACGCGGAAAACACGGTGGCTGTCCACGTGAGACGCATTCGGGAAAAAATAGAGATCAACCCGAAGGAACCTAAATATTTGAAGGTGGTATGGGGAATTGGATACAAAATCGAAAAATAAACGCTTTGCGGTGCCCGTGCTCGTTGTTATGATCGTGAGTATTTCGCTTGCTCTCCTAACGATGGCCGATCTGTACCATAAGCGCGAGAATCTCCAAGAGAATAATTATTTTCAAAGCTCAGGCTTCAATCGTGAATTAGAGACATTTGCCGAGCTGGTGAAAAAGGTTCATGTAGATTATACAGGCTACACTCCAGGAAAGCTCGACGAGAAGACAGCGAACCAGCTAAAAAAAGAGCATGAGGAAACCCTCCGATCGATTAAGGAAGATAACCAGTTCTTAGATCGGATAAAACAAGCAAAAAGTGAGGGGGACAACGAGAAAGTCGCCCAATTAACCGAAGAATATTCACAAAGCATGCAAGAAGACATCGCGAAAGCAACGTTGCATTATCAGGAGCAGGTGAACAACAGAATCGCCGAAAAAGATGCCGAGTACGAGGAACAAAAAAACAGCCTCACCTTGCGAAGCGGCTCCTTCAAATACTATGTCACCGATAAAAAGAACAACAAAGTTTACACCAATCTCGCGCAAGAACCTACAGAATGGGAACTGGCCCGATATGCGCGCTATACAATTAACCTCCCTAATACGATCGGGGATTTGGAAAGCATCAATCGCACTTATCAACTGAATCAACTTAGTGGTATCTTTTATGTCCCAAAAGACCCAGACGGATATAGTCAGATCCATACAGATGCCCTTTACTATGATTCCATTCGGGATCGACTGATTGGCGAGTTAGTCCTGCTCGGGGGCACTCTGCTCATCCTCGCACTCTGCTACTGGTATTTGCCAGTTAGCAAAACGTTAGAAGTACCGATAGTAGTGAAAAGCCTGGCACTGGTCCGCTTTATCCCGTTGGATATTCGGATGGTACTGTCGTTCATACTTGGCATCACGTATCTCATTATGATCGCGAACATGCGCTTTTTCTTCTTGCCAATTGATGGGGAGCATTTCTTCACCCTTGCGTTCGTTTCGTTGTTTACTGCTTACCTGCTTCTACAATTTATGGAGGCATGGCTTATGTACAACCAACCTGAGAGATTTACGCAGCAGTGGCAAAAGAGTATTTTCGCCAGACAACGTGTCCTTCTTCAAGAAAGCTATGCCAATCGCGGCATGTTCTTTAAAGTATCCACGTTGTTCATCCTGACTGTCATGTTCGGAATGAGTATCGGTTTCGGATTCGTCGCCTTAATCGAAAGTTCTGGTGGCTTACTGATTCTCAGCTTTTTGTATGGCATGTTTTACATGACCGTGGTTTTCCCATACGCGCTTAGACGCTTGGGACTGATGAACCGCATCATGCGAGGTGCCTCCGAAATGGCTGGAGGTAATCTGAACACTACGATCCAAAAGGTAAAAAAAGGGAAGTTATCTGATCTCGCGCACTCTCTCAACAACATCACAATGGGACTCAAGCACGCGATGGAAGAGCAGATGAAAAGCGAGCGCATGAAATCCGAATTGATCACCAATGTTTCTCATGATTTAAAAACACCGCTGACGTCGATTATCAACTACGTTACCCTGCTCAAGCAGGAAGATTTGACTTCTGAGGAACGCAAGAGCTACGTCGATGTCTTGGATCGAAAAGCAGATCGACTGCGCGTCCTCATCGATGACCTGTTTGACGCAGCCAAAATGTCCAGCGGCGCGGTTGAGCTGAATATCGAGCAAGTGAATGTAGCGTCCCTGCTCAACCAATCCATCGCTGAATTCAGTGACAAAATCGACCAATCGACGCTCACTTTCCGCGTAACGACGGAACAGCCGAAGATCGTCGCTCCTCTGGATGGCAAGAAAACATGGCGTGTATTCGAGAATCTGATCGGCAACGCCCTGAAGTATTCCATGCCAAACACGCGCGTCCTGATTCATTTGGCAGAGACAGAGGACGAGGTTATCCTGACGTTCAAAAATGTCTCCGCCTACGAAATCGACTTTGATGCACAGGAACTGTTTGAACGGTTCAAGCGGGCTGACCAATCCCGTCATACCGAAGGCTCTGGCCTCGGCTTGGCTATCGCAAAAAGCATCGTAGAGCTGCAAGGCGGCAGGCTGTCTATCGATATTGATGGCGATTACTTCAAAGTCACGGTCGTATTCCGCAAGCACGTGTAAGGATCAAATAGGAAAGCCAGTGCCCGATCGTCAGGCACTGGCTTTATTACGTGGTTTTATCTCTGTTAGATGGCAAAGTTCCTTTCAAATAGGGCCGCAATACTGGCAGCCACTTCTTGCTCATCGGCCCCCTCCACCTCAAACATAATTTCATCTCCGGTCTTTGCCCCCAGAGCCATTACGCTGAGGATGCTTTTGCCATTAGCCTGCTTGTCATTGTAGATCATCTTGACTGACGAGCTGTATTGATTGAGCAGATTCACCAAGACAGAAGCAGGGCGAGCATGGAGACCTCCACTCACGGCTACTTCCAGATTCATTCGGATCAATTTCACGCCTCCCTTCCTGTCCTTGTACATGCAATCCTCTCACAAGAAAAACTTCTCGATGACTTCTGCCACCCCATGCCGATCATTCGTTTCCGTGACATGCCGAGCCAGCTGTTTCAGGTCATCAGGAGCATTGCCCATCGCCACACCCATTCCGGCGAATTGGAGCATCTCTGCATCATTGTAGTTGTCTCCTACAGCAACGATCTCGTCTGGCTGAATCGCAAGCCTCTCACTCACTACCGCAAGACCACTTGCTTTGGAGATGCCCACAGGCAATATTTCCAAATTATTCGCACCTGATGCCGTCACGCGAATCCCCGAAAGCTCGGCTTTCTCAAGCTCTTGTCTTGCTTCCAACAGACGCTTCTCGTCTCCCGTGACGAATATTTTCGGAGCACACACCTCATGTTTTCGAACGTATCCGGCTATCAACCGCGAAGCCTGGATTTTGAGCGGGTATTGATTTTTCCAGAGCTGGCGCAGTGTCCAGGCATTTAACAGCGGAAACAAATCCGTCAACTTCCAGGTGCGATTCGTGACAGCATAAGCCTCATGCAGCAACATGACATCCAGGCCA
The DNA here is from genome assembly GCF_000010165.1 of Brevibacillus brevis NBRC 100599. Taxonomy (NCBI): domain Bacteria; kingdom Bacillati; phylum Bacillota; class Bacilli; order Caryophanales; family Paenibacillaceae; genus Brevibacillus; species Brevibacillus brevis. The sequence goes on from NC_012491.1 coordinate 5,982,035, forward strand.
TGCGATACGAGTATATCTGTAATCCTCGCCGCTATCTCATGCGGAATACGCTGTACATACAGCACCTGATCCGTCTTGGGATCTGCGACGTATGCGCCATCATGGGAAACAAGCGGTGCGCTGATCCGGAACTGCTGCGCCAACGATTTGGCCGATGGGTATGCCCTGCCGGTTGCCAGTGTGACGTGGACTCCTTGCTGCACTAACTGGGTAATGGCCCGCTCTGTTACTTTGGATAAGGTGTGGTTCGACATCAAAATCGTTCCGTCCACATCCAAGGCGAGGAGTTTGTATTTCACACGAGTTCCATCCTTATGTGACAGGCTTGAAAAACTGGGGCAGATGCTCCTTGTGCGCCTCCAGCATTTCATCGAGTATTTTTTTGGCGATCACATCAGACGGCACCAGCGGGTTAATATTCATCGCCAATAGCGCCGTATGGTAATTACCCGTTACAGCTGCCTCAGCTGCCACTCGCTCAAACGATTTGATTTGCTGTACGAGTCCGCGCACAGGAACAGGCAAGTCACCAACAGCCAAAGGAATCGGCCCTTCTCTTGTAATCACGCAGTTCACTTCGACTGCCGAATCATCCGGAATGCTGGCAATCGCCCCATTGTTGCGAACATTTACCGTCTGGATATCGCGCTTGTCGTTGTAAATGGAGTAAATCAGATTGCAAGCAGCCTCACTGTAATAGGCCCCGCCACGTTTCTCCAACTGCGGAGGCTTGATATCCAAGTCTGGATCTTCGTAGAGCGCAAATAGCTCCGCTTCCACCTGCTTGACCACTTCAGCCCGCGTACCCTTCTGCTCCGCTTCTTCCAGCTCATGCTCAAGCATCGTGCGCGTCTGGTAGTAATAACGATGATACGGGCACGGGAGAATCCCCAATGCTTTGATGAAATCCTTATCCCAACCAAGGTCCAAAATGTTTTGCATCGTAATGCCCGATTGGTCGCCCGTTATTTTATCCATTACCTGGGAAATGACATTTTCCCCATCCAGGTACACACCCAGTCCGAAGATCATATGATTCAAACCGGCAAAGTCAATATGAACCCGTGATTGCTCGACGCCTAAAACAGAGGCAACACCCATTTTCATCCCGATGGGAACATTGCATAGTCCAATGACCTTTTTGCGGTTGGTATACCGCAGCACTGCCTCTGTGACCATTCCAGCCGGATTCGTGAAGTTAATCAGCCAAGCATCTGGACATAGCTCTTCCATGTCACGACAAATGTCCATAATGACCGGAATGGTACGCAGGCCTTTGAACAAGCCTCCAGGTCCATTCGTTTCCTGACCGATCACTCCGTATTTCAAAGGAATCCGCTCATCCTTGATTCGCGCATCCAATAGACCCACGCGCATTTGTGTCGTAACAAAATCTGCGCCCGCAAGTGCTTTTCGCCGATCCTGCGTCAAATGGATCTCGATAGGCACCCCTGCCTTCTCTACCATCCTTTTTGCCAAGGCACCTACTGTTTGCAGCTTTTTCTCGCCCTCTGGAATATCAACCAGCCACAGCTCTCGCACGGGCAATTCATCGTAGCGCCTGATGAAGCCCTCCACCAGCTCAGGTGTATAGCTAGACCCTCCACCGATCGTTACAATTTTGATTCCGCTCATACTCCTGCCTCCTTGCCTACATGGATTTGGCTGTACAGCTCTACAAACTCCGTTGCCAAATCCTTGACTGTAATTGCGTTCATCAAATGATCCTGGGCGTGAATCAAGAGCATGCTGATCTCAGTCTTTTCGCCCGCAATCTCCTTCTGGATAAGTGCCGTTTGATTTTGGTGTGCAAGACCGAGCTCTTCTCCCGCACGCTTCAACGCATCCTCTGCGCCTGGCAAGTCTCTATTTTTAGCCAGAGCGATCGCTTCCATTGCCAGACTCCGTGCGTTTCCTCCGTGAAGTATTAGTTGAAAAATAACGTCTGTATGGTCCAAATCTATCTCCACCTATCCAAGTTCGCTAAAAGTCACGAGCTGTATTTTTTGATCATGAATGTACTGCTTTAACTCTGCTGCTGTTAAGATCTTCAATTCTGTGGTTCGTTGCTTTGCGTATGAACTGCCTGTCAGTACCGCTTCGTCCAAATAGGCAGGGTGTGTCATGATCTCAACCACAGGATAATCTGCCATATCCTCTACGATCCTGACGAAGGATTGTACGGTTAGGTCGTCTCCATAAAAATGATGAGAAAAGCCTTCTGTCGTCAAAATACTCAACTGGTCCCGCTTCTCCTGTGTCCCGAACAGCCAGGGATAGCGAACTGGCACCCTATATTCCTCTGCCAGCTTCAGAACAATCGGCAAAATGGCTGGATGTGCATGTACATGGTGGTGGCTGTCGATATGCGTCAGCTTGAGCCCCGCCGCAACAAACCTCCCCAATTGAGCCCGCAGCTCCCGCTCAATCTCCTCCGGTACAGCAGAAATCAGATGATCTTGCCCACGTCGGAAACGCCCCTCTCCATCCGTTAGCGATGGTACATCCTGACTAACTGGCGATCCGCATGTGAGTACCAGATGAATGCCTACTCCGAGCGTCGGATGTTCTTTGGCCAGCCCTACAGCGTGCTCGAACCCCTCCATATTGACCATCAAGGTCGCAGAAGTAACGACTCCTTCCCGATGTGCTTCGACGATGCCCAGATTGACGCCTTTGGAATACCCAAAATCGTCTGCATTCACAATCAATTTCATAGATAGCCTCTCCTCTAGCGTTTACATAGACACAGCATTACTATCGGAAGCAGTGCTGGCTCTTTCTTCGCTTACCTTTTGTTTATCCCACAGACGGAAGAACGGATAGTAGATCGCGAGCGCTATCACGAAGTTCACCGCTTGGAGAACCATACCCGATACCTTCCCACCAGTAGCCAAATATCCACTGATCAACAATGGTGTCGTCCACGGAACTGCTACCCCGCTTGGTTTTGCCACCCAACCGAATGACATGGCCAAATAGCTGATAATGACCAATACGACAGGCGCCAGAACAAATGGGATGATCAAAAGCGGATTCATAACAATTGGCATACCGAACGTGACAGGTTCATTGATGTTAAACAAACCCGGTCCAAGCGAAAGACGGCCAATGTTTTTCATCTGTTTACTGCGTGCCCGAAATACCATTAAGACGACGAGGGCTAACGTAGCACCCGATCCCCCAGCGAATATCCACATGTCAAAAAATTGCGTAGTGACGACGTTTGGCAATTCACCGTTGGGATTAGCCTGGAAAGCGGCTCGGTTCTGGTCCATCAGCGTCAGCCAGATGGGACTCATAATGCCACCGACAATCGCCGCACCGTGCAAGCCAATAGCCCAGAGAATGTGAATAAGCAGCACGCATATAATGGCCCCAATCAAGCTGCTGCCAACAGCGCTGAGTGGTCCGACGAGCAAATCCTTCACAATATTGTGAATACTTCCGAAGGACGTGTTTTCAAGGAGGATACGCAACAACCAAACCACCAAAAGCACCGCACCAGCTGGGATCAATGCCACAAAGGAACGGGAAACTGCGGGAGGCACTCCATCTGGCATAGTAATGACAATTTTCTTTTGAATGATTTTGCGATAAATTTCTGTCGACAATATACCCAATAGCATCGCGACAAATAATCCCTGACTGCCCATCAGTGTGAGAGGAATGACTCCGCCCACCTCTTGAGCTACACTCGTTCCTTCCGGGGTGAACATGATTTTATATGGAGTAGCGAGCAAGAAGGATGCGACAGAAATGGCTCCTGCCGATAGCGGGTCGACCTTGTATTTCTCCGCCAGTCGGTAGGCGACGCCGAAGCTGACGATCAAGGCCATGACGTCAAACGTTGCACCTACCGGATACAGCAGCTTGGTCCGCCAGTTTTCACCGAAAATCCCAATCATGAATTCGTCATAACCAGGTATAGGTATGAAGCCAATGATGAGGAACATTGAACCAATGATCAACAAAGGCAATGTAAGGATAATTCCGTCACGAATAGCCTGCAGATGCTTTTGCTCCGCAATTTTTCCCGCTATCGGCATCATGCGGTTTTCCATAAATGAAACAAATCCGCCCACACGCATCCCCCTCCTACTGTTTTAGACGAAGCGCAAACTCAAGCACGTTTTTCCCGTTCAATGTACCGTAGTCGACCGTGCTGATTACATCTACAGGAATTCCTCTGGATGCTCCTTCTTTTTTCATCTCTGTCAGTTTGTAACGAACTTGTGGTCCCAGCAAGAGCACTGCTGCTTGATCAATATGATTTTTTACCTCATCTGCGGAAACTGCCCATATTTTGGCGTCCAACCCTTTTTCTCTGGCAGCCTCCTCCATTTTTTGAACCAACAAGCTTGTCGACATACCCGCTGCACAACACAATAAAATATTCATTGTACCCCCTCCTCTCAACGAGTGATGCCTTACTGAAAGAGCAAGTTTCGTGCCAAAACACCAAAAAATGTATGCGCTTACCAAAATAACTGCATGGTCAGGCATATTTCGCTACCTCATCGCCCGTCACTCTCACTAGTGTTTTTATGTAAGCGCTGTAGTGTTTGATTTTGAATAGGGAAAGGTCAAAAAATAAAACACTGGTTACGCCAGTGTTTTGTTGTGTATGAAGAAATTCATGATAAAACAGACATCGTCTTCGCTGATTACTACCTCATACTTGTCTTCCAGGGGCAATAATTCATGTCGGATTAAGCTGTACAGCTTGCGGTTCTCCAGCAAAAAACTGTCTTTTTGAATATACGCCACGGATTGCGTCCCTGCTTTCAAGCGATCAACCAGGCAGCAGATGTGCAAGTAGGCCCCAATTCGCGTGTCAAAAACCAAATAATTGTTCAGTCGCTCCTCCATACGGCCGACACACATCCTCACGTCTGCGAGAATATCTTGTCCGTCTACCATTTGCAGGTGCTCTCCTAGCGACTCTTGCATCTTCAAGTAAGCCTCTTCCAGATCGATCACTTGCTGGATATCAGACATCGCCTCTCCGTTCAAAACATCGTCCATGCTATGGTGGCGCAACTCGCGGTCGAGAATGTAATTGCTCACCACGAAGAGAATTTTTCTCTCCTCCTTAATTTTTCGAAGCTGACTGCGGGCTTGAGCCTTATCGATCAGTTGCAGCGGCACAAATTCCAGCAGGCTCTCATCGTACCTGAGCCTCGATTCCAGCAGCTTTTTCAAAAACAAGGCACTGCCTTCCCCAGACAAGCAGGCAGCGACGATCGTCAGCGCCGGAATATGTTTTTGCACCTGCTCCTTCGGCTGCTCCTCCCGCTGGTAGAGCGAAATGCCCAAAACATCACGGTAAACATCCTCGAGTGAATGACCGAGCATGGCTTTTCGAGTGGCTTCAATTACATGCGGCGTGCTGACCATCGGAATGACCTTGACCGGAATGCCGATCTCCCGCTCAATAATCTCGCCAAAGCCGAGCAGCGACCCCATATCTACGAGCAACAGCAGTCCAGCCTTGCTTCCGATCTCTCTGGCTACTTTCAGTGCTTTTTCCAAAACACTCATGGAATCTTCTTCAAGCGGCAGATCGATGGCTCTCGCATATTGTGTGACCAGCAATCGGTTCGTCACATCGACCATCGCTGTCGCACCGCCGCTGCCGTGCGTAATAACGAGCACCCCAATTGTTTCCCGTTCTTCCTCCATGCTGACATCGTCGAGCACGAAAAACATGGTCAAATATCCAGCCTCACCAATCGGCAGATCCATGAGTATCGCTTCTTCTATCATGCGCACGCACTCTAGCGCCACAGCAAACTCTTTCTTGTATTTGATTCGCACGTGGTTGATTTGCGGATTCACGATCTGCTTGCCTTGTGCAAGGCGCTCCTTCGATGTCTGAATATGCAGCGCGAGACCAAAGATCACCTTCTGGCTCAAAATCTTCTCCAGCTTGGCCTCTGCGAAACGAACGATCTCTTCCACGAGATGAATGATGAACGGATCAATAATCCGGGCCATGTCGCCCTTATTCACGCGTTGATGGACGCCTTTGATAAAGGTCGTAAAATAATTCTCGATGTCAAACTCCAATTCTTCTTCACTCACACCGAGGTTTTGTAGCTCGTATATTTTTTGCTCGATTTTTTCATAAACACTGTCCGTCGTATCCCCTGTTTCTCGTCCGATCCAGATGCCCTCTTTGGATGGCTGCACGACAAAGCAGTTGTGCTCCGTCCCAATGATTTGATCTAGCTCCTGTTTGTAATCCTTCACCAAAAGCAGCCCTTGCTTGACATGATGCGGCAAATCCTGAACCGATACGTGCAGCTGATTCTTTTTTAACGAAATGAATTCGGCATAGGCGCTGGCGCAGGTGAGCTGAATATCCGTTTTTAACTGTCCAATGTTATTCGGGCAGTGATAGCACAAGAATGCCTGCACAGCATTGGCCGATATCTGAATCTCTCTCCCCAACCGAAAAGCCTCTTCTTGAAAAATTTCCATCGTAATACGAAAGCGCTCTTCCAAGCCACGCTCCACTAAAGATGGCAGCTTGATGACCATGGGAATGCGCCTCATGAACGTTTTTAAGAGACTCGACTCCGGATTTTCTGTCGTGGCCATGACAATCTGCACCTGAGCCGTCCGCTCCATCTCTGTTTCCCCTACTCGGCGGAATATGCCTTTATCCATAAAGGTAAAAAAGATTTCCTGTCCTTCCGCCGGCAGCCGATGCACCTCATCGAGAAAGAGAATGCCACCGTCCGCCTTCTCCACAAGTCCTTTGCGATCCATCTCCGCTCCGGTGTACGCCCCTTTTTTGACTCCGAACAATTGACTGATTAAGAGCTGCGGGTTGTTGGCATAATCGGCACAGTTAAAAATCACGAAAGGAGCATGCTTTTCCATGCGTCCAATATCAACGGCAAACTCGTGAATCATCCCGGCGAACCACGACTTCCCTACACCTGTTTCTCCCAAAATCAAGCAATGCATCCCTCTCGGCGGATACAAAACGGCCGCCTTTGCCTGCTCAATACGCGTGATCAAGCTCTTGTTAGTTTTCGCCAGCCTGTCCAGCGACGTCTCCGCCAAATAGAGAGAATCGTTTCCTTTCTTGGCAAAAAACAGCGTCGGACGCCCTTCTTCCTTCTCGATTCGTCCTTCCTTCCACAAACGGTTCAAATCGCTGCTCACATTCGCTCGACTCAAACCAAGCCTCTCAGCCAAATCTGAAGCGCTTACTTTTCTATCAGGACCAGCGTCTACTAACGTCTGGAATATTACATCTAATCGTTTCACTCTATCACCCGCCGTTGAATTGATAGAAAGTCACGAAATGCACAACCAATCCTTTTCATTTCCACGAATATTTGGAAAAACCTGCTTGCTGCTTTTTCCCCCTTTCCCCGTTTTTGTCCCGATGATTTATTTTTCCGTCTCCTTTCCCTGGTGTACGATATAATAGAGAAATAATGATTGACAGGAGATAGCAAATCCATGATGGTTTTCATCTTGTTTACCATATGGGCATTGGGTCTGTTTGTTCTGTTCACAGACCCGAAACGAACGTCGATCCGCTGGGCTTGCGCGACTGCCTTTGTTGGGGCTGGGGGCTTTATCTCAGGCGTGATTGACGAGACGATCATGCCCTATTTTGCAGAATATCTGGCCGCAAAGCCCGGGACCACGAACACCCTGATATTGGCGAGCCGCATCTCCTCCTTTATTTGCCAGGTGGGTTTGCCTTACACGTTTCTCATGTTTGCCGTACACTCAGCTGAATTTTTGTCTCGCAAAGTAAAGCTGACGATACAATATGCTGCGCTCATCCTGCCGCTTGGGATGCTTTGGATTACACCCGTTTATCCCGAGCTGCTTTTTAACTACTGGATTATGGTGGCATGGGTGATTCCGTTTTTTCTATTCTCCTGTACGCTACTTGTCGTGCAGTACATGCGAGAAAAAGATCCACTTGTGAAAAAGAACAGTTTTTTCACGAACGTACTCATCATCATTCCGTTGTTTTTCGTCTTTATTTTCATCTATATCATGCGTATCCAGAACGATTACGAGGCTTGGCGCTACAACATGCTCGTGGTCACGATCCAGTTTATCCTGATCGTTGCCATCAGTCTGAAATACGGCTTCCTTGGCGTCCGTCTCCGAGTGGAGAAAAAACGTCTGGACAGTACCTTGCGCGCCTTGACTTCCGGTGCACAAATCATTAACCATACGATTAAAAATGAAGCAGGCAAAATCTCGCTATATGCCGACCGCATCGAGACATATGCGGATGAAACCAACCAGCCGTCGCTAAAAGAAGACGCGCTTGTGCTGATGCAATCCTCGCAGCATATGCTGGACATGATGAATCGGATTCAAAACCAGCTGCGAGACGTCGAGCTGCGCGAAGAACCATGTGACCCTGGCCAAATCATCGAGCAAGTCACACAAAATTTAACGCCCTATATCCTGAAACAGCAGGTAGAAGTCGTTAGTGAATTGGACGAAACACTTCGCTTGTATGGGGATGGCGTACAACTGCGCGAAGTCATCACCAACTTGTGCATGAATGCGCTGGAAGCCATGAAGTCGGGCGGCAAGCTCCATCTTCAGCTATTTATGTCTCACAAGCATCTGATCATCACTGTCGCAGACACAGGCACAGGCATCACAAAAGAGAACCTGCCTCACGTGCTCGATCCTTTTTTCTCGACAAAAAGGACAGGGCAAAACTTTGGTCTCGGGCTCTCCTACTGCTACAATGTCATGCAAAAGCATCAAGGCCAACTGGAAATCTACAGTGAGCAAGGCAAAGGAACTACCGTTTTCCTGTTCTTCCCGAAAAAGCGCGTCATCATAAACGACTCTGAATAGCGAAAGGACGCTCACAATCATGAATCCAATCAGGGTATTTTTAGTAGAGGATGATCCCGTCTGGCGCAAAGGTCTCATTGACTTCCTGAACAAAGAGCCGGATCTCACTGTAGTAGGGGAAGCCGGGTTCAAGGCAGAAGCAATCGAGCGCTTTTTGCCTGCCAAAGCGGATGTCGTCCTGATGGACATTAACTTGACCGAGAACAATCTGGACGGGATCGAGACGGCAATAGAATTCATGGCCCTCCAGGCTGACAGTAAAATCATCATGCTCACCTCTCTGACAGACGAGGCAGTGATCGTGGAATCATTCTCAGCAGGTGCCGTCAATTACATCAGCAAATCAAGCTTCAAGGAAATTCCCGACGCTATCCGTGCCGCTCACAACAGCCAATCTGCCATTCACCCTACGGCCGCTGCGGCACTGCGCAACGAATTTTTGCGTTTGAAAAACGATGAAAATCAAAAGCTCTTATCTCCCGCGGAACGGGACATCCTACAGCTGATCCACCAAGGTCATACGCAGACGCAGATTGAACAATCTCTCCATATCACGAAGCGTACGATCAAAAACCACATCAACCGAATCCTCAAAAAAATGGGCGTCAAAACAAGCAAGGAAGCGGCCGCAAAAGCCAGCCAAAAAAAGCTATTCTAGGTCTTATTACCAGGTACCAATGAATGTTGGTACTTTTTTTACATGCTCCACTCTTTACAATGAAAGCTATAGAGCAACTCACTTATCCCTTGTAAAGGTGTGGTCCACATGGCCCTTATTTATTCTTTCTTAAAATCGATTCTGATGCTGTGGTTTCGTCCTCGTGTGCTTGGACTCTCCAAAATCGACTTGTCGAAGCCATCTCTTATCACTCCCAATCACGTCTCCTTGCTAGATGCGGTACTCCTATCCTTTTGCTTGCCAAAAGAAGCGACCTTTGTCGTCAACACAGAGATCGCCAAGCGGTTTGCGTTTTTCCTCCGCTTCCGCAAGCATATCGCGATCGATCCGCTCAACCCGTACTCCATCCGCCACATGCTCCGCGTTATTCGCAACGGACAGACGCTGGTGATTTTTCCAGAAGGCCGGATCACGACGACGGGCGGCATCATGAAAATCTACAGTGGTGTTGGCTATCTCGCTCTGCGAACTGGTGTAACGGTTTACCCAATCATTATTAATGGTCTGGAACGTTCGATCTTCTCGTATTTGAAAGGAAAGCTGAAGCTCTCCTGGTTCCCAGATGTAACCATGACAGTAGGCACTCCGTTCACGATCGAGCGCGATCCAAACCTGTCGATGCGCGAACAAAAAGCCACGGCCAATGATCGTATTCTGCGTACTCTTCAAGAAGGCTTGTTCGAGAGCCGAATGAAGCAAAACGTGAATCTGTTTGATGAAGTTCTCGAAGCAGCTCGCCTGAATGGTGCAAAAATGGAAATCGCCAAGGACCTGACGTCTGCGATCGACTACAAGACCTTGTTAATCGGCTGCTACTTACTCGGCAACAAATTGCAGCAAATGCTCCTGGGAAAACCGGTTGTCGGTGTATTCCTTCCCAATTCAGTGGGTCATCTCGTAACGTTGCTATCGTTGTTCCGCATCGGAGCCACTCCAGCCATCCTGAACTTTTCGCTTGGTATTCGCTCCTTGCTGGATTGCTGTGAGACTGCCCATATCGATACGATCCTGACATCGCGTGTATTCATTGAAAAAGGAAAGCTGGAGCACATCATCGCCGGTCTTTCACCGAGCATGAAAATCATTTATCTCGAGGATTTGAAAGCATCCGCAACTGCTTTTGACAAAGTGTCCGCACTCTTCTCTTATTTGCGGAAGAAAAAAGCTTCAGCTGCAAATAACGAGCTGATCCTCTTCACCTCCGGCAGTGAGAGTAAGCCAAAGGGTGTCATTCTGACGCATACGAATCTGTACGCGAATATTCAACAAGTGACTAGTGTGATTGACATTACGAGTCGCGACAAGTTTTTCAATGCCCTGCCTATGTTCCACAGCTTCGGTCTTACTGCGGGAACACTTTTACCAGTAGTGAAAGGCATCCCGGTTTATCTGTATCCAAGTCCGTTGCATTACAAGGCGATTTCGGAATTGGTCTACGATCAAAACGCAACGATCCTCTTCGGAACCTCGACCTTTATGGCTGGTTACGGACGTATGGCCCATCCTTACAACTTCTACACCTTGCGCTACGTATTTGCAGGTGCAGAAAAGCTAAAGGACGATGTTCGCAAGCTGTGGATGGAAAAGTTCGGTGTGCGGATTTTTGAAGGCTATGGGGCAACGGAAACAGCTCCGATCCTGTCGCTAAACACCCCCCTGGCTAACAAACCAGGAACCGTCGGGCGTTTGATGCCAGGGATGTCCGCCAAGCTGGAACCAGTAGAGGGAATCGATGCTGGCGGAGAGCTTTTGGTGAAGGGTCCAAACGTCATGAAGGGTTATATGATTCACGGAAAAGGCTTTGTTCCCGCTGAGGAATGGTACCACACAGGTGATTTGGTTACCGCTGACAAGGACGGCTTTCTCAGCATTCAATCCCGCTTAAAGCGCTTCGCCAAAATCGGCGGCGAGATGGTTTCGCTCAATCTGGTTGAAGAACTGGCTATGCAATGCTTCGGACACTCCGGTTTTGCTGCAATCACAGTGAATGATCCGCGAAAAGGTGAGCGTGTCCTGTTATTTACCACAGATGAATCGGTTCAGCTGAGCCAATTACGCGCGTATTTGACGGAAAAACAATACTCGCCACTTCTCATCCCAGGTACGATGCAAGTCATCAAGGCTCTACCACTTCTCGGTAGCGGAAAAACGGATTACGTGAGTCTGAAACAGCTGGTCGAAACGGGAGGAAAATGATGTGAATATACGATTAAAACCACTACAAGCCCTGTACTTCACTCAATTTCTATCGGCCTTTGCCGACAACATGATTTTGTTTGTCATCGCGAATCTGCTGCGGGAGAACGGTTTTTCTCCCGCGATGCTTGCACTCGTATCGATTTCATTCTTTCTCCCTTACATTTTTCTCGCTCCATTAGTTGGGCCTTTTGCCGACAAGCATGCCAAGTCAATCGTGCTGGTGATCGGCAACCTGATTAAAGCGCTTGGTGTCGTCTTGCTGTTTTTCATTGACCAGTCGAGTATCATCATGCTGATGTTGTGTTACTTCACAGTAGGAGTCGGAGCGGTCGTGTATTCTCCAGCCAAGTACGGAATTTTGCCGGAGCTGACTCGAAATGAAGATGAACTGTTTCACGCGAATGCACGCATCGAAGCCTATACGATCTTTGCGATTTTGACAGGAATCGGTGGTGGTGGAGCCATCGCGAACATGACGGCACCGCTTATCTCGTCAGGAATTTGTCTGCTGATCTATCTGCTGTCGCTCGGTATGACTTTCTTCATTCCGCGCATGAGAGGGAATGCATCCATTCGCTATGGAGCAGAAGCACGACGCTTTTTCATCGACTTCCAGCACTTGATGAATCGTCCGGAAACGAGCTTTGCCCTGATTGGAACTGGAGCATTTTGGATGTCCTCAGCTGTCCTTCGCGTGGCCGTTCTGGCCTGGATTCCTCTCGCGCTAGGAATTAACCCGGAGAGCTTCTCTGTATCGCTGATTCTCGCAACGACATCCATTGGAATTATCGTGGGGGCTTTTCTCGCTCCGAAGCTCATTCCTTTGACTCATTTCACTCGATCGCTGACATACGGATTCGGAATGTTTCTCATCATCGTGTTATTTCCTTGGACGAATCTGACCTTTGTTGCCATCAGTTTATTGCTTCTCGTCGGGTTCATGGGCGGCGTGTTCATTATCCCGATGAATACGGTCTTGCAGGACGAAGGCAAACGGATGGTCGGTTCAGGAAAAACGATTGCGATTCAAAACTTCATCGAGAATCTGCTGATGGCAGTAGGCTCCGGCATTTACTACCTGATCACCTATATCGGCATTTCTATCTCCGGTGCGATTGTTGGTCAAGGGCTACTGCTGCTCGGGTTCCTGTTGTACTTGGTGAAGTATCGCAGACGTATCGTGCGTTGACAGATTGGCGTGATAGAAAAAGAAAAAGCCGTGACCACTAGTGTCACGGCTTTCTGGCGTCTATCTATGTTATTTCTTTTGCTGGGTGTTAGTTGTCGGTGTACCCGATTTTTCCGCAGCCTTTCTCGCTTCGTTCAGTTGATGATAAAATTCACCTTTTGTTTTGAAGGTCGAAAACTTCGCTGCATTGATTTTTACTTTTGCAGACAGCTCGGTGATCTCTTCTTTGGTTACCGCGTCCTTGATGTTGATGGAAGCGATATTGGTGTATTTGCCATCTGCCGTTTTCGGAACGCTCAAAATGCCTGCATTGATCAGCTCTACTATGTCCTTGCGTACAGGTGCTGTGGTGTCCACACCTGTAATCTTCCAATTGTTTTGTACTTTTGGCTCGTAAACGCCCTTTTTCACTTCTTTCAGGTACGCAATCGCACGGTTACGGATCGTTCCACCTGTTTCACCAAACGCAGTATTGTCTTTGGAAGACCACAGCTGTTCGAACTTGCGTCCTTCCAACGCGCCACCTTTTGCCTGCAAAGCTTCCATCCGGTATGCGTTCATTCCGAGCTTCAAGGTATCTGTAGCTTTGATCGGTGTCTCATCGAGCTTGCGCAGGTTCGTGATGCGGCTACCGTATGGCTTGGTCAGGTCGATTTCGTATTTCACGCCACCGAAGAAATCGTTGGTGCTGTATTTGGAAGCGCGGCGTTTTGGATCAAAGCTGACTGTCACGTCGCCAGGGCGCGTGGAATTGAAGTAGCCCACAGCCCATTCCATATAGTCCTTCAAGTCTTTTCCGGTTACTTTGTATACGGTAATCTCGCCACCCGCGTATTGGTAGTTGTAGGCGATATCCTTTTTCTTGATCGGACCGACATCCAGCTTGGCTTTGTCGTTGTCAATCTGGTGAGCAACCACGTCTGCTTTACTGTAGTAGAGCATCACTTCATGGAAAAAGTCAGACAAAGGCGTCTCCTGAATTTGGACCGTCGGGATACCCTCGATCTCGTTTTTCTCTACCAGGTTCATGCCTTTGAGCTCTGCTACGACGATGTTGGCATCTGCACGCGCGAACTCATGAAATGGCTGGAGCTTGGTCTCCAGCGCTGCATCAGATACCGCTGGTGTGCCATCTGCGCCTTTTACAGGGACCGCAGTCGCTTCCTTGTCAGTCAGCACGAGCTTGCCGTCTTTCTTCTCAAAAGTCAGGTCAATGCGCGAGAGATGTGTACCGTATTTGTCCGGCTCTGTAATCAAAACGCCGTTAATCTCTTCTTTTTTCACGAGCTTGTGCATGTGCCCCGCAAAAATCGCAGTCAGCTCTGGAACAGCGTTCGCGATATCTGCTACGCCCGTACCCGGAATACCGTTTTCATTCTCGATGCCCATGTGCATGAGGCCGATCATGACGTCTACTTTGCCTTCCAGCTCTTTTACGGCTTTCTTGGTTTCTTCTACCGGGTTTTTGATGACGAGGCCATCCAGATGATCGGTTCCTTTTTCGAAATCGGTAATCATCGGTGTGTTCATCCCAATAACGCCGATTTTTATACCGCCACGCTCAATGATCGTGTACGCTGGCAAGAAACGCTCGCCATTTTCCTTGTAAATGTTCCCTGCCAAAACAGAGCCTTTGTATTGGCTACTGACCTTATCCAATACATCGAGTCCAAAATTAAATTCATGATTGCCAAATGCCCACGCGTCATAGTTCATTTCATTCATCGCGACCATGATAGGAGACTGCGGTTGGTCGTTGAAAAGCTCTGCCGAGTTGTCTTGGATCGAATCGCCTGCATCCAGCAACACGGTGTTCGGATTTTCTTTGCGAATCTCTTTAATCATTGTGAACAACTGCGTCATGCTGCCATTTGGATTCGGACCATCCAAAGCATAATCCCACGGCATGAATCGTCCATGAATGTCAGATGTACCCAGCAGCGTAATTTTGGTAGGTGTTGCTGCGGCCTTTACTGGTGCGGCGATCCCCATCATCGCACTGCCTAGCACCATGGATGTAAGTGCTACACTTAATAAACCCTTCGCTAGTTTTTTCATGTTTTCCCCTCTGTCTCTCTTAATCTGTCAATGCCCCTCGATAGTGTTGCTCTAATTGTCCTCCTGTTCTATTTTGTATGAAAATTCTGGGTGCTATCTAACTATAGCAGGCATGCGAAAGGAAAAATAGCAAAAAAAGCCGTGACGTATATGTCACGACTTGATCGCTGCATAGTTCTGCAAACACTCCAGAAAGAGTTCTCCGTACTTCTCAAATTTCGCTTCGCCTACTCCTTTGATCTGAAGCATGGCCTGCTTGTCAGTCGGGCAAACACTGCTCATTTCCTTCAAGGTACTGTCTGGGAAAATCACGTACGGCGGTACTTTTTGTCGCGTCGAGATTTCTTTGCGCAACGCGCGCAGTTGCTCGAACAGCTCGTCATCCTCTGTCAGCTGCACAGGACGTATCGAGATTTTTTGCACAACGCGCTCTTCGCCCCGCAGAACTGGCAATGCCCGCTCCCCTAGCTTTACGATTGGATATTGGCTCTCCGTCACTTGCAAATACCCTTCGGCAATGAGGAGCTGGATCAAGTCTGCTATCTCTTTTTCCTTGTACTCCTTCATCAAACCATATGTCGGCAACTCATCAAAGGAAAACTGGGTGACCTTCTTGTTTTTGGAGCCTTTCAGTACCTGCGCGACGAGTGCGGCACCAAAGCGCTCTCTCATACGTTTGACGCAGGAGAAAATCTTTTGCGCTTCGAGCGTAATATCGGACAGCTCGGTCTCATCGGTGCAGTTCGCGCAGCGTCCGCACGCGACAGCATCTGCTTCGCCGAAGTATTGCACGATGTTTTGCTGCAAACAGCGCGGCGTCCGGCAATAGTCGATCATCGCGTACAGCTTTTTGTACTCCAGCTCCTTGCGTTCGTCCAGCAGTTGATTTTGCTCGATGAAAAACGTTTGCGTCTGGATATCCTGGGGCTGAAACAGTAGGATACACTCACTTGGCTCGCCATCGCGTCCTGCACGGCCTGCTTCCTGGTAATATGCCTCCAGGTTTTTCGGCATGTTGTAATGAATGACGTAACGCACATTAGACTTGTCGATGCCCATACCAAATGCATTGGTCGCGATCATCGTCCGGACATCATCGTACAGAAATGCTTCCTGGTTGGCCGCACGCTCCTCTTCCGTCAGTCCTGCATGGTATTTGGTCACAGCAAAGCCACGCTTGTCCAAATCTGCATGCAAGGCGTCCACGTCTTTTCTCGTTGCCGCATAAATAATCCCCGCCTGCTGCTTATTCGCCCGCAAGTACGCCTGAATGAATTCTCGACGGTTCTCCCCCTTGCGTACAGACAAGATGAGATTGTCTCTGCCAAACCCTGTGATAAAAAGGCGTTCGTCCTGTAATTCTAGCTGTCGCTTGATGTCCTCGGTTACCTCCGGTGTCGCTGTGGCGGTCAAGGCTGCGACGAGCGGACGCTGTGGCAAGGATTGAAGAAAACGGGCAATTGCCAAATAGCTCGGACGGAAATCGTGCCCCCACTGCGAGACGCAATGCGCTTCGTCCACTGCCACAAACGAGATCGGAACATCTTGAATCAGGTTTTGGAACGCTTCGGATTCCAAACGCTCTGGAGCGATATACAGCAGCTTGTACTCTCCTCGGGCCGCCATACGGAGTCGGTCGCGAACCTCGCTATAATCTAGTGAGCTGTTAATTTGGGTGGCGGGAATGCCCATGCTGACCAGTACGTCGACCTGATCCTTCATCAGTGAGATGAGTGGGGAGATCACGATGGTTACGCCGTCCTGAAGCATCGCTGGGACTTGATAACAGATGGATTTCCCGCCGCCGGTTGGCATGATGCCTACTGTGTCATGTCCGGCTAACAGGCTCGTGATGATTTTCTTCTGGCCTTCTCGGAATGATTCGTAGCCAAAGTACTTTCGTAAAATTTCTTGCGCTTTATTTAACAAAGAGAATCACCTTCTCTTTCGACGGATTTTCAATGGGTTTCTTACTAGTGTAAACATAGGTATTGGGACAAAACAAGAGGGATTGGTTTGTTTGGGTCAACATGGTGGAGGAGAAGAAAAAGCACAGTTCTCTTCGACTCTGACACGCCCGCAAGGGGGGATTCACTGGCCGTCTACATTTCAAAAAGGGGACCGTCGACCAAAGCCACCCTACGGGCGGACGTTTCTCAAGGGAGAAGTGTTCGACAAGCGTGGTCCCCTTATTGAAGTTCCGACTGGGTAGGCGTTGTCAAGGTCTGCGAGCCCTGTGCTTTTTCTTCTCGCCAGCTTTCTTTGCTCACCCACACCTTTTTTAATAATAAAGAAAAAAGCACCACAGGGGTGCCTAATAAGTAGCCTAGGAAGAGACGGACAAGATGAACCGTTTTTTCTGCAGAAGCCAAATGAACAAGTATACGATATACCCGATCATCCCGCCTGCTGTATTCAGGAGCAAATCATCGACATCGAACGTTCCGACATTCATTACGAGTTGTGTCAGTTCCACGCCGAGGCTTAGCATTAGGGATAGCAGGGTGACTCTGAACAGGGAACCGGCTTTTTTCGGAAACAGGAGTGGTAGCAGGAAGCCTAGCGGCATGAAGGCGATTACGTTGCCTACGAAGTTCACTGCACTATGCCAGCTTTGGTAATTTCGTATCGATTTGATATAGTTCTCGATTTCGTGAAAGGGCACCAAATTGCTCCGGTAGCGCAAGCGCTCTACAATCACAGACGGGTCGCTCCAAATGATTTTACACTGATCCAATAGCAAGCTGCTATCCAAACTACCGAATTTAAGCAGCAGTACCTTCACGACGAGAAACAAGTAAAGGGCAAACACTGCATAACCTGCAATAACAAGCAGTTCTGTCGGTGTCTCCACTTTTTGCACGTTATCCATTGTCAAACCCTCTCTCCATCAGTTTTTTGAGCCGCTTCTCGTAACCTTCATGTAGTCAGGATAGACTTTTCGATTAAAATTTACAGAAACGAAAGGTAAAGAAAAAGTAAAGCTTTCTCAAATGCTTGAGATTGTACGTGGTAGCCAAACGGTAAAGGTCGTCCATTCGCTTGTGCTTTCGGCAGAAATGCTGCCTTGGTGCAAATCGATGATGCTTTTGGCGATAGCGAGACCAAGACCCGAGCCTCCTGTCTCTTTCGAACGGGAGCCCTCCACCCGAAAAAAGCGTTCAAACAAGCTCGGCACATATTCAGCCGGGATCGGCGCTCCGTTATTAGCAACAGAAATCGCGACACCTTCTCCTTGACAGAAGACACGTATGATAATTTCCGTACCATCGTGCCCGTATTTCACGGCGTTGGAAATGAGGTTTTCCAGAACGCGAACGAGCTTGTCAGTATCTCCTGCCATTTCGATTTTTTGATCGGGCGTATCTACGATTAAGCGCAACCCTGCCTCATTCGCCACGAGTCGAAAGCCGACCGATACTTGCTCAACCAGTTCTACCAAGTCAAACTGCGTTCGCTTCAAATACGCTCCGCGATTGCGGACCTTCGTGTACTCAAATAGATCATTGACGAGCACGTTCATCTGTTTGGCCTTCTCATAGGCGATATGGGCGTAGTGCTTGAACTTCTCCTCGTCCTTGTGTTTGTTCTGCTCAATCAGCCCAAGGTAGCCAATGATGGAGGTCAACGGCGTTCGCAGATCGTGGGAAACGTTGGTGATCAGCTCGTCCTTCGATTGTTCCAGCCGCCGCTCCTCTTCCATTGCATCCAAGGCGCTTTTGACCAGAGCATGGATGCTATCGACCACTTGACCCAAGCTGCCGTTCGGACGAATGGAAATCTGGTGATGATAGTTACCTTTTGCAATGAAATGCAGCTCGTTTATGATTTGCTCCATCTGCTTTTGTTCCAGATACTTGCGGATACGAACGACCGACCACGCCGCAAACATACCGGTTGCCAACAAAACAATTGGGATTTTAAAAGAGTTGATATCGAAATTGACCCGCAACTTCCAAATGAACTCTCTGATTTCCGGGATGGTGTACAAATAGTTGTTAGCAAAAAAATCAGCCATTTGAAAAACAGCGTAGATGATCATGAGGCCAAGCAGCAAATCAAAAAGGATGCGAATAAAATCCTTGGCTCTAAGCTTCAATTTTATAGCCGACCCCCCAGACCGTCTGTATCACCTTCTCGCCATTGGTCGCCTTCTCCAGCTTTTCTCTCAGATTGCTGATGTGAACCATTACCGTTTTGTAGGAAACGAAATTCTCCATTTTCCAGCAGCGGTCAAAAATTTCTTCCGAGCTAAATACCCGATTCGGATGACTTGCAAGAAGATGCAGGACAGAAAATTCCAATGCCGTCAGCTTGATCGGGGTGCCTTCTTTGGTCTGAACGAAGTGGCTTTGCTTGTCGATAATCAGTGGCCCCGCCTCAATCACATGATCCTGTTTGCTTGCCTGCGTGTAGTTCGACCGTCGCAGGAGAGACTTGACCCGCGCAATCACTTCCAGCGGATTAAAAGGCTTCGCCACATAATCGTCTGCACCCGTCATCAAGCCCAGGATTTTGTCCATATCATTCGTTTTAGCACTCGCCATCAGGATGGGGATGGTCGAGTTTTTTCGTATGCGCTTGGTAACTTCCAGCCCATCCAAATTGGGCATCATGACGTCCAGAATGACGAGATCGATGGACTTCTGCTCCAGCTTCTCCATCGCTTCCAAACCGTCAAAAGCCTTTTCAATCTCATACCCTTCGTTGCTCAAATATATCGCCATCAGCTCTACAATCTCTTTGTCGTCATCTACAATCAAAATCCTCACAGACAAACACCTCCGAACGCGTTCGTAGTAGATATAGATAGCATTACTATAACAAGAATTGTTAAAGAAAAGGTAAAGCAAGTAAGACCAACCGTGCGAATGAGAGAGCAATATTTCAAACATCCCCTTGTGTTATAACTAACTTGAATTTCAATCAAGGGAGATGAAACCATGAATAATTTGAAAGAGAAAATTGCAGTGGTAACCGGAGCAAGCCGTGGGATTGGTCGTAGCATCGCATTACGTCTGGCGCAGGATGGCGCATTGGTCGCCGTACACTATGGAAGAAGACAGGAAGAAGCAGAAGCAGTCGTACGTGAGATTGAACGAGCTGGAGGCCAAGCATTCGCAATCGGTACAGACTTGCGTACTCTTGATGGCATTCGTGATTTCTATGCGAGATTGGACGAAACACTACAGAAACGTACAGGAGATCATCGTTTTGACATTCTCGTCAATAATGCTGGGATCGGACAAATCTTAACGTTGGAAGAGGCTACCGAAGAATCGTTTGACGAGGTCATGAACATCAATGTCAAAGCACCGTTTTTTATGATCCAACAAGCTTTACCCCGTTTAAGAGAGGAAGGCCGTATCATCAATCTCTCATCCTTTGTGACTCGTGCAGCTTCCCCAAGTGTGTTCACTTACAGCATATCGAAGGGGGCTATTAACACAATGACGCTAGCCTTGGCAAAACAACTGGGGAGCCGTCATATTACAGTAAACGCGATCCTGCCTGGCATTATTAACACCGATATGAATGCTGGTACGTTGCAAAATAATCCGGATGGACAGAAGTATGCCGCTGGACTTTCCACCTTCAACAGATGGGGAGAGCCTGATGATGTAGCGGATATTGCCTCCTTTCTCGCTTCCTCGGACAGCCGGTGGGTAACGGGACAGCTAATTGATGCCAGTGGTGGTTCGCATCTGTAATAGTTCTCAAAATAATAACCGATGGCCACAAGCACGGGACCATCGGTTTTATTTATGAAGATCCTATTCTTTTGGATGAATCATTTGTTCAGGGCGCACGACTTGATCGAATTGCTCTTCGGTCAGCAAATTGCTCTTGATTGCTGCTTCCTTGAGTGTGATGCCTTCTTTGTGTGCCAGCTTCGCAACTGCTGCCGCATTTTCATAACCGATATGCGGGTTCAGCGCCGTCACCAGCATCAGCGAGTTGTTCAGATTTTCTTTGATCACTGTCAGATCAGGCTCGATGCCTACTGCGCAATTGTCGTTGAAGGACTTCATCACGTCTGCCAACAGTCTTGCGGATTGCAGGAAATTGTAGATGATCACTGGCTTAAACACATTTAGCTCGAAGTTCCCCTGACTTGCAGCAAAGCCAATCGCAGCATCGTTGCCCATCACTTGGCATACGACCATCGTCATCGCTTCGCTTTGGGTCGGATTCACCTTACCTGGCATGATGGAGCTGCCTGGCTCGTTTGCTGGAATGATAAGTTCACCGATTCCGCAACGTGGGCCGCTCGCCAGCCATCTCACGTCATTGGCGATTTTCATCAGATCCGCAGCCAGTGCTTTGAGGGCACCATGTACATGAACGAGCTCGTCATGGCTGGTCAGCGCGTGAAACTTGTTTTCCGCTGTTACGAATTGGTGCTTGGTTTCTGTGCTGATTTCTGCCGCGACCATTTCACCGAAGCGCGGATGCGCATTGATTCCTGTTCCTACTGCCGTGCCGCCAATCGCTAGCTCACGAAGGTACTCCTTGCTCTCTTTAATCATCTTTTCGGATTTTTCCAGCATGCGTACCCAACCACTGAATTCTTGGCCCAGCGTCAGCGGAGTCGCGTCCTGCAAATGCGTGCGACCGATTTTGATGATATCCATATAGGCTTCGCTTTTTTCTTTCAATGTTGCCTTTAACAACTGGAGTGCAGGCAGTACTTGCTCCTCGATAGCGACCAGTCCAGCCATGTGCATCGCTGTCGGGAATGTATCATTGGAGCTCTGCGATTTATTCACATCATCGTTGGCGTGAATGCGTGCCGAGCTGCCTTTCGCTTCGAGCAATTGGTTTGCGCGATGAGCAATGACCTCATTGACGTTCATGTTGGATTGCGTGCCGCTGCCCGTTTGCCAGACTACCAGTGGGAAATGCTCATCCCATTTTCCTTGGATCACTTCATCTGCTGCCGCCACAATCGCTTCTGCCTTTTCATTATCGAGTTTGCCCAGCTTTTGATTCGCCAGCGCAGCGCTTTTTTTCAGAATGGCAAACATGCGAATCAGTGGAAGTGGCATTTTTTCTTCGCCGATTTCAAAGTTTTGGAAGCTACGTTGTGTTTGGGCGCCCCACAGCTTATCCGCCGGGACCTTGATTTCTCCAATCGTATCCTTTTCAATTCTGAATTCCATCTCGCATCCTCCTCGTTATCAAGCGTTTTCTTATGTAAAAAAGGATAAAGCAGTTCTTCTTCACCAAAATGATAATGATTTTCATTCTTGTTATCAAGGGGTGAAGTGCTTTTTTGGGAAAAATGAAAGAGAATGCTGTCCTCAAACGGTTGGGGTCGGGGGAAGCCCTGCCACATGTCTTCCAGTCGCCTGTATCCTCTCTTCGTTCGGGCGGTCTCCTTCCAGACATGTGACAGTGCTTTCGTACAGCTTATGTGTAGTAGGAGCTTTTACAACGTTTGGTAAGCGATTCAAAGAGACTTCATGAACTTCCTTTCAAGAAGTAACCAAAAAGCTACGTAGAAGAAGCGCATTTCCAGTCCAAGCGCCTCTGGAGCCCTACTCAGCGTAGGAAAAAATGGCGGGGAATTTCAGCTTCACTCATGGAATCCTTCTTCGAACCATCTACGTTTGAAGCGCTCCCGCCATTTTTTCCGAAGCGGACAGTCTTCACCCTCAGCAGGGCGGAGGCCGAAGCGTAGACTGGAAATGCGCTTCTTCCTTCACGACAGCCACTTGAATAATGAAATGAAAAAGACGAAAGCTACATTAGCCCCCGTCTTCTAGTATTCCATATTATCTGCTTTCTACTTCTACCGAAATGACATGATCGACAGCCTTCAACAGGCTGTAAATGTCCGTTGTATACGTATTTTCCGACGCTGTAATCATCATTTCCAGCTTTTGCAGACTATTGTCCAAGTCTTTGACCTTCACCCGCTTCACTTGCAGTTCAAGGTGCTTAATCTGCTTGAACACCAAATCCAAATTGCCCCCGCCTTCGACCACAATCTTGATCGACAAATCTCTTTGTCTGAGTGATTCTGGACCAACCAAGCGAAGGATGACCGGGAACAAATTAATCGCCAAAATAATGAGGATCGTCGCGGTTACCGCCTCAAAATAAAATCCTGCACCTACTGCAATCCCAAGTCCAGAAGCCGCCCAGACCATCGATGCTGTGGTCAAACCTGAAATAACATCATTACTCCGGCGTAGAATAACACCAGCCCCAAGGAAACCTACACCGCTCACAATTTGAGCAGCCAAGCGCAGCGGGTCCATATTCGTGTGTCCGGGCAAGGAGAACCGATGAACGGATTCAATCGAGACAATCGTAATGAGACAGCTCGCAACCGAAATAACCATGCTGGTTTTTACACCCAGTGGCTTGTGCTTGAGTTGCCGATCCATACCAATCATCAAGCCTAGAAATAATGCAACTCCTAGTTTTAGCAAAAAATCATACGTCGTGAATACCGAGAGTGACATGAGTCTCTCCCCCCATCTGCATTGATGTCAGGTTATCTTCCATCGCCTATGATAAGAAGTATATCTGGTCTTTTACTTAGTGTAAACGGGGCTTTCATTCTTCATGCAAAAAGCGGAAAACCCCCACTCCAAGGATTTTCCGCTTATCTGTTTCCTTATGAATGGCTGCGAATCATGCGTTTCTGTAACGACAGCAGACGTCCAAAAAGGAAGATGGCACCGGCAGCCAATCCCGTAATCAGACCAATCCAGTATCCGAATGCGGCAAGCGAAGTGAATTTCGCCAGAATGTATCCCAAAGGCAAGCCAATCACCCAATAAGATATCAGCGCAACGATAAAGGTAATGGTCACATCCTTGTACCCGCGCAGTACCCCTTGAATAGGGGCCGCGATGGCATCAGAGATCAGGAAAAGGATCGAGTACATCAAGAAATGCTGGGCAAGCTCCAACACCTCGATGTCGGTCGTGTAAAAACCAGCCACCTGCTCGCTAAATATCAGCAAGCTGATTCCGAACAAAAGGGCGATAACAACAGCGATGCCTATACCCAAATAACTGTACTGCTTCGCGTCCTGGAACCTCTTGGCTCCTACCTCAAAGCCGACGACAATCGTCAACGCCATGGATATGCTCAATGGCACCATGTACAGGAAGGATGCGAAGTTCATCGCTGCCTGATGCGCAGCAATCGTTATCGTGCTGTATTCACTCATGAACAAAGTGACGGCCGCAAAAATGCTAACCTCGCAGAAGATCGAAAATCCGATAGGAAGCCCTAGCTTCAGCAGCTCTTTCCATGCTTTCATCGAGATGCGATGAAATTTGGAAAACAAACCGAACTCAACGAATGGGTGCACGCGATTCACGACAAATAGAGTAATCAGCAAAATACACCAGTATGTGATGCCAGATGCAAGCCCGGCACCGATTCCACCCAGTCGAGGCAATCCGAAGTTACCAAAGATAAGAGCGTAGTTCAACAAGACATTAATCGGCAACGAAAGCAGGGTAATGAACATCGTTACCCGTGTTTGTCCTAATGCATCGATAAAGCAACGGAGCACCGTATAAAGAAACATCGGAATAATTCCAAGAGCGATGGCATGCAGGAAGCCGCGAGCAATCGTACGCACCTGTGACTCCAATTGCATCCAGTTCAGGATCGGATCGAGCACCAAACCACCGACGATGATGACACCAACCGCAATCCCCACACTCAAATACAAGGCTTGCATAACCGTGTAAGACACCTGATCTTGTTTCCTTGCACCAACCATCTGTGCAACCATCGGCATGACAGCCATCAGAATCCCCGTCAAGCCCGCTTGAACAGGTGTCCATAGACTAGCCCCAATCGCTACCCCCGCCAAATCTGTCGGACTGGCGTGTCCAGACATGATGGTATCGGCGAACGTCATCGAAAACAGCGCAAGTTGTGAGATCAAGATCGGAAGCAAAACAGCCAAAAACTGTCGCCATTTTTCTTTTAGCGAATAGGTTTCATTCATTTTTCATTTCCTTCTAACCTTATAAGATGGGCTTATCGTTCAAATTATAAGTATAGCAAAACAAGTAGGAATCGGCAAAATAGTGACTGCACTTAGACAAACAAAAGCCCAGGCAGTTCACCCGGGCTTTATTACATTATTCAGCCAGCTTCCATACATCGGCTTTCCCTGGCTCTTCGCCCTTGGTCCACCACTTTGCCTTATAAATCTTGTCTTCGTAGTTCACTTCCGCTCCACCATCATACGCTTTGCTGGAATCCCACGACAGTACGACATCGCTTACCAGCTTCCACGCATCGGAACGGTCTGGCTTTTCACCAGTTACCCACCATTTTGCTACGTATTCCAGTCCCTCATACAAGACGCGGTTGCCCTGTACATACACAGCAGAGGAATCCCACTCAGCGATTTCACCTGGTATTTCAGGCTTTTTCTCCTTTGTGCTTGCAGCAAAAGGCGCGCTCTCTTCGGAAATATTTCCCGCTGCATCAACTGCCTTGATCGTATACGTATAAGATGTTCCCGCCGTTAATCCTTTATCGACAAAGGAAGGCTTCTCAACTGTTCCTACGTGGGAGCCATCACGGTAAATTTCGTATTTCACCACACCCACATTGTCACGAGAAGGACTCCACATGAGGTCGATTTCTGTCTCTGTTGGATGGTGAGTCATGATTCCTGCTGGTGCCGTCGGTGCTTCTGTATCCACGATATCTTCAGCTTTTGTGCGAACGGTAAGTGCTTTGCTCGCATTAGACTCTTTCCCTTTGCCATCGACTGCCACAATGGTATAGCTGTAAGCCGTAGCAGGCGTCAAATCTTTGTCGATGTAAGCTGTTTCTCTCGTTGATGCGATGAATTTGCCATCGCGATACACATCGTATTGTTTGATTCCCTCAGATGCGACGGATTTTGTCCAGCTAAGGTCAATGCTTGTAGCTGTTTGTGATACGGAAGTCACATTGTCTGGAACGGTAGGCTTTTCTACGATACCTGTTCCAGGATTAATCAGATTCACATCGATGGCCTGGTAAAAAGCCATGCCTGTATCAGCAATTTCCCAAACAGCCAAAATAATGTGGTAACCGCTACGATCTGTCGGTACATTGCACGTTTGCGTTAACGTGAATGGCGGTCTTTTCCCTCCGTCCTGGAACGAGCAGAACAGTTCCAAATCCGCTCGGGCAAGCGGCTTGTTAGGATTCCAGCCTTTTTTCGTGATGTAATATTTCCACTCCGCTGTACTATGCGGGGCTGTCAGATTCCAAGTAAACGCATTTTGTCCACCCTGCAAGGTAACCTTGGTCCAGCGATCTGCTGTTTGTGCATAAAGCTCAGGATAGCGGCCTCCACCGGTAAATTCACCATCGGCAGGACCAGATAGCGGAAACCCGCCAATACCCTCTACGCTTTGCGGTTCCCACTGGATTTGACCGCAGCCTTTGTTTTGCCCCGTCTTACACAAGTAAGAACGACTCGCTGGCGATTCGATGTACCCGTGAGCCGAGGCTTTCTCAGCGAACACGAGAGTAGCTGCGCCCGCCACCAGCATCATTGCCAGCATGAATAAAAGCGACAGCCCTTTACTGAACAGATTGTTTCTCAACCCTACGTTATCCATTTATTTATCTCCTCTTTTCTGGATTAGGATCGAATACCATGTTACAGAAAACTTTTCCAGTATTACAGATTCTGAATACCTAAACCAAAACCTGCCAAATACCCTAATTCCAGTAAGGAAATAGGAGATTATTCAGGAATGTATACCTATGCATGAAAATTTATATGCTTCATTCGGGACTTTTTGATCAAAAAAAATTGCCTGCCGAAAATAATTTTCAGCAAGCAACTTTTATTACATCAAGAGCAACGGAACTATTTTCCCGTCATTTACATCGATCAACCCCATATCCGTTAGCTTCAAGGCTGGACTGACTGGTAAGGAATGCGTGCTGATCGACATGATCGGGTTGTAATGATTGTAACCGAGCGACTCCATGGCACGGCGAAGCTGTTCGACTTCCTTTGCCGTCTTTTCCAATGGTTCCTCTGTCAAAATACCTCCGACCGGTAAATGAAGGCTCGCGATCACTTTGCCATCCTCTACCACGTAAAAGCCGCCCTGGTTGCGGATGACTTCATTGGCTGCGACCATCATATCGTGCGGATTATGGCCGACAACCAAGAGATTGTGGTTGTCATGCGAGTAGCTGGTGGCTACCGCACCTCGCTTGATCGTATCGCCGCTGATCAAGCCGTAACCTCGATTGCCGTTTATACCATAGCGTTCAAAGACGGCAATCAAGCCGTACGGGCTCTCCTCCCACAAGAGTTGCCCTTCCCGTACCTCAGCGATCCCACGGTGATCCTCAGTAAATGTAGAACCGTTTTGAACGAGCATGACCCGACATGGATAGCGATTGTCCGGCACATCTACTGTGACG
Organism: Brevibacillus brevis NBRC 100599; assembly: GCF_000010165.1. Taxonomy (NCBI): domain Bacteria; kingdom Bacillati; phylum Bacillota; class Bacilli; order Caryophanales; family Paenibacillaceae; genus Brevibacillus; species Brevibacillus brevis. Next base: position 6,009,451 of record NC_012491.1, read on the forward strand.
CGGAAGTCTTGCTCTGTAAGTGGCGATAGCTTGATGCTCTCATAAAAATGTGCAGGAAACTGCTTCTCTTTGACTACTTGTCGGTACTCTTCCTTGACGTCGTAAGCTTTCTTCCCCTTTTTGTAGACGCGCTCGATCTTGAGTTCATGCAGATCAGAAACCAGCAGGAAGTCCGCAATTTTGCCGGGAGCAATCGCCCCTCGATCCGTCATGTTCATACGTCTGGCAGGGGTAAAAGTACTTGCGTAGATCGCGCGTTCTGGCTGCATGCCCATTTGAATGGCTTTTTTCACGATATGGTTCAAATGTCCGCGATTGACCAAGGAATCTGTCATCACATCATCCGTCACAAAGCAAAAATGCTCGGAAACATCTTCTTTGATCAAATAGTCCATGACTTCATCCGTCATCGATTTTTCTTGAATCTCCAGAAACATGCCCGCTGCAATTCTCGCTTCCATACCCTCACGCGTCTGATGCGTATGATCGGAATCCACCCCCGCATAAATGACACGATGCAGGTCCAAATCAAGCAATTTCGGGACATGCCCCTCGATGACGAGCTTTGGATACGTCTTGCGGATATGCTCCAGGATGCGATTGGTCTTGCAGTCAGGGTCCTTGATGATGTCTACGTAGTTCATGATTTCGCCGAGGCAAATGATCTCTTCGGAACGCAAGAGCTCGTCCATGTCTGCAATCTCGACAGACCCACCTGTCGTTTCCATCGAGGTAGCTGGTACAGAGCTCGGGATCGCGTACAGCATATCAACGACACAATCACGGCTCGCACGAATCATTTCTTTGATCCCTTCGATTCCGAAAACATTGGCCATCTCATGCGGCTCCGGTACGATCGTCGTCACTCCGTTTTGAATCAAGCCAAAGGAAAACGTCTCCGGCGTCACCATCGTGCTCTCAATATGCAAGTGAATATCGACCAGACCAGGAATCATGTAGCGGCCTTGTCCGTCCACGATCTCGGCAGCTTCAAATGTTTCTGTACTGCGCTCACCAATATAGAAGAATCGTTCATCCAAAACAGCGACGTTTCCTTTGATGAACTTTTTAAAATAGCTGTTAAACACTTGGACGTCTTGAATCAACAAATCGACCTTCACGATAATAACCTCCTGTCTTTAGTCCACGAGCACCACTTTGTCTTTTGGAAACAACAGATTGACGTTTAGGCCAGTCTTGTACGGCGTCTCCATCTCTTGATTGACCGTGAAGTCGCCCAACTCTGTTTCCACGACATATTGATAGCTGCGTCCCAAAAACGTGCTCACCTTTACCGTCCCACGCAAACGGTTCATTCCCGGCTCGGTGCTCTCTTCTGTCGTCACGAGAAGGTCATCTGGTCGCATTGCGCATTTTTTGCCGGACGGATTCGCCGTACCCGGATTTTTGGACGCGGTAAAATGATGGTCACCGACACGCAAGCCAATTTCTCCGTTCTGCTCGTTGCGCTCTGCGAAATCGATGAAGTTGGTAAAACCAATAAAGCGAGCGATAAACTCGGTCTTCGGATATTTGAAAATTGTGGCTGGATCGTCAAGCTGCTCGATCACACCCTTGTTCATAATCGCCACCTGATCAGAAATGGAGAAGCACTCCTCCTGGTCATGCGATACATACACAGTCGTAATTCCCAACTCCTGCTGAATGCGACGGATTTCTACACGCATGTTGATCCGCAGGTTGGCATCGAGGTTACTGAGCGGCTCATCGAACAGCAGCAGGTCAGGCTGAATCACCAATGCACGCGCAATTGCCACGCGCTGTCTTTGACCACCAGACAGCTCTTTCGGGAAACGCTTTTCGTAGCCGCCGAGGCTCACTACTTCGAGGATTTGCTGCACCCGGGTCTTTACCTCTGTTTCATTGACCTTGCGTAGGCGCAAACCGAACGCCACGTTATCGAAAACAGAAAGGTGCGGAAACAGTGCATAGCTCTGAAACACAAACCCGAAGTTGCGCTTGTTGACCGGAACGCGCGTATAATCTTTTCCTTCAAACATGAATCGTCCATCTTTTGCTTCCAGAAAACCCGCAATCAGACGCAGCGTCGTCGTCTTTCCGCAACCGCTCGGACCGAGCAAAGAGATAAGCTGTCCTTTTTCGATATTGAGATTGAAGTTTTGCAAAATATATTGATTGTCATAGGCAACCGATACGTTTTCCAGCGTGAGCAATGCCATGAGTTGATGCCTCCGTTATCGTTTTGTAAAGTAGGAAAGCCCCATCAGACGTTCAATGATGAACATGAGAATAGCCGTAAAAATCATGAGCAGCACGGAAATCGCGGCGATCGTCGGATCGAAGTTGTTTTCTACGTACGTCAGCATCTGGATCGGCAGCGTGCTTACCCCTGGTCCCGTCATGAAAACAGAGATATCTACGTTGTTGAAAGACTCCAGAAAAGCGATCAGAATCGCAGCAATAATCCCGGAGCGAATATTCGGCAAGACGACTTTGAAAAAGGTTTCGAGGCGACCTGCCCCAAGGCTTAACGCCGCTTCTTCAATGGCGAAGTCAAAGTTGGACAAGGAAGATGCAATGACGCGAATGATAAACGGAAGCATCAGCACCGTATGACCGACGAGAAGTCCCGCATAAATCGGCAAATTATATACAACAATGACATATTTCAGCATGGCAAAGCCCATCACGATACCCGGAATCAGGACAGGTGAGATGAAAACGCCATTCAAGATGCCTTTGCCGCGAAAATCAAAGCGACTGAGCGCATAGGCTGCCGGAATCCCCAACAAGAGCGCCAAGAGATTGCCCAGCAAGGAAACGAACATCGACGTCTTAAACGTCGTCATGAACATTTCTACATCGAAAATGTTTTCGTACCACCGCAAGGAAAAACCCTCCGGCGGAAACTTCAAGACACTCCCCGGCTCAAACGACGTAAAAGAAATGATAATGAGCGGCCCTAGCAAAAACAGAAAGACGAGAGAGGTAAACAGGGCCAACCCGCGATTTTTCTCCTGCATAGCTTCTACCCCTTCGGATTTAATTTCGTCGCCAGCTTGTTCATGAAATAGATGACGACAAATGTAATGACAATCATGATCGTGGCAATGACGGATGCCAAATGCCAGTCATTCAGCGTAATCGCATTTTGATACAGGAACGTGGAGATGACCCGCTGTTTTCCACCTAGCAGGGCAGGCGTGGTGTAGGCGGTCAAGCTTCCGACAAACACGAGAATGCTACCGATGATGAGTCCCGGTACACTAAGCGGCACAATGACTTTCCAGAAGGCAGTCAACTTGGAAGCACCCAAGCTTTCCGCCGCCTTCAGCAAGTCTGGGTCGATGTTTTCCATCACCCCTACCAGCGTAATAATGATCAGCGGCAGGAACAGATGAATCAAACCAATCATCATCGCAGTCGGCGTATACAATATTTCCAACGGCTTATCGATGAGCCCGATTGCAAGCAGCGAGCTGTTCAATAAGCCCTTTTTTCCGAGAATAATCATCCAAGAGAACGACCGCACGACAGAGCTGGTCAGCAAAGGAAAAATAGCCAATGCCAGCAGGATGCCTTTTTTGCGTGGGCCGAGCTTGGAAATGTAGTACGCGGCAGGAAAACCGATCAGAACACACGCAATCGTCGTGACCAGACTGACCTGCAACGTTGTCAGCATAATTTTCAGGAAGTACGCATCGGTAAGAAATTGGAGATAGCCTTGGATCGTAAAGCTACCCTCTTGATAAAAGGTGGACGCAATCGTCATCACGATCGGAATGACCATGAACAACGTCAAAAAAAGCACACCCGGCAACAACAATAAATAAAGACCCGTTTTTCTCATCTGATTAACTCCTGTTCACGGTATCGTCAGGCTTTCAATGCGCCGAGAAAACGCGCAAAGAACGCATCTGCATCTACGTCCAGACAGACGTTTATGTTCGGTTCTTTTTTCAGGCGGTTTTGAAAGTCGCAAACCGTTTGCCCATCACACAGCTCACTTCTCGTTTCGATATCTACATACAGTTTCTGCGTCTTCACCAGCTTCGGATCGAGTGCGACCGCGACAGCCAACGGATCATGCATAGCGCACGCATAGATGCCATTTCGCTGAAAATAGCGATGAAGGTAATCAGACGTACTCTGTCTCACGTACTCGCCCATCGGGGTATCTCCTAGCCCGCGAATATGCTCCTCATTCAGTAGCACTCTTCGCGTTACATCCAGACCAACCATCGTCAATTGCGGGAATCCGGCATGAAATACGACCTTCGCTGCCTCTGGATCGACGTACATGTTGTACTCCGCAACTGGCGTCACATTGCCATGCTCGCGGACCACTCCACCCATGAAAATAACTTCCTTGACGTGTTGAACAAGCTCCGGATATTTTTTCACCGCCAAAGCCAAATTGGTCAGCGGCCCCGTCATGACGAGCGTAATTTCTCCAGAATGAGCGAGTACGTTTTCCACGATGAAATCAGGGGCAAAGCCAGCAGTCGGTTCCTTGTAAATCGGAACTCCGGCAAGGGCACCGCCCAAACCATCCTCACCATGTACGGCATGCTCGAAAAACAACGGCCGCAATAACGGTTTAGACGCTCCACAGATGACAGGGATTTGCTCGCCGACTTGCAGGAAATCAAGAATTTTGCACGTGTTTTCCGTGGCTTTTCGCAGCGACACGTTGCCATTCACCGTAGTAATACCAACTAGATCGAATTGCCCGCTTTTCACAGCGAGAATAATGCCAAGCGCATCGTCAATGCCCGTATCGACGTCAAGAATGATCTTTTTCACAAGTGGTCCTCCTCACTTTCATATAAATTCCTATACGTTGAAAACGAGGGTATATCCGAATTGTCTATACCCTCGCCCATTGTTTTTCTATCGTTCGTTATTGCGTTATTGCGTGATTTCACGATTCCAACGGTCAATCCATGCTTTGGAGTGCTCGTTTACGAATTTCATGTCCAGCATTTTCAGCTTGCTTACGGTTTCTTCCCCGTACGTTACACCTTTTGCTTCTTCTTCTGTCAGTTGAACGGTCTTGTTTACAGGGGAATCGATTTTCGCTTTTGCTGTTTTCTCCTGAACTTCTTTGCTCAGTTGATAGTTGATGAAGTCTTCTGCGAGTGCTTTGTTTTTCGAGCCTTTTACGATGTTAACCGTATTCATAACCGCATATCCACCGCTTGCAGGTTGTACGAAAACAGCTTCTGGAACAGCAGCTTTGATGTCTTTGAAGTACATTTCCATGATTGGTCCTACGCCGATTTCTTCTTGTCCAAACATGTTCACGTATTCGGAGGTCTTATCGTAGAACTTCACGACATTTTTGTTGACTTCTTTCATTTTCGCGAAGGCTTGATCCTCGTTAAATTCCTTGCTGCCCGCAACCGCAGAAGCACTGTCGAGAACCATCGGGCCAGTTGTGGACGTAATGCTTGGCAGTGTCAGCTTGCCTGTCAGCTCTGGATTCCACAGATCTTTCCAATCCTTGATCTCAGTTTTTACGAGCTTTGGATTGTAGGCAATCCCGAATTGGCCAATCGTGTAAGCTGGACCGTACTCCTCGCCCAGTGGTGCTTTGGCGATGTCGTAGATTTGATCCAGGTTCGGGATGCGGCTGCGGTCGATTTTTTCAAATGCGCCACTCTCAATCCCTTGCTGTGCATAGTAGTCAGAGAGGTAGATCAAGTCTACATCGGAGCTTCCTTGGCGGACCTTGTTCAGACGCTCTGCGTTGTTCCCGATTTCCAGCACGATTTTTACGTTATGTTCTTTTTCAAACGGCTCATATACTTCTTTCCGGAAAAAGTCTTCGGAGAAGCCCCATGTGGAGATGACCAGCTTTTGTGGCTCGCCCTTGGCTTCGCCGCCAGCTCCCCCCGCTTTTGGTTGATCATTGCTGCCACAGCCAGCGAGTGCCAGTGACATCATAGAAAAAGACAGGATTCCAGCAAGTAATTTCTTCATCGTAATTCTCCTCCAGTTGGGTTCATTTGATGACAAAATATGGTGATACAATAAAAAGAAAAGTACCCTTGATTAGAACGTATCATTCTAAACAAGAGCACTTTTCTTCGTAAACAAAGAGAAGTGACACCCGTTTTTACGCAAAGTCTACGGTCTCCCCTTAAGATAGATCAAAAGAGAAAATCCGAACGATTGCGTCAGGTATTCAGTTCTGATTCAGCTAAAATAACATTCGTGATCGCCCACTGCGTAGGCGCATCGTAGTCCCTGAGCACGGCTTCCAACGGCAACCCCATCTCTTCTTCCAGTCGTTCTCTCAGTCTCTTCTTATAAAGAAGGGACATGCGAAAATCGACTTCGAGCTTGAGGGCCGGTGCTTCTCCTTCCAACGCTTGTGAGCGCGGAGAGCGGCGATGCTTAGCTTGGAACGTAATCATCTGATTTTCAATCGTGACTCGGAGCAAAGTCGTTCCAAATCCGAACAACTCTTTTGCTATCTCATTATAGATGGCAGACAGCTTTTTTCTAGTTTCATTGGAGTCCACGAGAGTCATGTCATCACCTGCGATAGCTGGCATCGGGTTCATTCGCTCTCATTATACATATGATTTTTTCATTCTTCAATAGAATATTCGTATTTAGATCAATTTCACATTTTTCCACCAAGTCATTCGTTTGCAAAAACTGTTGACACCGAAAAAATCAGTCGTTATAATCCAACTATCCAAATAAGAATTAACAACAATGTTTGGAATGATAATTTCATAGCACATTCTCTTATGAAGAGAGGTTGAGGGACTGGCCCTATGACACCTCGGCAACCTATCGCAAACGATACGGTGCCAAATCCAGCGGAATTATTCCGACAGATAAGAGAGGTATTGTTGCAGTGTGGTTACATACTTGCAGTTTTCGCCTCTTCTGTCGGAAGAGGCTTTTTTCTTTTCCATCTTACATCCAGAGAAAAGGGGTATTTTCATGAAAAAAACTGGTCTACTGCTCACTACACTACTGCTCGCTGCATCGCTCGTAACGGCTTGCGGGGGTAAACAAGAAGCTGCGCCTGCTAACGGCGGTACTGCTGCTGAACAAACCTCACTCAAAGTGGGTGTCACTGGCGGCCCACACGAAGAAATTCTCAACAAAGTAAAAGAAGTCGCCAAAGGCAAAGGGCTCGACGTCGAAGTCATCGTTTTCAACGATTACGTACAGCCAAACCAAGCTCTCGATAAAGGAAATCTCGATGTGAACAGCTTCCAAACCATCCCGTTCTTGGCGAAGTTCAATCAAGATCACAAGACAAAGATCGTCGAGGTCGGAAAAACCGTGACGTACCCGATGGGCCTGTACTCCACCAAGCATAAAAAAGTCGAGGACATCCCAGCAGGCGGCGTTGTCGGCATTCAAAATGATCCGACCAACCGAGCACGCGCCTTGCTGCTCTATCAGGCAGCTGGCTTAATTAAGCTCAAGGATGGCGTGGGTGACAACGCAACACCACTGGACATCGTGGAAAATCCGAAAAATTTGCAATTCAAAGAGCTGGAGGCTGCTTTCCTGGCACGCTCGCTGAGCAACGTAGAGGTTGCTTCGATTAACACGAACTTCGCGATGGAAGCTGGCTACTCCCCGAAAAAAGACGCGATCTTCGCTGAGACGGCTGACTCTCCATACGTAAACATCTTGGCAGTCAACGAAACCAACAAAGACAACCCAGCCGTCAAAAAGCTGGTGGACATCTACCGCTCGGAAGAAGTGAAAAAATTCATCGACGAACGCTTTGAAGGAGCTGTACTGCCGTCCTGGTAAGATCGACGCCAGGAACATCAAGAACAACAAGGAGAACTCGTTATGATACAGCTAACCGATATTCATAAGTCGTATCAAGTAGGAAACAAGCAGGTAGAAGCATTGAAGGGCGTATCCCTGCAGGTGGAAAAAGGGCAAATCTACGGGGTGATCGGCTTTAGCGGAGCGGGGAAAAGTACCCTGCTCCGTACCATCAACCTGTTGGAGAAGCCGACCAGCGGTTCTGTGATCGTCAATGGCCAGAACATGCTGACCCTCAAGGAAAAAGAGCTGCGGCAAGCTCGCAAAAAGATCGGGATTATTTTTCAACACTTCAACCTGCTCTCTTCCTATAATGTCTTTGACAATGTGGCGGAAATCTTGCGGATGAATCGCGTCCCCAAAGATGTCATAAAGCGCAAGGTAGAAGACCTTCTCGGCTTGGTTGGCTTGTCTGATAAAGCAAACGCTTATCCTTCTCAACTATCCGGTGGACAAAAGCAACGGGTGGGCATCGCTCGTGCACTTGCGACCGATCCGGAAATTCTGCTCTGTGACGAAGCGACTTCCGCTCTCGATCCGCAAACAACCGAATCCATTCTGGAGCTATTGCTCGACATCAATCGAAAGTTCAACCTGACCATCGTGCTGATTACCCATGAAATGCAGGTCATTAAGAAAATCTGCGACCAAGTAGCCATCATGGAAAACGGCGTCGTCATCGAGCAAGGCTCTGTTCTGGATGTGTTCAGCAATCCGCAAGAGCAAACGACCCGTAATTTTATCAAAACGGTTTTTGATGATCAGGTACCACAGGAGATTTTGTCCAAGATAAAAGAATCCGGACCCGTTTCCAAAATTGTTCGCGTTGCTTTTCGCGGAGATGCCGCTCTCGATCCTGTTCTTGGCACCTTGTCCGCACGCTTTCCGATTAGCACCAATCTGTTATACGGCTCAATTACGACCATTAAGGGAACGGCGCTCGGCATTTTGCTTTTGCACATTTCTGGTGAAGACCAGCCCATTCAAGATGGCATTCGCTTCTTGCGCGAATCCGTCTACCGCGTAGATATTGTGTCACCAGAGGAGGTGCGGAGCTAATGGAGCGTTTGATTGAAATGATTCCGGTATTCGGGCAATCCCTGCAAGAGACCGTCATCATGGTTGGGTTTTCCTTGTTCATTGCGACACTGATCGGGATTCCGCTCGGGATTTTGTTGGTCATCACACAGGCGAATCACCTTTTTCCGAATAAAATCATTTATCACACCTTGAATACGATCATCAACATTGTGCGTTCGTTGCCTTTTATTATCCTGATGGTTGCCATCATTCCTTTTACAGAGTTGATCGTGGGCACTTCGATTGGAATTGAAGGAGCCATTGTGCCGCTCATCGTCTATACGGCTCCTTATATCTCACGCCTGATGGAAACTGCCCTGCATGACGTAGATCGCGGCGTGATCGAAGCGTACCAAGCGATGGGCGCTTCCCGGACGCAGATTATTTTTCGGATCATGCTGCGTGAAGCACGGCCTGGCATCGTCCTCTGCCTGACGATCGCGACCATTGGGTTGATCGGTGCTACTGCTATGGCGGGCGCAGTTGGTGCCGGCGGACTGGGCGATCTCGCCTTGCGCTACGGCTACCAGCAATGGGACATTGAAGTCATGATCATTACCGTCATTATCCTCGTCGTCTTGGTCCAGCTCATTCAATCGTTGGGTAACTGGGCAGCCCGAAAACTGAAAAAGAGCGCGTAAATCGAAGAACCCCTGACGAGATCGCTTGTCAGGGGCTTTTTTGTAGGTATTTAAACCGATCGTCAATGAAAGTGCATTGGATTTTCGCTCGATATTCATGTAGACTTATATGTACAAGTCATTCAAATGAGAGGTGCTACCTAAATAACATGAAAAAACTCATCATGATGTTGGTTGCCGTAATGCTCGTACTCGCTCCGGCCGGAGGATTCATTGATCACGCCGACGCGAAAGGCTATAAGTCCGGGAAAAAATCTTTTAACTCTAATACGGCTCCCACCAATACACAAACACCCAACAAAGCCGATTCAAATGTAAACGCATCAACCAATAAAGGTACGACAACAACTCCTGCTGCTACCGCAAGCAAAAGCGGCGGATTCATGAAAGGTCTCATGATTGGTGGTCTGGCTGGTTTGCTGTTCGGATCCCTATTCGGTGACATGGGTATGCTGGGCTCCATCCTTGGCTTCATGATCAACCTGATGGCGATCCTCGCAGTGATTATCCTGATCCGCAAAGCGTTCGTCTACTTCAAAAACAAGCGTGAGAAAGAACAGGAACTGAACGCATGGAAAAGATAACTTTTTCTGAACAAGATATTATTAATGCGATTTGCATTCATGCAGCTTTCAAAAAGCAGTTGAAGCCACAAGATATCTCCGTCGAGCTGATGTGGGACGAGGAGTATGGCTTCTCTGCTGAAGTACACTGGATGGATCGCCAACAAATCTTCGTCGAGATTAACATGATTGAAGCGATTCGCTACTACCTGGAGACCCAGATGCAGCGCAACCCTTATTCCGCCGGTATCGAGCTGGTATTGGACGACGAAGAAGGTATTATCGCTCATATCACCTACTAACACCGGATAATCATTTGTTAACCCAACCCAAGGCCAATTTGTTCACACATGTGAGCAGGTTGGCTTTTTCATATTGAATTTGACCTCGTTCCGTTATATACTTTATCTTAGTGAAAATGATTATCATTGTCTTTGTTTACACATACATGTACATACTTTCCTAAAAAGGAGTTGGCCCATTGTGGAGCGCTTATACACGCAAAAGCTGGACATCGGATACGGTGAGCTTTCCATTGTCAAAGACTTGAACATCAGCATTCCTTCTGGAAAAATTACTGCTCTGGTTGGTGCAAATGGTTCTGGTAAATCAACGATCCTCAAAACTCTCGCGCGGATTATGAAACCAACCGGCGGACAAGTATTTTTGGACGGAAAGTCGATCCATCAGCAATCGACCAAGGAAGTCGCCAAGCAACTCGCGATTTTGCCGCAAAACCCAACCGCACCCGATGGCTTGACCGTGTCTGAGCTCGTTACCTATGGCCGCTTCCCCCATCAAAAAGGCTTCGGCTCTTTGACCAAGGAAGACAAGGAGATCATAAACTGGGCTATCTCCATGACCGGGATGGCAGATTTCCATGACCGTCCAGTTGACCAGCTATCCGGCGGTCAGCGTCAGCGCGCGTGGATTGCGATGGCACTGGCGCAAGGAACAGACATCCTGTTCCTGGATGAGCCTACGACCTTCCTGGACATGGCTCACCAGCTGGAGGTTCTCAAGCTCCTGCAAAAGCTCAATGACGAAGAAAATCGTACGATTGTTATGGTCGTCCACGATTTGAACCACGCAACCCGTTATGCACAGCACATGGTTGCCATCTCTCGCGGTACGGTCGTCGCTGAGGGAAGCCCTGCTGAAGTCATGACGCCTGAGATGCTGCGCAAGGTATTCAACATCGAAGCAGACATCCTGACTGATCCTCGCACGGGTGTACCGCTCTGCCTCCCATATGAGCTGTGTCATGCTGTGGACCAAAAACAAGCAAACGAAAACACGACCCAACCTGTTTACACGGAAGAGCGCAAGCTGGTTGGAGCCAGATAACCGTTAGATTCCGCAAACAAAAAGCCGGTTTTCACCACGTTTTTGGTGTAACCGGCTTTTTGCTATACCGACTATTTATCTTTCCTCGTTACAGCAGCCGGCGTTTCCTCTGGTATCGACATGGCACTCCAACTAGTTGCATGGGAATTGGGAGAGGATATGAGCAAAGGGGTCCAGTTGATTTTGGAATACGATCCCCAGCCACTGTTTGACTCGGGTTCGCCAAAGAAGGCACCTGCTTTATTGGTTGAACAAATAAGAGGGATGTTACAGGAGTTTGCCAAGCGGGAACCCCGATTATAAATGAATCAGCACGTTCTATAAAATGAAAAGGCGACAGCCCCGGGAATGTTTTACTCCCTTGGGCTGTCGCCACTTTCCTTTCTAGCCTCTTACCACTTCACTTCTTTCAGAACTTCTTCTGCCATGCCAGCGGTGGATTCCAATCCCCCACCAGACAAGTACCAGTTGCTAGAATCCAGGTAAATGATGTTGCCAGTTTTGAATGCTTTCGTGTTCTTAATCAGATCGTTTTCTACTGTTTGCTGTGTAGAAGTAGACACTTCTTTATTCTTGGAAATCGCGTTACCACGATCAATTACGAACAGGTAGTCTGGATCTTTTTCTGCGATATATTCAAAGGAAACGCTTTGACCATGATTTTCTACAGAAATGTTTTTGTCTACAGGCGTAAATCCAAATTCACCGTGCAGGATACCAAAACGGGAACCAGCGCCGTAAGCATTCAGTTTGCCTTCGTTAACCATTACGATCAGAGCAGTCTTGCCACTTGCCGTTGCTTTTGCATTCAATTCTTTGATAGATGCATCGATTTTGCCCAGCTCTTCTTCTACTTGTGCTTCTTTACCGAAGATGGTACCCAATGTTTTCATGTTCTCTTTGAAAGATTCCATGTACTTCGCATTGTCTACACCCATGAAGATGGTTGGAGCAATTTTGTTCAGCTCTTCGTAAGCATCTTGTTGACGACCAGAAATGAAGATGACATCTGGTTTCAATGCATTGATTTTTTCAAAGTCTGGCTCTTTCAAACCACCAACGTTTGTGTATTTCGCATCTTTGAACTTTTCCAGGTACGCAGGAATGCTGGTAGACTGTGCAACACCCGCTACTTCAACACCCAATTTGTCCAAGGAATCCAGAACACCGAAGTCAAATGCTACAACCGTTTTTGGATTCTTTTTCAGTTTTGCTTCACCTAATTTATGCTTGATCGTAACTTCTTCGGATGTTTGTGCCGCTTCAGGTGCTTTTGTTGCGTCCGTCGCAGATGTTGCAGGAGCAGCGTTATTGGAGCCGCATGCAGCCGTGAATACAGCCAACAGTACTGCCATAAATAGCATGAGTAATTTTTTATTCACTTCTCTCACCTCTATATAGAATGTAAAAGTATATAAAATTATTGACAGCTTGCTGATGAAACCCCGGCAGGCCATCAAAATTTTAACGATGGGGAGATGGGGCTTACGCGAAATAGACACAGATTTTATTTTCTTCAATGTCTTCAATACGGATATCCATGTCATAGACATCTTTCAAGATCGGTTGGGTGATAATCTCGTCTGTGGTGCCTTCCTTCACGACCTTTCCATCCTTGAGAGCGACGATATAATCCGAGTAGACGGAAGCAAAGTTGATATCGTGAATGACAATGACAACCGTTTTACCTTTTTCGTCTACCAGACGTCGCAGCACTTTCATGATCTGGACGGAGTGCTTCATATCCAAATTGTTGAGCGGCTCATCCAAGAGGACGTATTCCGTATTTTGAGCGACAACCATCGCGATGTAAGCGCGTTGACGCTGACCGCCACTCAACTGGTCGAGGTACTTGTGTTGAATGTCCGTGAGCTCCAAATACTGGATAGCCTCGTCTACATACTTCCAATCCTCTTTTGTCAAATTGCCTTGTGAATACGGGAAACGACCAAAGCTGACCAGCTCACGAATCGTCAACCGCACCGTTATGTGGTTCGATTGCTTGAGAATCGAGATTTTCTTTGCCAGCTCACTGCTCTTTGTCTGCCCAATCTCCTGACCCTCAATGAAAACCTCGCCTTGATCCTTGGTCAATAAGCGACTAATCATCGACAGCAGCGTGCTCTTTCCGGCTCCATTGGGTCCGATAAAGGACGTAATTTTCCCTTTGGCAATCTTCACAGAGACGTTTTCCACGACATTTTTGCTACCATACTGTTTTGTGACATTCCGGACTTCTATCACGCTTTATTCTCCTTTAACAGAAGATAGATGAAGTAAACCCCACCAATAAAGTTGACGATGACACTAAGCGTCGTGGAGAACGCAAGTACACGCTCCACAATCAACAAACCGCCAACCAGTGCAATCACACTGATTAAAGCCGAGCCCACCAGCAAGTATTTATGCTGATAGGTTTTCATAAACTGATGGGCGAGATTCGCTACCAACAGTCCAAGGAAGGTAATCGGTCCAACAAGCGCTGTCGCGATCGATACGAGAATGGCAATGATGACGAGGAACCGTTTGATGACAAAATCGTACGGAATCCCCAAATTGATCGCCTGATCTCGACCGAGTGATAACACATCCAGGTACTTGATGTATCGCCAGAAGTAAATCATGATTCCGATGACCAGAGCAAAGCTCGTAATCAACAGGTCTGTTTTTACATTGTTGAAGCTGGCGAACATTCGGTCTTGCACAACCAAAAACTCATTCGGATCAATCAACACTTGCATGAACGTGGACAAACTGCTGAACAATGTGCCCAAGATCAATCCGATGAGAAGCAGGAAGTAAATATTTTGCCCTTCCCTCTTAAACAGGAATTTGTAGAGCAAGCCTGCGAAAAGCACCATCCCACCTGTCGAGATCAGAAAGTTCACGTTGTTGTTCATCAAGGTGAAATGGGTGGAGCCAAAAACAAAGATCACAAATGTTTGGATGAACATATAGAGCGAATCAAGGCCGATGATGCTAGGCGTCAAGATTCGGTTGTTCGTGATGGTCTGGAAGATCATCGTTGAGAAGGCGATGATGCAACCGGTTAAAATAATGGCAAGAATTTTCTTAGCCCGCCGAGGAAGGACGTAATCCCAGTTGCCACCGGCGTCAATCATCATAAAAATGGCTATCAAAGCAATGGCCACAATCGTCAGGGCAGCTATCTTCGCTTTCATTGTTCATATGCCTTTCTTCTCATGAGTAAGTACACGAATATCCCGCTGCCTATGACCCCAACCATCAAGCCGATGGAAATCTCGTATGGGAAGATGATGAGGCGTCCTAGGATATCACATGCAAGTACAAACACCGCGCCAAGCAAAGCGGTATGAGATAAGCTTTTTTTCAGGTTATCTCCTAGGTAGATCGTAACCAGGTTGGGAATGATCAGCCCCAAAAACGGGATTGTCCCTACTGTGAGAATAACTACCGAAGTCACACAAGCGACAATGACCAGTCCAATGTTGACGACATGCTTGTAGTTCAACCCGAGGTTGATGGCAAACTCTTCACCCATTCCAGCAATAGTGAACTTGTTGGCATACAAGTAAGCGATAATCACTAGCGGAATGCTTATGTACAAAAGTTCGTAGCTGCCTTTCATAATGGTGGAGAAATCTCCATGCAACCAAGCAGACATGTTTTGCATCAGGTCATGCTTATAAGCGAAAAACGTCGTGATGGATCCGACGATGTTTCCAAACATCAGTCCCACTAACGGGATGAAAATGGAGTCTTTAAATTTGATTCGTTCGAGAATCTTCATAAAGACAAAGGTTCCCAACAGAGCAAATGCAAAAGCAACGAGTAGCTTCACCCAAGAGCTCGCATCTGCGAATACCAAGAGTGAAACCAATATTCCGAAGCGAACGGAGTCCTCTGTCCCTGCTGTCGTCGGAGAAACGAACTTGTTTCGGGTCAGCTGCTGCATGATCAATCCGGCGATACTCATGCTGATCCCTGCGATGATAATACTAATCAAACGCGGAATTCGGCTAATCCACAGCACTTGCACTTTGTCATCTGTGAGATTAAACAGATCCCACGGGGATATATCTTTCACGCCAATAAAAAGTGAAACGAACGATAGCAAAATAAGTGCTACAACCAAATATCTCTTTTTCATCGCGTCCCTACTCTTCTTACTTTTTCATGGAGTAATGTTCCGTATTGACTCGAGCATTTGCCGGAGAGAATAATTCTCATAATCATTAATAAAGAGATTCATTCTCAATTAGAACTACCTTAGTTATATTAGCACTTCTTTATCGGAAGGGGAAGCTTTTTTTCATTAGTCGGCTAATTTCTTCCTCAACCTGTCAAAATACCGCCACAACAAGAAAACCGCCAGGGCAAAAACCCTGACGGTCCTGATTATTTGGATGTGTACGAGCCTGTTACGTTTTGAACGAGTCGATCTCCGCTCCCGTCACTCTCAATCAGCACATTTCCTTCGACTGTATCAATGACGATATCACCGCTTTGGTCCGATATCGTAACATCACCCTTATGCTTTCTAATATACATATCACCGGATTGATCGTGAATCGCTACGTTTCCACCCGTATTTTCCATGACGATCTCACCTGAATCGTCTTCGATCAGTTTGAGGGCTGACGCGTCCTTGATCTTGATATCACCGGACTGGTCACGAATCTCTACCTCTCCGTTCGTATTCGTTAATCGAATATCACCTGAGTCATCCTCAATCGTGAGCTTTCCTGTTAGATTCGTCATGTCAATATCCCCTGATCCATCGGTAAGGGCTATCGGCAGCTTGGCAGGAACGATTACCGTTATCGTCATATCCACATAGTTAAAACCGATATCTGTGTTCACTTCGGATCGTAGTGTTGCGGCGTTATTCCCATCCTTTTCGAGTGTAAGGATGATTTCTTCGGGTTTGACATTTTTCGATTTGATTTCAGCCTCTACATGAATCGCGGTTGCTTTTTCATCACCTTTGACGACCAAATCGCCCGAATCGGTCACAATATTCAACGCCTCGATGGACTCCGCAGGCAATTCAAGCTGTCTTTTTTCTTCTTCAATTTTGATCACGTTATTGTTGATCGTGCAGCCGGCCACGCCGATTCCCACAGCAATTAGGCCAACCCCTATCCACCGTTTCATTTGTTTCATCTGTTTCCCCTCGATACTTGGTTATTTTTACAGGATAAGTTCTATAACATCGTAGCAAAACAGCGTAGAAGAGAAATCAGGCTACAGGGTTGTTCTCTCGTCAGTCCGCAGACGGATATTCCATTGTAGAGATCCCGTCTTTTCCCTACACTACAAGTAAGCATATTTCTCTAATTGAGTTGTCGCGGAGGGTAAAACAATGGACTTGAATCGAATCCAACTTGTGACGAATGCTTTTCCGTGCTTTTCCTTTGTTCCGGAAGCCGCATGGCGCCATCCTGACATAACAGTGGAACGCTTTTCTCCCCAGCTTACGATGCAGCAGGGTCATCTGTTTGCCCATGCCGCTTTTGTATTGTCAGGCAAGGTCCGCATCTATATCATCAGCGAGTCAGGACGTGAGGTTACGTTATATCGGGTACAACGCGGGGGAGTCTGCGTCCTCATGATGGCCAGTATTTTAGGTGAGACGGGCTATGAAGCATCCGCACAGCTAGAAGAGGAAACCGAGCTGCTGCTTTTGCCTGTAGATGTTTTCAAAGACTGGATGGATCACTATAAGGACTTGCGTCAGTTTATTTACCGGAACATGATCAACCGAATGGTCTCCGTCACATCTCTGGTCGAGGATATCGCGTTTAAACCGATCAACGCCCGCATCGCCGAATTATTGCTCCGTCGTACCACAGATTCTCACAATCATCTTTCCATCACCCATGAAGCGATTGCCATAGAACTCGGAACTGCCCGAGAGGTAATCAGTCGGTCACTCAAGGAGTTTGAAAAAGCCGGGTGGCTTCAGTTAGGCCGAGGCCGAATCACAGCTATTCGCCGTGATGCCCTCCAGGAAAAACTTTTTCCTAGTGATTGGTGAGATTGGTGAGTAAGTTACAGAAGCAACCATTTTCTCTCTCTACAATAAAGTCGTAGTGACTACCCATGAAAAGGGAGAGGATGTTTCATGTCAAAAGCACGTTCGTATTATGAATCAGCAAATTTGTCGCATATCCCAGAATTGATGAAATTGGCGCCTGACGCTGCCGCTTCTTATTTTTCTTTCGAGCGGCAAATCTACCAGCAATCCCACCAGCTTCCGGTCAAAACGAAAGAGTTGATTGCCATTGTGGTCGCTCACGTGACTGGCTGCCCTTATTGCATCGATGTTCACGTCAAAAAGTATAAAGAACTGGGCGGCACCATGGAGGAAATTATGGAGGCTCTACTCGTTGCCGCAGTGACACGTTCTGGTGCTATCTTAAGTCATGGGGTCAATGCCTTGCTCGCCTATCATGATGCTCCTGGCAAGCCAGATTGCTTTTGCTAACCGAATACATGACCCATCTGGGAAAGCTAAACAAACGAATCCAGTTTCATCAAAAACTGGAATTCGTTTGTTTTTTTGTATGTTTGTACACTTTTTATGATCAAATGATTGCGACATTTTTCCTATAAGTGTTATGGTAAAATTAGACTGCTCACTTACTAAGGTTAACTAACCGTTTCGAAACAGGAGGCTTTATGGCTCGTATACTGATAGCAGACGACTCCCTTGTAGTACGAGATTACATGAAAATCATTTTGGAACGGGCGGGCCATCAAGTCATTGCTGAAGCGACGAATGGATTGGACGCCTATCAAAAATATACGGACCACCTTCCCGATGTGGTGACGATGGATATCAATATGCCAGGAATGAATGGCATAGAGACTGTCAAAAAAATCATCGGCACCTTCCCCGACGCCAACATCATTATGGTCAGCACCAACGGATTAAAGCCGCTCGTTTTTGAAGCAATCAACGCTGGAGCGCGCCATTACATTCTAAAACCGATCGATGAAGAACGGCTTTTGGCTTCCATTACGAATTCTCTTTAGTCGATCAAACAAAAAACTGAGGCACTGTCGCCTCAGTTTTTCTATGGATCTAGTGAATTTCTTCCAACGGGATTCGGAAGGTAAAGCGGGTCCCTTCTCCTTTTTGGGTATGAACCTGGAGGGTTCCTCCCAACTGCTCAACCTCTTGTTTGACAATGGACAGGCCAATTCCTCTGCCCGATACGAGACTTGCTTGTTCTTGTACCGTGACATCCTCAGCCAATGCCAGCTTCAGCTTTTCCCTATCTCCGCCACGCCCATCATCACGAATCGTGACACACAGGGAAGTATCCTCTTGCCAAATGCGGCATTGAATCTTGCCGCTGCGTTCTTTTCCGCATGCTAATCGTTCTTGCTCTTCTTCCATTCCATGATCGATGGCATTGTTGAATACGTGAACCAGGCTCCTCGCAAAATTCTCGAATCGCTCCGGATCGACCAGTACTTCTTCCACATCCCATTCGACCGGATCGATGGTCTTATTCAGACGGATAGCTAGCTCGCTTACATAGTCTTCATAACGGGACAACATGTCCTTCATGGGACGATAACGCAGCTTGCGGATGCGGTGGAGCAGCTCCTGCTGAGCTTCCCCCTGTACCAGACTGGTAATCTCGTGCTCGAAGCTTTCCCACCGCTCTTTTGCAATGGTGTGCACATGCTCGTTATGATCCAGGAATCCGACCCCGAGCTTGTGCTGCATGATCGACAAATCCTGTTGCATCGCAGCTTGAACCTCTGCGAATGACTGCTGGGCACGCACATCCTCGTCGGACAGACGTTCCTCGGACTTTGCCCATTGAATCAACCACGACTCCAAATCATGCAGCTTTTGTGGTGTATGAATCAGGTGTAATTGGCTGAAGTCACCTTTAAACTGATGAATCTGAGCGACCAATTTGAATAGCTTCTCGGATTCCGCCATCGCTCCTCCGAGGATCTGCTTCCACCCCTCCTCAACGAAAGCGTTGAAAGCTCGCAGTACCTTTTGGAAGAGCGGAAGACTAATCGCTACCGTTACGACCATATTCAACCTTTGCCATTCTCGCTCCATCTTTGATTTGAGCGCACGCTGCTCACTCATATCAGTCAGAATCAGCATCAAGCCCTCTGGCGAATCTCGCCGATCTTCATAAATCGGCTTACATGCCAGCTTCAACGGCATTTGATTGATCTGGACTTCCGTAGGAAAGAGGCTGAGATACAGCTCTTTTTGCCCTTGGTCTTTTGCTTCAAAGTACTTTTCCAAAAGAGATTCAATGAACACGCTGTCCTCTGGACGATCTGGATATAGTAGCTCAGCAACCGATACTCCAGCCAGTTCTCTCCCAAAAATCCGCAGACATTCCCGACTGTATTCAGAATGGACCAGCAGGTTCTTGGAAAAAGAAAGGAAGCCTTGTCCCGCATTATTTAACAGATTTTTATTCGCCTGCAAAAGTGCCTGAATCTCATTGGTACGCTCTGTCACAATCTTTTCCAAGGATTGATTCCATTGCTCCAATTGATGATACAGTCTCGCATTTTCAATAAAGATTGCAATTTGCGAGAAGATCAGCCTGAGCGGCTCCGAGCGTTTTTCGTTGAACACGTGTGTCGTCTCGTTGTTCTCCAAATAAATGACACCGATCATTTTCCCTTGCTGCCATAGCGGGGAGCATAGAATCGATTTCGGCTGGTGCTTCGCAATGTACGTATCACGGAAAAAGACGCCTTCAACCGAAGCGTTGTGGAGCACCAGCATCTCTTCTGTACGAATCGTGTAATTCACGACAGCGACAGAGAGCATCCCACTATGCTCATACGGGACAGACTGCATAATCTCCACGTCCAAATCGACAGAGCCTGCCGCTTCGATGAGCCAGTCACCATCTTTTTTCAGCAGGAGGATTCCTTTCTCCGCACCTGCATTGCTCATCACCGTGCGCAGCATCGTCGCCAACAGCATTTCCAAGCGGAGCTCGCTAGCTATCGTTTGCGACGCTTTGATAACACTCATTAAATCGACGAGGTCTGCTGTCTGGTCAGTCGTGGCAATCTCGGCGGAAGCCCCCAAGCTTCTAACCCGTTGCAAAAGATAAGGATACCGTTCCCCAATCTCTCGTGCCTTGGCGACCGCTCCCCATAGCATGTAAACCTCGTGGGCCTCCGTCATGTATGCCTTCGCAATCGTTTCCATTCCAAGTGCCAAGTAATGCTGGGCAGCCAATTCATTTGCCATTGCCTCGTTTTGCAAGAAAACATCCTTTTTGGCGAGTTGAACCGCCTGTTCATAAAAAGGACCCGCTTCTTGTTTATGCTCTGTGACACGGAGCCACTCAGCATGCATCAGCAACCACTTGTGCTGAAAATTTTCCGGGCATTCCTTTGCCCACACCTTCATCTTTTTGAGATTTGCTTTGATTTTTTTCCCATACCTCGATTTTTCCTGTCCGTTGGCGTTCTCATAGAGCCCCGTCAATGCCAGTGTTTGCATAAAAACTTGCTGGCTGACAAGTACTTGTCCGCTGACTGAATCCATCCATTGCTCCGCTTCAGCCAGCAGCTGGGCTGCCTCCAGGTGGTTCCCGTACATGAGGTGAACCATCGATTTATAGTAGTGGTACATGTACCGCTTGTAGCTGTTTCCTTCTTTTTGCAGGTTGCTTACATAGGCAACTTCATCAAAGCCATCATGGCAAAACGCCGTTCGCTCATTGTCCGTCCACCTTGTAAAAGTATGCAGCGCCTGGCGCAATAACAGGAGCCGGTCATCGTGATCAACGACCTTGATTTGTTGAATCATATCGCTGTATTCCTCGATTTGCTGCTCCAATTCTTCTACTGGAACACCACAATAGAGCATGGCCTCCAAAAGCCCATGGGCATTGTAGGCAGCATAAATGTTTCCTCCGCCGTCCAAGCCGAGCTGAATCGCTTTTTTCAGGAGAGGGATGTTCGTCCGCGCATGCTCGCACCAGTGATTGATCAGTAGGGCAAACGCGCCATACGCCTTCGTCATGGCAATCGGATCGGCGAAGCTGTCTGCTACACGGCAAGCCAATTGTCCAAATTCATATGCCTCTCGATAATTTCCGAATTGAGCAGCTTGTACAATTCCGTAACCGGTATAACCATTTGCCGAAGCGACTGCGTTTCCGTGCACGAGTGACAGATGAAGGGCACGCAAAATCGTTAAAGCAAACCAATTGAGATTGACATAATAAGCAGATGGCCCGGCGTAGCTGATGATGCTCATCGCCATCTGATAATTTTCATCGGGAACATCCGGCAAATACAGCAACTCATCTATTTTTCTGCCTTTGAGGCGTCGCTTGATATGAAACATTTCCATAATGATATCGAGCTTGCCAGGCTTTTTCGGAATCGGTACGCCCAATAACCCCAAGGCTTCGCTTGCGATCTCCATGACACGCGGAAATTCAGCCAATCGTGTATACATGCGAATTTCCATTTCCAAAATGCGAACGCGTTCCCGGTCTGTTTTGGCATGCTGCATCCCGCGTTCAAACAATTGTTTTGCCTCATCCAATTGGTTACAGAGGTACGTCGTCTCCGCAGACAACGCACACAGCTCCATGGTCAGATCATGATTGTGCTGCCAGCCCTCTTCCCCCATCAGCTCGAGACCGCGCTGGAAATACTGCAAGGCCGACTCAAATGCCGCAGAGGATTTCGCCTTTTGTCCAGCAAGCAAATGACAGTGCGCTACATGCATGCGCTCCGCTTGATCCTCCAGTATCTCTTTTCCCCGATACATATGATCGCAAATTTCGAACAGGAAGCCAGATTCGCTCCCTTGGGACATTTCCCACATCATTCTGCCCAGCTTGACGTGGATCTGACCGCGCTCTGCCTCTGCTAACAACGAATAGGCGGCCTGTTGAATTCGATCATGCACAAAACGGAAACGAATCCTCATCTGAGACG
Organism: Brevibacillus brevis NBRC 100599; assembly: GCF_000010165.1. Lineage (NCBI taxonomy): Bacteria > Bacillati > Bacillota > Bacilli > Caryophanales > Paenibacillaceae > Brevibacillus > Brevibacillus brevis. The sequence goes on from NC_012491.1 coordinate 6,031,832, forward strand.
CCACTTCTTCTTCCACGAGCGCAGCGTATGTCAGATATTCCGCTCCTTCAATCGGATAGATGAGACCTTCCTCAATCGCAGGCGATATATGCTGAATGGCTTCTGACTCCGTTTGATTCCGTGACTTGGCTATCAAATGAAGCAAAAACGAATTGCCCAGACAAGCAGCATAAGCGAGCTGCTGCTGAGTAGAATCAGGCAGTCTTCTCATTTTTTCTACGAGAAGATCGGCCACATTTTCCGTTGTACCCAGCTTCTCGATTTCGACCAAATCCCATTGCCAGTTCCGCTCTTCTCTTCCATACCACAACAAGTTCCGATCATACAGCGTCTTAATGAATTCCCTTACATAAAACGGATTCCCGGCTGTTTTTTGCATAATAATCGTAACCAGCGGCTTCGTCATGTCCGTATCGCTATGCAATGTATCGGCTACTAACGCATTGAATTCGTGTTCTCGAAGCGGCAATAACGTGAATTGGCGCAAAATGCGGCTCTTGATGCCTGTCTCTGTCAAAATGGCAATCAACGGATTCATCATACTGCCATCATGCTCACGATAAGCGCAAATCAATAGAAAATGACTGATCTGCCTATCTGCAATCAACTCTCGGATCAGGAAAAGCGAAGAAGAGTCCGCCCACTGCAAATCATCCAGGAACAAGACGAGCGGATGCTCTGGACGAGCCCAAATCCGAATAAAGCGTTGCATCACCCATTGAAAACGATTTTTTGCTTCTGCTGCAGGCAGCTCAGGTACGGCAGGCTGCTTGCCGATCACTGCTTCAAGCTGTGGAATGACATCCACGATCACTTGGCCAAGGCCTTGCATGGCGTCGAGGATCATCTCTCGCCAAGCAAGCAGCTCGCGTTCGTGGCCTGCCAATAACTGCTTGATCAAATCCTGAAAGATTTGAATGAGGGCCGAATACGGAACGGCCTGATTATATTGATCGAACTTTCCAGAAACAAAACGTCCCCGGCCTCTCAAAAACGCTTTTTGCGCTTCCAGCACGAGGGCAGACTTACCCACACCGGGAGATCCACTGAGAAGAACCATCCTCGTAGCGCCGTTCGTGACTTGCTCAAATGCATCGATGAGCATCTGGATTTCTTGCTCACGTCCATACAGCCTCTCTGGAATCCGCAAGTGATCAGCACGATCTTCTAAAGCAAGCGGAAAAGGCGTAATCAAACCGTTTTGTTCAAGCTGGTCATAGCAGCGTTGCAGGTCTGCCAGTAAGCCAGACATGCTAAAGTAGCGATCCTCTGTATTTTTTGACAGACACTTCATCACAATGTCCGATAGAATCTCTGGAACGGATGGTTTTACACTGGAGGGAGCGAGCGGCTTTCTCGCCATATGAGCATGTATGAGTTCAAGCATGTCCGAAGTTAAAAAGGGCAGCTTTCCCGTCAATAACTCGTAGAGCGTGACACCAAACGAATAAATATCGGAACGGTAATCGACGGTGCGATTCATTCTCCCCGTCTGCTCCGGCGACACGTAGCGAAGATTTCCCTTCCATTCTTTTGGATTCATCACACTTTGGTATTCTTGGTGGGATTTCGTCGCCAACCCAAAGCTACCAAGCTTTACCTCATAGGTTTCAGGATGAACCAGGATATGATCGGAATTTACATCCTTATGAATGATTCCGTGCTGATGGATTTCCTTCAAACAGGAAGCCATGCGGACTGCAAGGAAGAGCATCTCCTTCAGTGACAGTCCTTTCATTTTCATAAGCAAGGAGAGCGGCACTCCCCCGAAATCTTCCGTAATCATTACCGTCTCACGGTTGTGATTAACCAGTTCGATGATCGTTTCCACTGCATGGGATTCCAATGATTGAAGAATGCGATATTCATGCTTCAGTTTCCACAGAGATTCCTTATGGGAAGGCCCCTCCATCGGTACTTTGAATAAGACAGGGAGATTGTCGTTATTTCTGTAACCCCGATAAAGTCCCAATTTTGAATGAGTGGAAAGAAACTCTGCCACCCTATAACCTGGAACCACGATCATGCCGCTCATACTATCCACTCCATCTTTAGGTAGAACATCCTATCTTTCTAATTGTTGACCCGGAACAAATAATCTATATTTAATCTATATTCTGTCTTAATATAATCTCTTTTTACTATTTTTCAAGGAGGTATAGTTTTGTCAAATCTAAGTCGCAGTGTAAGCAACCCGCACAATAACGAAGTGGTCACCTTTTTAAAGACAACGGAAGAAACGAATGGCGAATATTTGTTATTTCGTACCGATCTCCCACCGGATAATGGGATTTTTCTACACTATCATACAAAACTTGTCGAAACCTTTGAAGGTGTAATTGGAAATTTAGAGGTAACCATCGATGGAAAAAAAGTAATCCTGAAGCCGGGAGAGAAGCTAAACATACCGACGGACAAGGTTCATGGGTTCCACAATCCCTCTAACGAATTCGTCAGCTTCCATGTCGAAATCCGTCCGGCAGGTACTTTTGAAGCATTTGTCCGCTGTGGATACGGGCTCGACACAGACGGGCGCAGCTTTTATTTGCCGTTTATCAAGCAAAATATCCCGAAAAATATTCTCCTCTTGGGAACGATCTTTCAGATGGGGGGGTTTTACCTCCCGATCATTCCGCGCTTCCTGCAAAAAGGCATGTTTGCTGTGCTCGCTGCATTGGCTCGTTGGACAGGCTCAGATAAGTCGCTGGAAAAGTACTACAAAACCTCTCCAGATGCACCAGTCTCCCATTCCGAGGTCGAGCAAACAGCGCAAAAGACGTTACAGGGATAAAATGAGAAAAGACACCATAGGGATTACTCCAGCTCTGGTGTCCTCCACGCTTCTTATATCCACCTATTGCAGGATCAGGTAACTACTTCACCGTAGCAGAGCATAGAGCTGCTCTTGCACGTTGTTTTGGCACATGCCTCCATGATAACAAATGATGCTAGTAATTTCCAAGTTCTCAAACTTTTTTAATGAGTTTACTGCCATTTCCATATCAAGAGTGTTTTGCGGAATCGGTCCTCGCAGTGCTTCGTTCATGTACACCATAGCATCGCCTGCTATTAAGGTCTTGCTATCTTGTACATACAAGCTGATATGCCCCGGCGTATGTCCGGGAGTATGAATGATGCGGATTCCCCCACAATACGGCAGAATCTCTGCGTCTGCCAGTGTCTTGTGCACCATTGCCTTGGGCGGATTTTCACAAAGCCATTGCAAGTACTCGCGCTCCTTTTCAGGTAACATCGCAAGTAAAGGAGCCATGTTTTTGGGGTCTGCTTTGAGGAGTGGGCGTGTGCCTTCGATGTACGGCTGATCCAGCTCGTGCGCGTATATTTCAACCTGTCCGCCAAGCTCACGAACAATTTCTGGAAGACTGCCGATATGATCAAGGTCCTGATGTGTCAAAATGATAGCTTTTAAACGCTCAGGTGGTATGCCAGCGCGGCTCATTTCCTGACGGATAATCTCCCATGAACCCGGCATTCCTGTATCTACCAATACAGCTCGGTCATCATCCCAAAGCAAGGTGGGATAGATCACCATCGGCTTGCCAAATGCCTCTCCTTGTAGCGGAATCATTTTCACACCTGTGTTCGCTTTCATACCCTATTCCTCCTCACACCTTTTTATCGCACAACTACTTTTTATCACGGAGCGAGGAGTTTTTTCAACAGTAAAATATTTTATTATACCACAAACAAAAATATTTGTCAATATATGATCAAGGCGTCTTCTTGTACAAAAAAGACCCCCAAAATACGCGGTCGCTCCTACCCGAGCAGACCGCGTTGGCCTTCTATTATCTTAGGGTGTCGTTGTCTTAACAGGCGGTCCACCCGTAGATGCATCTTGGCTTCGCTCCCTAATAACACCATGGACAGGTTGGATGTCAGGCTCGTCCACCATCAACCGATAAACCGGCACGAACACAGCCGGTGGGCGAGTCGGTTCTGGCTGTGTTTCAGGTGGCTGTACGTGCGTACTCGTACCTCCCCAAACCATATAGCCTCCCCACGCTCCGGCACCTAGCAAAACAACTGCGCTGGATATCACCATAGCTTTGTGCCGAAACAGCTTCACGAGCGGATTGGCTGTTTCGCTGCGTACCTCGTCCAAAAGCTTGCGGAAATCAGCATTTCGGATCGCATACCACCGTTTTCGCCATTCTTTATCCCGCAATCTCCTGCCTTTCTCTTCAAGGAAAAAGACCTTCAATGCTTGTCTGTATGCAGGCAGCAAATACTTCCCTTCGAAAAACATCCGCTGGCTCATCGTCCATTGGATAAAAGACAATGTAACGGCTTCCCCACCATTTTGCTGAACATATCCTAGCAATTCTGCAAACTGGAATCCTTCCTGACCAAAATGATCTTCCCGGTAAAAGACCAGTGGGACCTGTGGGAACTCGTCTGCATGGAGTGGTTTACTCAACATATTCTGGATCATTCTTTGTTGCACAGAAATCGCTTCCCGATCCCATTTTCGGAAAAACTCTGCCGGATGTTGCGTGCTTCTCTCTTCATGCAGCTTCGCCAGATTCATGAGCATTTCTTGCTTGTGGCGACTCTCCATATCCAGCGTTCCGAAAAAGCTCTGTGGCTTCTCCTCTAAGAGGGCGATGAGAACCTGGAAATCATCCTTGGATAGCGTGTCTAGCGCGACGAGCTTCATCAAGGACTTGTCCAGTTCATCCAACAGCTCATCGGCATAGCCACGTGCCCCATCGATGTTTTCAAAGAACTGGTGGATGGTAATGGCGGCAGCTAGCTTTTGACGTTCCCGTGCAAAGAGACGCAAAACTTTTTCTGTTGTCGTAGCAATAAAGACGGCATTGCGTATCGCTTGCGGTTCTGTTTCTGACCAAAACCGGATTTCCTTTAGCATCTGGTCCAAGCTGGTCACGGCGGATACCCGCTCAGTCATATAATCCTCAAAAAGCGGCTTCACCAACTGCGGATAGCCGAAAATCGTCCGCATCATGAAGCCAAACAGCTCCCGGTTGCTGGACAAATGCTTGTACACCTCTGCCACGTAGCTACTCTGTCTTGCGGTCTTGGCCTTCATCAACACGTCCATCAGGAAGCGGATCAAATCCATTTGCAGGCGTTCCTGCTTGGTGACCCGGTAGGATTCAATTATTTGCTTAATCGTCTCGCCGTCGGGCAGCCGTTTGGACGAAAGCGCCTCTATTTCGATCCGCATCAGCATTTCCTGAAGCTCGATCAGCCGTTTCTTGCGGGTCAAGCTACTGTGCCCCAAATAGCTGTTCAATGCCTGCCAAACGCCCGCCCGCTTGCTCTCATACACGGACGTTCGTCCCTTTTCAATTAAATACAGTGCGCACAGCTCATAGTACGTGCGAAGGTTCAAGGCTAGTGCATGGTCTGCTCCAGCCAGCACATCCTCACAAAAATCGAGGAAGGCATCCAGAACCCGTGGCTCATTGACATACTCCCAGGCAAAGTCGAGGTATTCGTGTCCTCCGTCCTGCAAATCGACGTTTTGAACGCGACCAAGGGAGAAGTCGAACAAAAAGTCTTTGTCGCTGTGCCCCCCGCCTGGGCGTAGGCTTCCTTTTTCTACGAACGTAACGTGGATATGCTTCTTGCTCTGCGGCTCGTTGCTAAAAGTGAGAAAACCAAAATGTCTACGCATCTCATAAGGCAGACAACTGTACAAAATCTCCAACAAGTGAGCAGCACTCTTGGATGAGGCACTAATATCCACATCCAGGCTGATGAACACCTTCTTTTTCGCTGCGAGCGAGGACATCACCGCAAAGAGGAGCTGTTTGAATAAACGCTCATCGACACCCAACTGTCCGAGTAGCTGTTTTCGGTCTTGCGGCAAGCCTTTTTCTGAAGGGATGTCATCGACGGTAGGAATCTCCTTACCCGCTGCATCGTCGTGACGATCTGCAAAAGTACGCACTCCGAAGATCTTGCTTGGATTCTTGATAAACTCATCTCGACGCTCTACCGGAATGACATAGTTGTGGCTGAAAAACGTATTGCGCTGCCCAGTAAAGTCCGCTCCGACAAATACACTTCTACCGAGAACCATCTCTCCTGATTCGGCTTGGAAGCTAACAAGCGCCTCCGGAAAGAGCGACAGATTGCTTTCCGCCCGCTCTTGAAGCTGTCGCGGCGCGTCGTACACGCAAAACGGATGGAGCGTCTTCTTGATGAATTGGTTATCCAGCCCTGGCGTTTTGGCGACAGTATCGTATCCTTCGTTCGAACGGAAAACCCCTTGTCGCCCGCGGGTGTAGTACTGCTGCAAAATGGGCTGACGGTTGCTCACTACCGCTCCCTCCCCTCGATGTAATCAAGCTGGTGCATCAACCAAATAAACGGTTCATCGACGCGAATCGGCGTCACGACACCACTTACCCTTTGATTGACTGGATTGCTCCCCAGCGCAGATACAGCGAAATAGGCCGTATTCGTAAAGTAAACATCCAACGCGTCCTTAAACGGTCTATCTACCTTTTCGATGAATCGACGGATTTCCCCATCGATGTTCTCAAATTCAGCCGTATTTAAATATTGTTCATGGACAAAATTGCGGAAAACATTGCTGTTGGACTTGATGTATTCGCCATCGTCTTCTTTGATCAGATGCAGCATGTCGCTCTTCGTCAACACGACAGCAGTTGGAATATGGGTTTTGCTCTGCTCCTGATAGCCGATGAAGTTCTCAAACAGCGTAATGACAACCTCACGCGGCTCGTCGTACCTTGCCGTGAATTCCCCTGGCTCATCCCCAGCTTGCAGCATGACCCGATCACGAATGGTCTTGATTTGCAGTGGATCGATCAGAAACAGGATGCCAGACGAATTTTTCACATGCGACGCATACAGCTCCAAATACTCGCGGTCGACCATTCCCTCGCCTGCTACGTCGAAAAACACCAGGATCAATGGTGCCTTGTCGCTATCCTTGAAAATGAATTGGAAGATGAATGGCTCCTGACGCTTTTCTTTTTGCGTGGAATCAAGCAGCTGTCCGCGTTCAAACAAGGGTGCCTCGTAGTTCTCCCGGAACTTGCGGCTAATCTGCGCATTGAGCGGCATACACGCGGCATCAAAGTGATTCGCTGTCGTGTTTTGCAAGGTATGGATCAGTGAGGTCATGTATACGGACTTACCGACCTGAGACGCCCCGACAATCGAAATAATGTTACTCGGCGCTTTCCCTGCCGTAATCGGTAACTCGTTGTGGCATTTCGGGCACAGTCTGCGCTTGGAAACCATGCCATACCGGTCAGTCACACCTGCGAGGACGTTATCGACGTACAAATGGTTTTCCGACGGGATGGATTCCGGATCGATCACCGCTTCCAGCTCGTCGATAGCATCCAGTCCGAATTTATCCCGATACGCATTGAGAATCTCATCCTCCTGCAACGCGTAGTCTTCGTCGTCCTGGCGATGATGCGTGGCACGAAAGACAACTTGGTCCGGTCCGTATTTGGCGAAGCAATAAGGGCAGACAATATCGTAAAAAGGAAGCCGTTCCTTGACCTGCGGCTTCTTCTCAAACATGTTTTTCAAAAACGACAGCATGGCGCATCCCCTCCTATTCAGGAATCAGTTCGTACATTTCTCCGTATTTTTTCCCGTCCGTAAAAAACAGGCGGACGACGTCTTTTTTCCTGACCTCGATCTCCGGCATCAGATTGACACCGGGCTCAAGATCACGAATGAAATTGTATCGGGTACCGTCATCCTTGTGGGCGGGAGGAGAGCCTTCTTTTTTTACGTAGCAGAGTACGTCCCGCGCGATCGGAATCTCTGAAAAAATGCGAATCTGCAACGATTGATACTTGCTGAACCAGCTTCCGCCCCGTTTGAATGAGTAGTAGATTTTGGCCTTTCCTGTGCTGACGTGGACCACATGGGCATCCCCGTCTGGCATGAGCAGTAGTGGCTTGCCACTTTCCAATCGGCAAGGAAAGATGCGGTATGTGTACCTGCCGATGCCGTCTGTTTTTTCCCGTAGCCCTTTGTGGACTTTGTATTCCTCTCGGGTATACAGCTTGAACTGACGATCATCCAGCTCGCTTATGTCAAAAGGGGCGCCAAACTGCGACTTGTGCACGTACACGCACGGAATATCCTGCGCCCAATGCCAATTGAGCACGTATTCGCTCCCTTGATGCTGGCAGGTGACGTCCTTGATGAAGATTTCTGTTGTTTCCTTCCGATTAATCATGATTCATCATGCTCCCTTTACTCAAACCGCTTGCTGCTTTGGTTCCCGCCGTCCAACGCACGAGGGTTTTGTCTGTTGTTCAGTCTGCGCTTTGCAAAAGACGATCCGCCACTCGTAGAAGCTGGCACAAAGAGAGTGAACAACGTCAGGATGACCGCGAGCAAGGAGCACGCCAGCAAACGTACCACCATATCGAGCAAGTCGATCGACGACAGACCCATTTCCAAAACGAGTCCAGCTAACAGTCCTGATACCGCCCCGCCAATCGTGAAGCTTTTGGCCAGATGGCGATTGTCAAAAATCAGACCCAGCCCTAAGCCGAGCAAAGCACCGAGGATCAGAACACTGACTACACGGGTAATGGCGTAAAACATGCTTTCTTCTGTCGCTCCTGTCCGCTCGGAAACAATATTGCGGTCTGTTCGGCTCATATCGTAAATCTGACCAAAGATTCCTGTCATTTGGTCAGCGTGTTCAACATTGAAGTAGCTACCGCCAGTCTCAGCAGCAATCTTTTGAAGCAGCGCCGTTCCGTCTGCATCGATTTGGCTCATGCCTACCGTATGGACAATCACTTGATTTTGCTTGTAGGGCGCTAGTGCGGCAGGGACATCCAGATCACTATAGCCGTCTGACATCAGCACGACCGTACTGTTCGCCATTTGATTGGCTTGCAGCTGGTCCAGCCCAGCTTGCAGTGCCAAGTCAATCCGCGTGCCTCCATCCGTGCGCGGAAATTGGAGTAGCTTCTTCACAACCTCATCCTTCACAGACTGGCTACTTAGCTCGGTGAGGGGTTGCAGCACATTCGTTTGATCGTGAAACGTAACCACTGCTATGTTCATGTCACTGTCCATGCGCTGCACCATGTCGGCCGCTGCTTTGAACAATTGGTTATCCGGGTCAGACGACTGCATGCTGCCTGACGTATCCAGAACCATGACAATATTGTTGGCACCACTGGCCTGTTGAAACGATGATCCGTACAGCAGCTGAAGCAAGAGCGCCGCTACGCCCACCATCAAAAACGTGCTGGGCACGAGCATTTTCCAAGAAAAGCCCAGATAGCGCTGCTTCCAGCCGACTCCATTCAGTCGTGGCGAGATCATTTCCGCAATGAGGCACATCAATCCTACGAAAAAGGCATATTGACCAAAATAAAGTCCCATTAACAACCATTGCGGTATTTCTCCGGACAGCTTGCCGAGAATGACTTCCCCGACCAAAAATCCGATCACGCCACCTACCAGACTACACACCAGCATGAGTAAGCTTACTCTTCTCTGACTCATGACGACTCATCTCCTCCCACGCGGCGAAAGACAAACCCGCTATCCTCATAGGAAGCATGGTATTTCTTGTTATTGCGGTAAAACATCAACTCTTCCATGCCGAATCCACCCATCAGGTTCATTTTTTCTATCCCGCTTTTTTGTTCCTCGTGGATGCAGCCCAGCTTGTAGGTTCGTGTGTTCTCATCCTTGTGCAGGGCATACTGGACGAAGTCGTTGTGAATATCGGCAAACAAGTACTTCTCCTCATAGCGATGCTTTTGCAAGAAATGGAACACTTCGATGTGAACCGCTGCCCGCTCCTCCAGCACCAATGCCAGATCGAGGAATAAATCCTCCTTCGTCAGCACGGTTCGGTTATCATAAGCAGCCCCGACGTTGGCACGAGCCAGCAGCTCCGCCTCAAAAGATAAAGCAAATGGCGCACGAGTGAGAATCTCGTTCCGGCAAAACTGACACAGCCTCTCCACGAGTCCGGCGAGTCGATTCCCGCTGAGCAGAGCGCCGCTGCCAATATACCGTTGTTCCATGTAAAAATCACTGCCGCGTGAAGCTTCCAATGACCGGATCGTTTCATGGACAACCGATTCGTAATATTCATCCACGTTTTTGCCCAAGTAATCAGTTGCTTCCCGAACGCTCGTCTTGGCGATTTCCCGCAGTTGCTTATGCAAAGCTTCCAACTGCTCGACTTGCTCACCTAACTGCCGGTGAATCTGCTCTGTCTGTTTCTCATAACTCACCAGGATGGAGAGCATCATCTCCCAATCCAGCAGCTCCAGCTTTTTGCCATAAACAGCGTCCAGCAAATGGCGAATGAAGGTCCGCACACGCTCCTTATCCCGTGTGAAAAACCCTCCTACGCGAATGTCCTGCCGATCTACCCGCTCTTGGTAGAGATCGACCAGCTCGGCTTTCATCTGTTCAATTTGTCGAGATGTCTCGCGAATGCCTGTGCGCAGCTCATCCAGCAGGTTTGCTCCATTGGCGTGCTCTGCTGTGAGATAGTAAGCCGCATACAGCCCAAGCCGTTCATCCTCGATGACTGCTTTCTGAATCAAATCAGCCAAGGATTCCTGAGACAGCATGTGCTCCAGACGTTTACGCGCCCCGGAAGCGACATTCGCCTCAAAAAAGGCTTGGCTGCTGCCGTCAAACAAAGCCAGCTCTGCTTCGCGCATATTCATACTGCAAAGCTCACTGTAGCTGATGCCAGAGGTCATGAGCCCAGTCATTTCATCCAAGATGTGATCCTCAGGAAGGATACCAGCCAATTTTCGCTGCAAATCATGCGCAGTTAATCCGAGCTTCTCTCTCGCTTTTGTTTTCGGCAAAACCTCGCCGTCCTGGAGTCGCTCCCAATAGCGGTCAAATACTGCGGACAGCACCGTCAGTGCAATAGCATGAGTCGGTCGCTTTACTTTGGATAGGCCAGCAGACGCAAACTTGGTCTGCCCGTGTTCAACCGAGATGCTGCGCATAAATTGCAGCTTGTTATAACCGTCATTGCTTTCATGGAACTCCGGCTCTACCTTTTTGTTGTTTAAAAGCACCAGCTTGCTGATCAGCTCGTAATTTTCCTGCATGCCGCCTTCGATAAACAAGCCATGCTCTGTCTTGTCACTCAATAGGTACGCCAGCGAAAACAACGGCGCGTTCACATGCTCCACAGGCAGCTTCACGAGATCCTCTGTTACCAAAAGATTCGCTCGATAGCTGTAGTCGCTCTGCTGATAACGATTGACCTCTTCCAAAAAGCTGACCGAGAGCGCTGTCGAGAACCCGAATGCTTCCCCGTTGTTCTTTTCTTGGAGCAAGACGTACAGGTCGACTGATACGTTTTTAAACAGCTCATTGAGGTAGCTCTTGAGTAGCAGCGTCAGCTCTGGCAAAAGGATCGTGGCAGGGTCATCCGCCCTTGCCACGACGGCAATATTGACTTGCTGAAAAGCAGTGAACAACTTGCCCATTTCCGCTACACGTACGCTTGCCAGCTTCATTACCTTGTTCAATTCCATGGTGACAGCTTCATCGAGTAAAAAACGCTCGTGGATCGAGGTACGCATCTTTTTCTTGTCGTCATCTGCCTGTGGCAAGCGGCAGCCAATTACTTGCGGATGCTCCCAGGTTTTGTCCTGATACGCATGGACATAAAGAACACCGTGACCATTTTGCCAACTGCGTTCGTTGTGGGCACGAACAGCTTGCAGTGCCTCTACGCTCTTATCCCCGAGAAAAAGGAAGAGCACGGGGTTTTGAATGCTTCGCTGTCCGTTTCCGCTATCCAGTTGTCTTTCCAATTCCGTAACGTATTGGGTCGCGAACTCTCCTATCAAATCCCGCATGCGTCCTCCTCGATTATCAAACGATCCTGATTGTTTATTGCAGCGTCTTACGCATATCGTTTACTTTTGACCAAACCTTTTTGTAGAACTGGAACAGCTCTTCACCGTTTACGTATTCGTCGCGATCGTATTCCAGATCGTTTTTCGCTTCTTGGAAAGCAGTTGCGATTTCTTCGAGTTTTGTCAGCAGCTGCTGCGTATCCTCTGCTGAAGTCATCGCGTCACTGCGTTTTGCAGCCTTGCGCTGGATGGTTGCCATGCTCTTGTGATCCAATGCGCGGAATTTTTCATAGATAGCGAATTCGAAGTGCTTGTTGACCTTCATCAGGTTGATGAATGGCTCCCACGCATCTTCTTCCTCATCCTTGTCGTAGACGTACAGCGCACCGCGCTTGCAGATGGTGCCTGTGTAAAGGGCTTCGATGAATCGGGTCACCAGCTCTTCTTCGTCCTTGATGGCACCCACGATCTGCTCCAGCTCCTGGATTTTGGCCTCGATTTCTTCGTATTTGCGCACTTCTTGTTCGATCAGACGAATCTGCTCCGGATAGCGAATCAGGTTTTCTTTTGCCATCTCCTCATTAATACTACCGAACACATCACGTGTAAATTCTTGCTCCAGACCCTCTCTCATGAAGCCTTTGAGCTCAACCAATGCACGCTTGATCTCGCCAGGGCTCAGCTTGGTCGCGTCTCCTTGCGCTTGGTGCTTAGCCAGGAAGGCGGCAAGCGAGAACGACTTCGTCACGATGGATTCATAACGGTTGCTGGTCTGGCTGTCACTGCCTTTTTCGCGGATGGCTCCGTAGCGCACGGCACGGTCAAACAGTTCGCGTACTTTGGCGTTGTACGCTTTGATCCGCCCGTTTTGGTACGTATCTCCCCACGATTTTTCCGGAATAGGGGATGGGAGGTACGCCCAGTTGTTCTTTTCCGTTTGAACGAGGTGGCGTCCGATACCCTCTCTGTCCAGAATTGTACGTTCGTAGCTTTCCTCGTAGACCTTCAACGGTGTGTAAGCGAACAGTGGAACACCGTTTTTCGTATTCAGCCAAAAGATGCGGTTTTTGACTTCGCTTTCTTTGACGGTGAAGCGCGATCCACTAATCGCTGTATTTTGATAGTTTTTAATCCCCTTCAAGATCGATGGTGCTTTCAGCGGCACGGATACAAAGCCCCAGGAAGGGAAATGCATATTGCCGAGATTGTTGCTCAGATGGAAGACCGGAATCGCCTCTTCATCCAGCTTGCTCGCAATCTTGCGCTCTACGATGCGATCGAGTGTCTCATCCTGACCGTATTTGATCACGAGGAATTCTTCCATCGACTTGGTGATCACCTCACCGAACTTCTCCGAGAGGAATTCGGAAATCGAGCTGACGATATCCAGCTCCTGCTCTTTGACCCACTGATCGGAGTGTCGCAGCAGCTCACTGGTGAAATCGCGGATCATGTCATCTGCATCTTTTTGCTCCAGGATGTTGCTGACGACCTTGGAGATATCCGGCACACTGACAATGTTCCAGTAGTACGTTTTGTTGCCAGTGCGGTCGCTCTCTTCTCCACCGTTGATCAGGATGTCGCCGTTTTGCTCGAAAATTTGATTGAGTGCGTTCAAAATCTCAGTAAATACGCTATAAATGCGGTTGTTTTCTGCATTCAACAAACGGTGCAGCTCTTCGTAGAATTCGATCATTTGTTCCAGCTTTTCCTGATCAGCCAGGAGCTGGTATTCGTTGATCTTTGCTTCGATGTAGCTGTTTTTCTTCTTCTCCTTGGAGATGAAAGCACTGCGGGCATCGCCCAGCTTTTCATTCGCGTTCTCTCGTGCGCCCTCGATCTCAGGCGGGAAGCTCTCCAAATTCGCCTTGAGGCTCTCGATGTAGGAAAGGATCATTTTCATCAGGCAGTAGCCTTTGTCCGAATGAATCAAACGGGACGCATAGAATGGTCCTTGCTGCGGGCGCAGGAATACACGCGTGATCATTTCGCCAAAAACAGAGATCATGTCGCCTGGCATCTGCTTTTTGGACTTGATGTACGCTTCGCGCGCTTTGGCGAGATAGCCTTGTTCCAGCTCGTGGTCGATGCTCACGACTTGTTGGGTAATAACGTTGCTGTAGTTCAAACGCTCGCTGTTTTCATAGCCTGGCAACGGTTCAGGAACGCGCTCCTCGAACTTGCGGGAAATCGAGTCGATGTCGATTCCGAGCTTGCGGGCGAATTTCTCTGCATCTTCTTGCGTTGGTGCTACCGTGAACATTTTTTCCATCTTTTTAAACAAGCGATATGCTAGGTACGTTGTCATCTCTTCGATCGGCAAGACAGCAGAGGAAGCACCGATGACGTTGTACTGATAGTTGGCTGCGTACGCTTTTGGCATCTGATTGATGTTCGTACGGATGTTGCTGATATAGTCGTGGATTGCAAACTCTTCACCCGAGCGCTTTTCTTCGCTCGCCATGAAGTTCGTAATGTTTTCCGCGGTCACGTTCATGCAGTAATCGTACGCGTTTTCCAATGCTTTGCCTTCCAGATTGGTCGCAGAAATCAAATGGCACAGGTTGAATGGCGGCATCGGCGATTGTACGGTGAGCACATTGCCGTATTGCTGGCGGAAACGCTCGTTTCGCTCGTCCGCATTCATCCAGTAGTCCAGCTCTTTTAAAGCCGCATAACCATTTTTCATGATGTAGTCACGTGTGTGCGAGCTGAGACTCTTGTTGGACAGGTTGACGTCAGGCGTGAACAGGTAGCCTAGCGTATTCACCTTGTCTACTCCCGCACTTCCGAAGTCGCGCTCCAAAATGCCGCGAACGATATAGGCGATGTCGAGGAAGCAACCGCTTCCCGTTCCCCCGGACAAACCACTCAAGAGGAATACAGTCAGCTTTTTGTTCGTGCCCTCACACAGCATCTTGACCTTTTTCTCAATGGTTTGGACGACTTGCGTAATTTTCGTAAAGAGGAGAAGTCGCCCTGCCTGGCGTACACCGGATGCGCCGCTGATTCCGTCCGTAATTGTCAGCTCTGGTGAGAGCCAGTCCGTGATGTACGGCTCCAGAATGCTGCGATTCTGCAACACACCGCCGATCTCAGGATTGGACAGGAGTACGAACTCCGTCACTGGGTCGAGTCCGATGCCTTTGTACTTTTTGTTGCGGTCATGCTCATTCGTTTCAAACGCGATGAATTCAATATTGTCCGGCTTTTCCTTGCGCTTCTTGGAAAGCTGGTCTACCGGCAGCTTGAAGCGTCTGTTCACTTGGTATTTCAGGCGCAAAAGCGCATCAATTCCTGTACCGCCTAGACCGATGACGAGCATCGGGTTATCAATGGTATCTACACGAATCTTGTCACTGACGATTCCCCCGCCGAGGGATACGTCCAATTGTTGAATGTGTTCTCTCACAACTGCTTTCATATTCGACTCACTCCTAGACGATGTAATCTACATATAAGGACTTGTTCACATTCGTTAACGAAATTTTGATGCGATCGTTTTTCTTCAGCTCTTTGCCTTTGCTTGCATCGAGGACACGTCCTGCCTTTTCGATCCGGCAGCTCGAACGGTTTTCGATGATCAGCGTATCGTTTTTCCCTGGTAAAAAGATGACCTTCTCTGTCTCCGCAAACTCAGGGGCGAGCTGCATGAGCTGGTGCAGCTTCACTTTTCCTTTGAACGCGTTCAGTTTCTTGTACTGCGGGTTGGACTTTTCGCCTGTATCCTCATCCACGATCTCGATGGCGATTTGGCCCGCGAAGCCCTTATTCGCCTTGCGATAGATCGACAGCGCGTACAATCCAGCACCGATCAACAGGAGGAGAACCAAGATACCTCCTACTACGGTCAGCCATGGAAATGGTTTCGATTCTGCCGCAGGATCAGTGGTTGTGCTCGGCTTGCTCGTTCCAGAGCCTGCCGTTTTCGCAGCATCTACAAGGAGCGGCTTTGTCTCCCGGTAAAAGCTGGTGTCTTCTGCCTTGACTTTTATTTCGTAGGTATGGTCTGCCGGGATTGTGAAGCTGCCTTCGAACCCGCTGCCCGTATTGTTCAGGATGACTTCGTTTGTCTTATTGTCCGTCTTGTCATTGACGATCAGTGTCGCCTTCATTTGCTTGTACAGATCAGGACTCGCTACCTTCTGTCCGTTTGAAACAAGTGCAGCCTTGATCGGTACGACATCGCCAGCCTTGTAGCTCTTCGCTGTGACTGGCTCCATCTCCAATTGCAGATCGTAGTTGAAGATGAGGTTAATATCGATTTTTTCCTTCGGGACACCTTTTACCTGTAGCTTCCAATCACCCTGCTGTGGCTTGACCAGCTTGATCATCGTGTACGCATTGGACTTCGACAGTCTGACCTGGTTGGAAGGGATTTTTACTTCCTTGCCTGCTGGGTCATACAGCTTCACTTCCACTGCTTTTTGCGACATGATCGAGATGTTGGCTTCCATTACGCTGCCATTCGGGATGGGGATCGGAATCTCCTGAGCTTGGCCGTTTGCGACGAAGCTTTTAACCGGGACAACCTTCAGCTTCAGGTGATTCGCAAAGATTTCGCTCAAGATTTGCGGGAGCTTGTCCGCTGTACTCGTTTCAAAAAATTTACCATTTGTCTCCGCAGCAATCTGCTGTAATGTCGTGCGGTTAAGCTGACCGTCTGCGTTCAAGCCAATCGTGTAGACCGGATAGCCTTTGTCTTTGGCCTCTTTCACTGCTTGCTGCAGCTCTTGATCAGACTTTGCCTGGGTACGGCTTGATGCCTTGTTCAAAAAATTGTTTCCGTCTGCCAGCAGCACGATGATCGGCGCATTGTTTGGATTGCGTCCCGCATCAAGGATTTTTACTGCTTCCGTTACCCCGACAGCGATATCGGTGTAGGCTCCTTTTTGCAAGCTGTCGATGAAGGCTTTGATATCGTTCTTGTCTTCTTCGGAATTAATCTCAAGCAGTGCTTTTTCCCGCTCGATCTTGTCGGTATAGGCGACAACACCAACCTTGTTCGCTTGGATCGACGTCATGTCGACGAACATTTTCATTGCTTCGTTGCTGACTTTGTTCTTATCGCTCTGGGTCATGGAGTTGCTGACGTCCACGACCAGGACAGCGTCCATATTATTTCCACTCGTTTGCGCAAAACCTGGGTGAGTAACAGAGAGGACACTGACCAAGAGCAGGGCAAGACATGCTACGTATCGATATAACATTCGGAATCGTATTATTTGCATAAGAGCTCCTTTTCTTGTTCGTTACAAAGAATTTGTGAAGTGTTGCAAAGAAAGTAAGACTATGACACTATTTCAAGAAGTAGAAGACAGATGATAAAAAAGTACTAGAATGATTGCCCCTTACTCGTAATACGATACGACATGATTCTTTGTTACAGATTTCGACAACTTCGTTAGGAGAAATTTTATGTTAACTTACTTTCTTTTGTTTGCGGCTTTTTTGCTGCTAGCGGTCCGATTCCTCAAGCTGCTACGACTGAAACGGCGCAATCTCTCCAACGCCGAAATCGATCAGCATCTTCATGCCTTACTGAATGAGAAGAGGGATTCACCATGAGAAAACGAATCGGCGTCCACTTTCGCAAAACCCGTAAAACCACTCATACTTATGAAAGAATCCAAGCGTGCACGCGATGCCATACGTACCATGTCCTGTGGGAAACGCATTGCGAGAGTTGCGGGAGAGCCTACACACCGATCCGCCAGGTATCCCATACGGTGACACGCCGCTATGTGCAGACGCGCTTTTTGCTCTTGGGCTTGTTCGTCTGTCTAGCTCTCCTTTCTGCGGATACCCTTTTGCAATTGGCTCTCGCAGGTGGTATTGGCTGTGTGTTGTTCGTCTTGTTTTTCGTGATACAGAAAAAATACGGCATCTATGAAAGAGACGTACAATTCCAACACTTTTTAACACGGGAAATAGAGACGCTCAAGAAGTCACTCCTCCGTCATTTGGAGGAAGTGGGCAACGACGTCAAAGAAGGACATCTCAAGGAAGCTTATGAAAAAACGAGAGAGATCGGGCATTTCATCGATTCCGATACGATCAAGATACGCAAAATCATGTTCCTCAATCATTACGTCCTACGCAAAGACATGGAGCTAGAGCTCGAAACGCTCATCCCGTCTATGTACGACAAGGACTTCATGGAATATGTGCGCGAGGTCATCAAGGTCCAGCCTTCACTCGTCAAAAAATCCGTGCTTACTTATGTTAGACGTTATAAAAATCAAATATTGTTGCTGGAAAATGGGGATCAGCTCATCGGTCAAGTGGCAGGTGCGGCGCTCCGCATGAAGTCTTATGTGGACGAGTATCAGGATCTAATTATCGAATTCATCGATTTTTTGCCTCGCGAGCGCCTTCTGCGATTGGCAAAAATGGTACAAACCCATAGGGACGAAGGCTGGGAACAACTATATCATTCTACCAAAAACAGGGTGGATACGCATTACGCGTTTGACCCGGATTTCAAAGGCTTACTGTGAAGGAGGAGCCTTTTATGTTGCCTATCTCTCCCTATCATAGGTCCCTGTGGGTCCGTAATATTTTTCTGGGACTCTTTGCCTTGGGTTTGATCGCTGTTCTGTTCAAGCTCGGATTCGGGTACAAGCAGATTACGTTGTATAAACAAGCAAAGGCGTTTTATGAACAAAAGAACCTGCTGCAAGCCGAGGAAACCTTTTCTCGTGCGCATGATATGGCCTTCCTGTCCTACGGGGATGACGAATGGAACTCTATCATGTTCCAACTGGCTTCGATCCGTACTGAGCTGGAGGGGCTTCAACAGCAATCGCGGGCGGCCATTTTGGAAAAGAAGGTCGCAGAAATCGGTGCGGTCTATGAACAATATCAAGCTGTCAAAAAGAATTACCAGAATCAAAAGGACGTACCAGCAATGTTTTTCCAGCAATTGTCCGCACGCTTGGGTATGGATAAGAGCTTTTCCGATTATTACTTGAATGCCTTGCAAACAGCGAAGGCTCAGGCACAATCAAATCTCGAAAAGGAAAACTACCAGGACGAATCTTTCATCGAAACACTCCTTGCCGTTCCAGATGAATACTACGGCGGTAAAAAGAAGAAGCAGGCTGAACTCACGGCCTTGTTCCAAAACTATGAAAAGACGAAGCTGCGGAAATTGATCGCTTCTGCTCCTTTTGAAGAAGTCATCACCAAGACGGCTACAAGCATACGCCATTACGAAAAGCTGGGTATCGAGACAGATTGGTTAGTGGGTCAGTTGGAAAAGTATGCGCTAGCTGAAATCAAGGAAGTCATTCGTTCAAAGGATTTGAGTGCCTTCGTTGACATGGCAGCCGCCTATCGCAAAATCGAGGATGTGCTTTCCAGTGATTCACCTGTCCTCGATTCGATCACCCGCTATCTGGATGGCAAGCTCAAGCAGGCAGAACAATACATCAAGTCGTTTGAGTTCACCAAAGCGCGTGAATTATACGAACAGTTGAATCCGCTCCAGGATACGGCTACACTCCTGTCCGATCTGAATAAACTCTGGTTGGAATACGATCCAGCACGTTTATTGCAATTGAGATATCCAGACAGAACCTTCACCGACACACTCTCCGGCACAGATCGCTGGGGAGCAAAGCTTTACGCATTTGGACTCTCTGAGGCAGATCATCGTCTTTACTTCGCAGCGAAAATGCCGAATGACTCGGTCCTCTATCTGGATCAGTCACTGGATGTCGACTTAAAAACGGCAAAGGCTAAGATCGACGATAAGCTCGGAAGTAAAGAAAAGCCTGTGATTATCGTAAGTGCTTCCGGCAAGGAGCGTGCTAACGCCTACGCGGCATTCTCTCCAAATTTGACAAAAGAGTCACTGAAGAAGAGCTTTTCGGTCGAGGCAGATGAACTCAGCGTAGAAGACTCCGAGCATGTGATCCTAAAAAATGCGGTGGGGAAAGGGGAAAACGAAATCGCTTTGTTCAAGCTCGAGGACAATGGCTTGGCTTACATCGAAAAGCTGGCTGATTTGGAGCAGAGCTCCGAAGAAACGACCGAGGGAACTGGGTCAGGAGAAGCGCCTTCCCCTGCTGACAGCTCAACAGAAGCGACGGATCAACCTTCCCCTGCCACTCAAAAAACCGATGTTTTTGCAGGTCCCGGTGAAGAATATGAGAAGATCGGTCAGGTAGCAGCAGATGGTTCCTTCCAAGTCATCGCAGATCTGAATGGCTGGTACCAGATTGTGTTTGATGGAAAAGAAGGCTGGATACGCGCTACCGAATCAACGCCGTAATCAGTCCGCTTGAATAATGGGCTCCTCTCGCGATCATGGCACACACCCTTGATCTGCGTCAGGAGCTTTTCCTCATTTTTCGCATTGCGTCAGGTGTCTGATTATTCTATAATTTATTGTTGTTTTATAGACAGATGAGGAGTGAGAAGAGATGTTTGGAATCGTTCATTATGAAGCATTTCTGATGACCGCAATCATGTTGAACCTGATACCCGGCTCAGACACAATGTACATCATCACCCGCAGCATTTCGCAAGGAAAACAGGCAGGTATTCTTTCGGTTCTCGGCATTTTGACAGGCTCACTCATTCACACGCTCTTGGCTGCTTTCGGCTTGTCGCTTCTTTTGGCGCAATCCATCGTGCTTTTTAACATCGTCAAAATATTGGGGGTCGCCTATCTCGTTTATTTGGGCATTCGCATGCTCATGACGAAGGAATCACCAGCTTTTGACGCAGCCGATTCCAAGAAGCTAAAGGGTGAAAAGGTCTATCTGCAAGCGATCCTGACGAGTGTCACGAATCCAAAGGTCGCCCTGTTTTTTATCGCCTTCCTCCCGCAATTTGTTAGCGCGACGGAAGCCGGACCACTCCCTTTCCTTATTCTCGGCCTCACTTTTACCGTTACGGGTGGCATCTGGTGTAGTCTCCTCGCCCTGTTTGCTTCCTTCGCTACGCAAAAATTGCGTAATAATCAGAAGTTCTCTGTCATTCTCAACAAGCTGACGGGGATTGTTTTTATCGGGATGGGGTTGAATCTGTTGCGGGCCAAAGCGAATCCTTAGGAGGTTGTCTATGAAAAAGATTATTTCTGTACTTGCACTCATTCTTTGCTTTGCTTTTTTCCCTGTTCAAATAATTGAGGCGCATCCAGGCAGAACAGATGCAAATGGTGGACACACCTGTAGAACAAACTGTGAAAAATGGGGATTACAATATGGGGAATATCACTATCACAACGGTGGCGGTGGTTCTTCCAACAGCCAAGTGAAAAAATCGGCCCCTCCAAAACCAGCGGCCCCCCGTACACAACCAAACATACTCCCTTCGAAAACAATTGTAGCTGTAGACAATGCTACCGTTTATTCTGCTCCATCCCTTGACTCTGTCATTGCTGCAACCCTTTGGTATGGCTTTGAAATCAAAGCATCCGGTACACAGTCGGAATTTATTGCCATGGATCAAGGCTACATTTCCAAAACAGTGGTCACTTCGTATACACCGACTACTCCTAAGACTGTCAAAATTCAAGGAGAGAAAGGCTACTTCTTCTCGACCCCTTCCACAGAAAGTCCAGGCAGGGGCTACGCTATCAAAGATGCACTTGTTCAAGTAGTCGGTGAACGTGGAGATTGGTATTACGGCTCCACCGTTGATGCAAACGGGAAGGTTTTAGTTGGATTTGTTTCGAAAAGCGTCGCCTATTAACCATAGAATGAAGACCAAAAAAGCCAGAAAGGAGATTCTTTCTCCTCTGGCTTTTTTCATGTTCAGAAATTGTATAGTTCGAAAGATTACGATACCTCTAGGCATTTTTTCACAATTGGAACAGCGGGTGAATCTGTTGTTCTTGACTAGCAAGACTTGTACAACGAAGGATGCCCTTGCCAAACATAGTTAACGAAAAATTGGGACAAGGGGGGAAAGATGAATTGAGTTAACGGTGCGAAAAGGGAGTTGAAGAATGTGCGAGTGCTGTTAAGTGCCGGGTTTATCTTGGCAGGCTTATTCCTCCTTTTCTATCCTCAATGGGAAACGGCGGTATCTGCACAAAAGCAGGAACAGCTCATCGAAGCGTTCGAACAACTAAGCAACGTCAGCGAGCAAATAGAAACAACTACATCAGAGGACCCTCCAGCTCCTCAGATACAAGAGCCGCTCGCTATGTTGGAAGGTGCCAGAGGCGTGATTCGGATTCCCAAAATTGATCTGAAAATGATGATTTTTGAAGGCGCGGACAAGCATGCCTTGAGTAAAGGTGTTGGCCTGATCGAGCCAGACAAGGAATTCGGCGTGAACAATGTTGGACTGGCAGGTCATCGCGGGATTATTCACGGTAAGCAATTCAATCGCTTGGACGAACTAGCACCTAACGATGAGATTGAGATCAAGACGAAAACGGCAACCTACCAATTCGTTGTCGTGAAAGCCTTTATCGTAGATCGTGCACAAGTAGAAGTTCTAGAGGATCAAAAGAAGCCATTGATCACCTTGGTCACATGCACCCCTGTTGGAGCAAAGGATCCGAAGGACAGACTGATCGTTCAAGCTGAATGGAAACAAACGACTTCATCTCAGCCCTAACACGTCCTACTGAAAGACGGAATGAGCTAGTTTTATTTAGTACAGGAGGAGCATATGCAAAGGAAATCTTGGATCGTTGTGGTGGCACTTTTGCTCATCATCCAAAACTTTTTCGGTTTCACGACAACCACGTATGCCCAAACACAAGGTGAGGTTGTCGTAGAGAATAGTGGGGAGCCGGGAACGGGCAACCCTACTGATCCGGGCACTGGAACTCCTACCGATCCAGGAACGGGCAACCCTACTGATCCGGGCACTGGAACTCCTACCGATCCAGGAACGGGCAACCCTACTGATCCGGGCACTGGAACTCCTACCGATCCGGGAACGGGCAACCCTACTGATCCGGGTACAGGTAACCCTACCGATCCGGGTACAGGTAACCCTACCGATCCGGGCACAGGGACTCCTACCGATCCGGGTACAGGAACTCCTACCGATCCAGGTACAGGGACTCCTACCGATCCAGGTACAGGGACTCCTACCGATCCAGGTACAGGGACTCCTACCGATCCAGGTACAGGGACTCCTACCAATCCAGGTACAGGTACTCCGACTACGCCACCTGTTGAACCACCAGTTCCTCTACCAGAGGTTCCGGTACCAGTTCCAGACCCTGAAGACAACATCATCAAAGACAACATCATCACCAGCGTAGTCATGAAGGACAAAGACGGAAACAACATTGAAGACATCCGCCCCGATCAGGGCTCGCGTGTTCAAGTTGATTTCACCTGGAAAATCCCTGCCGGACATCCTTACTCAGAAGGTGCCACCTTTACCTTCCCCCTCCCAGATAAGTTTCGAACCGATCGCGTTTTGACCGGAGATCTGAACGGAGGCTACGGTACCTATGAAGTGACAACCGATGGCACCGTCACCTTCACTTTTAGCGATACCATCAATGATGGCGCTGAGATCAATGACGGAACGTTCTTTGTGTGGCGGGAATTCGATGAGAAAAAGTTTGAGGGCGGCACGAGACAGGAAATCGATTTCAAATTCGATGGCATCGCCCCGATTTCTGTCCATTTCAAAGGCAAAAACAACAATGAAATCGACAAGAACGGAAAAGCAAACAAGGGAATGAATCCTAGCTATCTTGACTGGACCGTCGATTTTAACTTAGGTGAAAATCCGATTAAAGGCGCTGTCTTTACGGATGAGCTTCCAAGCGGTCTGGATATCGACATGAGCTCGATTAAGGTCTTCCCATTAGACGTTCAGTTGAATGGCTCTGTTAAACCAAAGGCTGAGGTAACTACCTTCACTCCTGAGAAATTGACAGAAGGAAATGGGTTCAAAATGAACTTTGGCGACATCGACGGTGCTTATCGCGTCACGTACAAGACCAACGTCACCGGTACGACAGATACAACCTACACGAATAAAGCCACTGTTACAGGAACGAACCTTCCAAAGGATTTAATCGATTCCGCAAATGTCTCTGTCCGATTCAGCCAACCTCTGAACAAAAAAGCGATTGACTATGATTACACCAAACAGACGATCACCTGGGCTATTCAGTACAACTACAATGAAAAACTGATCAAGCAAGGTGATGCATGGCTCGAGGATCGCTTTGATACCAGTCATCAAGAGCTCGTGAATAATTCTTTTACCGTTCATAAAATGACCATCGACGACAACGGAAACGGAACAAAAGACGGGGCTGCCATCACAGGGTACAACGTAACCGAGTCTGCTACCGGCTTCCGCTTGGAGTTTGATCATGACGTATCGGCTGCTTACGAAATCACCTACAAAACCAAAGCTAAAAATCGGGTCCACCAAGACAGCTACCTCGTGAAAAATGAAGTAGAGATCTACGACGGAACCAAAAAAGATGCATCCAAAGAGATCACGCAAGCAATCTTCTGGAAAAACGCCAAAAAAGAAAAAGTTGATTACCTGAATAAAACGATCGAATGGACGCTGAGTCTAAACGAGGACAATCAGGTGATGGATGAAGTCGTCATTACTGACAGTTATGCGGGTCAAGGGCTGACTCTTCTTCCTGACAAAGTAAAAATCAACGATTGGACAAAGGATTTGGAAGAAGGTCCTGACAAAGACTACAGCATCTCTCCGAATCCAAAGTACGAGGATGGACTCAAGATCACCTTCCACAAACCAGTCACAAAAGCCCTTGTAATTACGTACCTGACGAAGTTCGATCCTACTTCCAAGGACCGTCCATCCGCGTACAAAAACAAGGCTGAACTGAACTGGAAGGAAAATGGGAAAGCACAAGACCCTATCACGAAATCCGCTACTGTTAAACCAGACAGCTACACCAGCAATAACGGCAACAAAACAGGTAAATACGACGCCCGCACAAAAGAAATCACGTGGACAATCGATGTGAACTATAACCTTCACAAGATTAACAACGCGATCATTCGGGATTTTTATACCGGAGAACAAACTTTTGTGAAGGACTCGTTACGCGTGCATAAGTTGCTGCTTACAGGTGGAGCAGACGGTGTGAAAGTGGTCGAAGGACCAGTTGTTCCTATCAAATTCGACCCATTAACCAACGGTTTTGAGCTGCATCTTGGCGAGATCGACTCGGCCTATCGCATCACGTACACAACCAGTTTGGCTGATCTGCCTGTCGGAGAAGTGTACGAAAACAATGCCACTATGCATGATAGTGACATAACTGGCACTCCACTCTATAAAGGCAAGACGACCGTCAGACCGACATACGGTGGGCAGTACGTCCTCAAAACAGGCGCACAAGGTACAGGAGCAGATTCAGAGTATGCAACATGGACAGTAAAAATCAATCCGAGCCAGTCGTACATTTCGGCAGGTGCTGCATTGACCGATACGCTGTCCAGCAATCAAATTCTGATGAAAGACTCCTTCAAGCTCTTTACGACAACTGTCTCTGAATCCGGTGCCCTGACTATCGGAAAAGAAGTGACTTCTGAGAACTACACATTAGAAGTAGTCGGCAACACCTTTAAACTGACTTTTAAAAACGACCTGCACACTGCCTACATCCTGGAGTACCGTTCCTTTATCAATGCTGATCATGGAGAGGTCATCAAAAACGAAGCCTCTTTTGCAGGGAAAACAGTTGTAGGTAAAGGGAAAGATGGACAAGAAGGTGTCAAAGTCAGCTTGTCCGGTGCTGGTGGCGGAGCCGGCACGCCTGGTAAAGGCGACTTGAAAATCATCAAAACAGACGCAGATACGAAAAAAGCATTGGCAGGCGCCACGTTTGGTCTCTACGACAAGGCAGGGAAAACCTTGCTGGAAACAGTCGTGACCGATGAAAATGGCATTGCTACTTTCAAAGGCTACAAATTTAAAGCGTACAAGTTAAAAGAATTATCCGCTCCTGTTGGCTACGTCATCGCAGACGAGTACAGAAACGGAAAAGACATTACGTTAAAAGCTCCTGCAGGTGCTGACCCTGCTATTCCAGTTACAATCGAAATGACCATCGACAACAAGCTGCTCCGTCAAGGATTTGAGTTAACCAAAGTTGACGCGGAGAATGCTGGCAAAGCACTGGAAGGCGCTGTCTTCAATCTGCAGGTTGAAAGAGGCGGAGCATTCGAAACGATCGCTGAGCTGACAACCGGCCCTGACGGAAAAGTCTCCAAAGGCGATCTGGCAGAAGGAAACTATCAGCTAGTCGAAACGAAAGCTCCGAAGGGATACAAGCTGGATGCGACTCCGATTTCATTCAAAATTGCCTCCAACCAGACAGAAATTGTAACCCTTACGAAAAAGAACGCCAAAAAGATCGGGTCCGTTCAATTGTTGAAAGTGGACCACTACACCAAAGAGCCACTTCCTGGCGTAACCTTTGAGCTTCAAGATGCTGACGGGAAAATACTGCAAAGTGGACTCACAACGGATAAGAACGGTATCCTTCTCCTCGAAAACCTGAAAGCAGGATTCTACCAGCTCGTGGAAACAAAAGCCCTTGCTGATTATGAGCTTGCTGAACCACTGAAATTCGAAGTGACAGAGGAAGGCATTGCCTCTCTTACGTTGACCAACAGATTGAACCCAGGGTCTGTGAAACTGACCAAAGTAAGAACAGGATACCCAAATCATAAGCTCAAAGGAGCTGAATTTACGCTCCGAGATGAAAATGGTCAGGTAGCCAAAGATATGAACGGTCAGGAGCTTACCAAGCTGACAACAGATGGCAACGGAGAGCTGATTGTCGAAGGACTGAATCCGGGCAAATATGAGTTTATCGAGACGAAAGCACCTGCTGGTTATGTAAAAAGCAGCAAGCCAATCGAATTCGAGATTAAAAGAAACCAAGTAGCTGGCGACCATGTGTTGGTCACTGCTGAAAACGATGTGCTTCCAAGCGGCGGCGGTGGTGGTGGTGGTGGCGGAAATCCTGAGCCAAAACCTGAACCGGAGCCCGAAAAGCCAGAACCGAAGCCAGAGCCTGAACCAGAACCAGAACCAAAACCAGAGCCCGAACCGGAAAAACCAGAGAAGCCAGAGAAGCCGGATAGACCAGACAAACCGGATAAACCAGACAAACCAGGTAAACCTAGCAAACCGGATCAACCTAGCAAACCAGACCAACCTGGAAACCCAGACCAACCTGGGAACCCAGACCAGCCTGGTAACCCAGACCAATCCGAAAACCCAGACCAATCCGAAAACCCAGACCAACCTGGGAACTCGGATCAACCTGGCACTCCTGATGCAAACAACAACACTTCAGGAGAGTCGAATCAAACAGGAAATACGACCAAACCGAACGATTCGGGAGCTGCTAATAACTCCAACGTCCTGGAAACCAGTAACGCATCTCCATCAACAGGTAAAGTATTGCCTCAAACGGGAGAGCAAGCGAACCCACTCCCTATCGTTGCAGGTATCGTTTCGATCTTGATCGGTATTTCGATCATGTATCGCAGAAATAAGAAGGCGTAGTTCATCTAAAGAAAGGACCGAGTCCAGGGATCTTCCCGGCTTGGTCCTCTTTTTTCCCCTACTCTAGCAATTGCCGGAGAAGCGGTTCACTTTTATACAAAATCTCCAGATGTGTAGCCTCTACGTAATAACGCTCCCCTTCTAGTGCAAATACACTGTTCGCCATGACACTCCCATCCCCAGCATCACTATTGATCGAGCCCACTACTCTTCCATCGACCCATTTATCGGGAGATAGCGAAGGGACTGTTCGCAGGTAATGAATCGTTTCATGTCCGATACCAGCTACCAGCGTGACGCGAATATTGCGGGCTGCGATAATCCCCATCGTTGCGTTCAAATTGTCCATGTATTGATTTTTCACGACCATCTGTTTATAAGGCACAAAGGCTTCTACTCCCTGTTTTTTCTCCAACAAATAATCGCCATATGCTGCTGACGGAGTAAGATCAAGGAGACTGGGAAAGTGTCTGTGAATAGCTTGTATGCGATGAAAAGGGATGCTTTGCTCCAAATAGGCCAGATATACACTCATGTATAGCTCCACGACATTTCTTTTGCCAGAAACAGAGCGCGGCAGCTTCCCTCCTGCCCAATAGCTGTAGGCAACAGGCGATCCTGCGTTAGGAGTCGCAAAGATGAGCAGTTGATCCACATCGTTTTGATAAAATTCACCCTGGACATAGGCTCTAGCAACAAGGCCCCCCATGCTATGGCAAATGAGATTGACACAAGGGGCACCAGTCGTTTGCTTCGCTCGCTCGATGACAGGCAGTAAAAAGCGCTCGGCTGAAATATCGATCTGCCTTCGCCAATCATAAAAAGCTACAAACAATTGTTCATTGAGGGGGTAACCCATTTTTCCAAGCAAACGGATAAATGGCTCGTAAGCCGTTCGAGCAAACCCGAAGCCCCAGTCACCAGTACCCGGAATAATTTGATCACTCATCGACCCAAACAGCCCCGGAACAAAAACAATCGGTGCCTTTGGCGCAAGAAAAGAACTCATGCTTGCACTCCTTTCCCTCTCTTTTGTCCCATGACCAGAAGGAAAACAACATATGCTTTTGCCTATGCCAGTGAAGCTTGGGAGGTTCCCTTGCTTCGATGAGTCTCATCATTTTTCACCGAAATGGAGCGAATCGTTACAATAATCTTCCCACTTGAGCGTAACAAAGCGATATAATAAAGCGTCTAACGAATTGGCTAATGTAGTAAGCAAATCTATACTTGTCGGAGGATTGGCAAAAATGAAGGTACGCAAGTGGTTTATGCTTTTGCTAATGTTCGTACTATGTATTCCAACGATGGGGATATCCGTGCAGGCTGCGCAGACATCCTCTGGCATCAGCATCTATTTGGACGGGCAACAAATCAAAAGTGACGTCGCTCCGTACATTGTTCCAAAAGCAGATGTAACGATGGTTCCAATGCGGGTGATCGGTGAAAATCTGGGAGCCGAAGTAAATTGGGAGCCAAAGTCTCAAACTGCAACGATCAGTAAGCAAGATACCTTGTTGTCGCTGACGGTTAATCAAAAGAACGCTCGCGTGAACAACAACAGCATCCCACTCGATGCTTCCGTTCAGAACAAACAAGGGAGAATTATGGTTCCGCTGCGTTTTGTCTCTGAGCAGTTGGGCCTTGCGGTAAACTGGGAAGACAAAACAAGAACCATCCGCCTGCAAAGCGGCAACGTCGCTACCATGACTCCGCCACCACAGGATATATTGAGTGGAAACGGCGCGATGGAACCAGGCACACCTGTCGTGACAAATGGAAATTTGCACGGGGTATGGATATCTACGGTCTACAACTTGGACTGGCCTTCTTCCGGTTCATACGGAAATCCAGCAAAGCAGCAACAAGAATACATACAGCTGCTCGATGAGCTGCAAGCCATGGGAATGAACGCTGCTTTCGTGCAAGTTCGCCCATCTGGAGATGCACTGTATCCTTCTACACTCACTCCATGGTCGAGATTTTTGACGGGAACTCCAGGGAAAGATCCTGGCTACGACCCGCTTGCCTTTATGGTACAAGAAACGCATAGACGCGGGATGCAATTCCATGCTTGGTTCAACCCGTTCCGTGCCACTACAGATGCAAAAACAGACCAATTGCCAGCGAATCACGTGATCAAGCAGCATCCTGACTGGATTGTGAATGCCAACAAAAAGCTTTACATCAATCCGGGTGTTCCCGCAGCACGTCAGCAAATTATTAATGAAGTAATGGAAGTCGTACAACGCTATGACATCGATGGTGTCCATTTGGATGATTATTTCTATCCTTCCAATGTCGCCTTTGCAGACGATGCAGCATTCAAGGCTTACAACAGCAAAAAAATCGTGTCCAAAGCAGACTGGCGCCGCGATAATATCAATCAGTTTGTTCAACAAATGAATCAGTCTATCAAGAGCGTCAAGCCTCACGTTCAGTTCGGGATCAGTCCATTCGGTGTATGGCGCAACAGCAACGTCGATCCGACCGGCTCCGATACAAAAGCTGGCGTTACTGCTTATGACCACATGTTTGCCGATGTGCGCACGTGGATTCAACAAGGATGGATTGATTATGTGACTCCGCAAATTTATTGGAGCTTTTCCTTCGCCCCTGCCCAATACGACAAGCTCGTTACTTGGTGGGCAAACGAAGTACAAGGCACGAACGTCAAGCTCTACATCGGTCATTCGCCATACAAGCTGGGAACGGCCGAAGCTGGCTGGCAGAGTGCCCAGGAGATTATCAACCAGTTGAATTTCAACGCGATGGTTCCTCAGGTTCAAGGCAGCATTTTCTTTAGTGCCAAGGATTTGCGGAAAAATCCATTGGGTCTGCTCCCAGCTCTTAGCAGCTATTACAACCGCTAAATAAATTACCCCCGAATACTTGTAGCAGAGCATACTTGCTACATGTGTTTCGGGGGTTTTTCTTCTACGCTGTTATTTTTTACTGTCGACAAGCCTTTTCTTCGCGGATTGACTTCTTAGCGTATGGAATCACTACCGTTGGAGCTATTTTGGTAAACTGCTCGATATTCTGATCCCCTTCAAACACGATAAGTAAATCAGGGTTCATCGCCAGTACTTTTTCTAGTGATGTTCCGTCACAAAAAAATGCCGCGAAGCATGTTCGCGACATTGGTAGCTTTATTTTTTTGGCATCATGGCATTTACAAACTCGCTGATGTTTCCTTTAGTCAATACATCCCCAGTCGCGACTACTTCGTACTGCATCTTCTTGCCAGCGTACTCCATCACCCACATGATGCTCTTGTCAGTCCGGTCTTTTTTGGCTTCCTCTGTATAGAGCACCTCGATTTGCCCTACTTTGACTACCTCTTTTTTCTGTTGATCCAGATTGGCTACATAAGTTGTACTTTCTTCTACTCCCTCATAATTTGTGATGTTCAAATTAATATAGCTTTTTCCAAACTGATATGTCGCATACAGATACTCCAATTCATTTGTCCATGCCAACGGCTGCATGACGTATTCTTTCTTCTCTTTTTCCGCCTGCTGATACAAGGCAGCTTTGTCATATTCGTTCTTGATGCCAAACTCGAGTCGGGCATCCAAAAAAGCATGGCGTCCCGGTAAAGTTTCTGGCAAGAATATCTGATCTCCCACTTTCTGTTGAACATCAGCCAAAGTCTTATAATCAAATGGAGCCGTCATCGTCACGATTTGTTTTTGAGGATTGTGAGGAACGATGTAGACAGCTGCGGCAGTTCCTGGCTCCATATTATCCTCAATTTCCCAACGTTTATTTAAGAAGGCATCCATTTCTTGATCTGGTTCTTTTACTGTTTTGGCGCCTGATTCTTTTACATCTTTCTCTTGATACAGCACCTCACCTTGCGGGCTCTTCAACTGATAGAATTGAACAGCAGCATACCCCGACGAAATACTTGCGATTAATCCGATCGCAACCAAAATGCTTACCTTGTACTTCACAAAAAATCTCTCCTTCTCTCGTTTGATTTTTGTCATTACTTGATGGCTAATATCAATCTCCTGCGGGATGCGCGGGTCGTTAAACAGGTCCTTAATACTCTCGTGCGATTTGTTTCGACTCATCGTGAGCTGACCCTCCCTTCCCTAAAGGAGAATAAGCGGATCGGAACTTCGATGCAGTACGCTCGAATTTTTTGCGCAGACTCGCAGCGTTTTTGTTCATGATCAAGGAAATTTCCTCGTACGTCTTTTCTTCCACGCCTCGCAGCAAGAGAAGCGTTCTTTCCTCTACCGAGAGTGTCTGCATGGCAAGAAATACATCCTCACTGAAATAAACATTTTCAATATGCCGCTCGATGTCTGATTGAGACTCTTTGTCCTGCATCAAAAATGGCAACAATTTTGTCCATTTCCTTTTTCTGATGAGATCGATGCAGTGGTGATAGGCTATTTTATAAAGCCAAGCTGCGAACGGCATAATTGGACTGTATTTTTTCAAGTTGCGATAAGCCTTGAAGAAGACCTCCTGTGTGGCATCTTCCGCTTCGCATCGATTCCCCAAGATGTGATAGCAGTAGTGAAATATCGGCGTTTGGTAGCTTTTCATAATGATAGCGTAGCGGTCATCCGCTCCCTGAATGATCTCATCCACGAGTTCTTCTATCTGTTTCGTGTCCACTCTCTCCCTCCTTCCAACTGGTATAACGCACCATAACACCCTGTATGTGACATCGCACGCAAAAAAATGCCGCGAAGCATGTTCGCGACATTTGAAGACCTTATTTTTTGCCGAGCTCCGGCTTGTCCTGGTAAAAGAAATTCGGCGTATGGATTGTGTTGTCGTACAGACTATGGAAAATGTGTGAAGCTGTACCCGAGATCGGTGGAACCAGCCATGTCCAGTCACCCGTAACGGGTCGACCACATTTCTCTTCTCTTTCCTCAAATCGTTTGAATTGCTGGCTTGCCGTATGGTGATCGACAATCGATACTCCTTTTTCCTTGAAGGAATGCAGGACGGCTACGTTCAGCTCGATAAGTGCTTTATCTCTCCAAAGTGTCACTTCCCTGCTCGTATCGAGCCCTATGACCTCTGCGACCTTTGGCAGCATGTTATATCGCTCTTGGTCGGCGAAATTGCGCGCACCGATCTCCGTTCCCATGTACCAGCCGTTAAATGGCGCAGCCAAATAGTCGATACCGCCAATCTCCATGCGCATATTTGAAACAATAGGAACCCCGTACCATTTCAATTCCATATCAGCAAAGCCCGGCAAATCGGGATGTACGATCGGCACCTCCAAGACCAGCTCCTGAGGAATCTCAAAAAACTGCGGCGTCCGATCTCCAATTTGCACGACAAGCGGCAAAACGTCGTAGTTTGTGCCTTTCCCTTGCCATCCCAGGCTCTCACATAGCTTCGTCAACGAAAGCGTAATCGGGTCACCCAGTACGCCATACTCTGTCTCGTATCCCGCGTAGCGAATCAGTTGATCATTCCAGATGCGCATGGGAGCTCTGCCTGCTACAGCAGGTGCAAATACCGTAATGGTAGGGCGAATTTTCCCGCCATTAGTGGCAAAGTCGATGTGTCGGAGCATGGCCTGCGCCATCTCCTCTTCTGTTTCGACATGCCGCTCATCTATCACCACTAGCGATTCCCAAAAGAATCGCCCAATACATCGATTGCTATTGCGCCAGGCCATTTTTGCTCCATGACGAAGCTCCTCGGCCGTGTGCTCATAGTATCCCTGCTGGTTAATCAGCTGTCGTACTTCTTGCAGCCGTTGCTCGGTTTCGTCCGTCGTCTTGTCCAGTTCACGATAGCATGTCCGGATAAATTGCTCTGCCGCTTCCATCAGTTGAATTGGTTCCATATTACCCTCTTTTCACGCTGAAGGGTGTCACTTCGCTGCTATTTTCTTCATCGTAGAATTTTGTTACTTACATTATAAAATTACTCTTGTGTGATTACCAATCATGTAGGCATTTGGACACATATCTGTAAGAAACACGGATGGATAGCAAACCAGATAAAATGGTAGGCGGAAGGGCGTAATGATTTATTACATACAAAACGGTCATGACCGTTTTGTTGACCGCAAGCGGTCGCATCCACCTTTATGAAAAACGTCGAGACGTTTTTCACAGAAAAAAGACAGGTGCTTTCACACCTGCCCTTTCCCCTAAACAGTCATATGATTCCACATCTCCGACTTACTCAACGAAACAGCATCTGCTCCACTCTTCAACGCTTCGTTGACCTGTTCCATATTCCAAATCAATCCACCCAAAATAATCGGCTGCGACAAATGCTCCTTGATATACGAAATAATAGACGGCGCTATCCCCGGCATGATTTCAATCGCATCCGGCTGGTTTTCCAAGACGTTTTTAATAGTCGTCGTGAGAGAGGTCGAATCGATCAAAAAGACTCGCTGGATCGTCAGCATCCCTTCCTTTTTGGCCGCGCGAATCATTGGACCTTTGGTAGTGACAATACCTGTTGGTTGGATATAGGTGGACAAGAAACGAAAAGCCTCCTTGTCATTGGACAAGCCATTCATGAGGTCTGTGTGCAAAAAAATCGGCTTGCTCGACTGACGAATGGTTTCGGCTTCCTCCATCAGCTTGGTCAGCTTTCCGTACATCAAAAGAATCGCGCAAGCTCGGGATACCATCGCCTCTCCCAAGCGATCCTGTTCGGTTGCCGCAATAACCGGATTCGTTTTCAAAATTGTTTGCATGTCCATGTTATTTGCCTCCTGCCCTCAGTAGCCGTTCTACACTTACCTCTGCGCAGCCAAGCTGCTTTGTCTCTACAACCCAATGACCCGCAAAGCCATTGTCTTTTAAAAGAGACAGGATAGGCTCGAACGGGATCGTTCCTTCCCCTACTGCCAAATGATCGTCGAGCTTGCCAAAGTTATCACTCAGGTGCAGAGCGGACAAATAAGGAAGCACCTTCTGCAAGGCATCGATCGCATACCCCGGACGAATCAAATGGGCATGGCCCACGTCGTACACGATCCCCACGCGAGAGGAATTTACATGACGGCATATACGCATGAGATCCTCGACGCTCCACCCCAGCACTTTGGGATAAGGGGGTACATTCTCGACCGTCAGTATGGTTCTACTCTCTGCGGACAGCTCGGAGGTCAACACGTGGAGTGCCTGACTCACATTTTCCACACCTCTGGCACGCTCTGTTTCCGCGAGTCGATCTTCTACCTCCCCTGCATGCATCACGACGTGCGTGCAGTCGAGAAAGCTGGCAATCTCTAGGCAGCGCTTCATCGTGTCCAACGTTTGATCCCGGGTTGGTCCTGCATCCGCCGCCAGATTGCAGCCACTAATCGGCGCATGAATCGACCAAGCAATCCCTCTCTCGTTTCCCTGTTGCTTCAACTCTTTCAGCTGCTCCCAGGACCAGTCTAAGAGGTCGACATGATTCTCTTCACACATAATCTCGATGCCCTTCCAGTCTTTTTGTAAAAGCTGAACAATCGCATCACGCAAGGACAGATCAAATAACGCATAGGTAGATACGGCAAACGAGCCTTTGTCTCTCATGATTCATGACCCTCCCTCTTATTTCACGCCGGAGTGGATGAAGCTGTTGATAAACTGCCGCTGGAACAACAAAAATGCCAGCAACAAAGGAAAAATCACCATGACCGTTGCTGCACTTACCTCGGCCCACTGCGCCCCCGTCTCAAACGATTGGGCAAAAATCGCCAGACCGACCGTCAATGGACGATTTTCCACGGAATTCGTAATAATCAGCGGCCACATGAAGTTGTTCCAATGGTAGCTCACCGAGACCAAACCAAAAGCAATGTAGGTCGGCTTCGCTAGTGGTACGTACACCCGCCACAAAATCTGGAACCAGGAGCAGCCTTCCATCCGTGCCGCCTCCTCCAGCTCGTTCGGGATTGTCTTGAAGGTTTGTCGCAACAGAAAGACCCCGAAGGCCGAAGCGAAGTACGGCAGCATAATGCCGATTTTGGTATCCAGCAAAGACAAGTCACGCAGAACGTTATAGTTGGGGAAAATCAAGATATCTGCCGGGACCATGAGCTGGACCAGGAACAGGACAAACAACACATCCTTTCCCCAAAATTGCAGCTTCGCAAAGGCATAGGCTGCCAGTGTAGCCGTAATCATTTGCGCCACCAAAATACCGGTCACGATCAAAAAGGTATTGATGTAGTACTGGTCAAAGGGCGCTGCGTCCCACACTTTTGCAAAGTTATCGAGTGTAAAATCTGCACTGAACGACCACGAAGTCGCCAGCTCCCTCGGGCGAAAGGAAGTCCAGACCGCCCAGAGCAAAGGAAACAACCAGAGAACGGCCAAGCCGTACATTCCAACCGTTGTGATTTTGCGAAGCATCTGCCATCCCCCCTAGTTGTAATGAATCTTTTTATCCATACCAAAAAACTGAAAAGCAGCGACTAGCAACAACAGCACCACCATGACAATCGTCAATGCCGAAGCCATTCCTTGATCCCAGAAGGAAAACGCCGTCTCGTATATGTAGTACAGCAAGAGATTGCTAGCATTATCCGGCCCGCCTTTGGTCATGATCACCAAATGGTCTACCAGCTTGAAAGAGTTAGTGAAAGCGATAATACTGACAAACATCGTGGTTGGCATAAGCAGTGGAAAGGTAATGCGGCGAAAAACCGTCCACGACGATGCCCCTTCCATGGAGGCGGATTCGTATAGCTCCTGTGAAATGTTTTGCAGCCCAGCCAAATAGAAGATCATGAAATAGCCCGCTTCCTTCCAAATGACCATGAAGATCATCGCCCACATCACATTTTTCTGATCACCGAGCCAGTTCATGTCGCCTTTTCCGAACCACTCCATCACATGACTAAGCGCTCCGTACTCCGGTGTGTAAATAAACAGCCAGATGTTCGCCACGGCAATCATCGGAACAACTGTCGGGTAAAAATAAGCCGTGCGGATAAAGCTCTTCCCTCGTAATGCCTTGTTGGCGAACAAAGCCATAGCCAGCGCGAGAGCCACACTCGTCGGCACTGTTCCGATGGCAAACCAGATATTATTGGTCAACACCTTCCAAAACACTTCATCTTCCAGCATTTGTTTATAATTATCTATCCCGTTAAAAAACGGCTCTGGAGAACCCAGATCCGCTTGATGAAAACTGAGTATGAACGTTTGTATAACCGGATAGAAGGTAAACAGCAGCAGGAAGATGAGGGAGGGAAGGAGCAAGAGCCAGGCGTACATGTTCACTTTCCATTTTGCGCGTAGTTCCCCCATTGTCGCTCCCCCATTGCCTTGCTTGATTATTTGTTGAACGGCGCCAGCATCTTGTCCGCTTCTTCCTGCGCTTTTTTCAATGCTTCCGCAGGCTCAGATTGACCAGTGATCACGGATTGCAGTGTGTCGTTCAAGAGCTTTGTCACTTTACCGTTATTGTGCGTAGACAGCTCAGCATGTCCGTATTCCAGCTGGTCACGAGCTACTGCTGCTGCCGGGAAGTCCTTAACGTATTGCTTCATCGTCTCTTCTTCGTATGCAGATTTGCGTGTAGCAACATAGCCAGTATCGACACTCCACTGAGCTGCGCGCTTAGATTCGGTCATAAAGCGAATGAACTTCCATGCCGCTGCCTGTTTCTTTTCATCCGTTCCTTTGAACATGTAGAAGTTGCCGCCACCTGTTGGGCTACCGTAGTTCTTTTTCGCTGGCAAAAACGCTACGCCAAAATCAAACTTCGCGCTTTTCTTCACGTTCGTCAGATTCCCTGTCGTATGGAACATCATCGCCGTTTTGCCTTCCAAGAAATCAGAAGGCACAGTCGCCCACTCGTTGACGCCTTCAGGCATGACTTGATGCTTTTTGGACAAATCTACCCAAAATTGCAGAGCTTCTACATTTTCTGGCGTATCCAAGAACACTTTTTTCCCATCTTCGGACATCAAGTTCTTGCCGTTTTGCAGAGCCAGCGCTTGGAACATCCAATACGTAAAGCTCGAGGAAGGAATCTCGACGCCGTAGCGTCCATCCTTTTTCAACTTGGCAGCGTACTGAACCAGCTCATCCCAGGATGTCGGCGGTTTTTCCGGATCAAGACCGACTTCCTTGAACGCGTCTTTGTTGTAATAGAGCACGATGGTGCTGCGCTGGAACGGAATGCTGTATGTCTTGCCATCTACTTGGGAATTCGCCAAGAAGCCCGGGAAGAAATCATTGACGTATTCGCTGCCGCCATCCTTGGCAATGAAGTCGTCCAACGGCAGGATTGCATCCATGTCCATCATCGTATGCAGCTCAGTAGAGAGCATCACTGCTACGTCGGGAGGAGTCTTGCCCTGTACAGCCGCCTGCACTTTTGTCGTTGTATCCTGATAACTGCCCGTATAGACTGGCTTGACTTTGATATCTGGATTTTCTTTGTTAAATTCTTCTGCCATTCCGTCCACGATCTTGGTTAAAGGACCGCCAACCGCAACTGGATAATAGAAGGACAGCTCTGTTTTGCCAGACGAATTGGCTCCTTGCGCCGCGTTGTTCGTAGACGAAGAATTGCCACTGGAGCAACCCGTGATCAGACTCATACTCATAACGACCGCAAATAAGCTTTTGACAACTTTACGCATCGCAGTACCTCTCCCTTTTCTTTTCTCAATTGGTCGTAACCGCTAGATTTTTTCCGGTTTCTCCATCAAACACGTTCACCTGAGCTGGATCAAAACGAACATGCATGGTTTCGCCTCTTTTGCAGTGCCATTGCCCGTTCCATTTGGCCTTCCACAGCTTGTCTCCCACGGTGAATTCCACAATGGTCTCAGAACCGAGAATCTCTACTCCTTGTACGGTGACAGGGAACTGGAAGGAAGCATCGACAGATTGCCCTTCAAGGGCGGGTTGAAGTGACTCTGGACGCAAACCGAGAACGACCGGGGTCTGGTCCTTGATACCGTGAAACATAGGGAGCGGTAAAAACTGCTGACCTGCCAGCTCAATCCCTGCCTGATCGCCTGCCCGCCAAATGGCAGGAACCGTATTCATCGGGGGTGCCCCCGTAAACTCCGCCACGAACAAATTGGCTGGATGATTGTAGACATCGAGCGGTTTTCCGACTTGCTGAACCTCGCCGTCACGCAGGACCATCATGCGGTCTGCCATTGTCATCGCTTCCACCTGATCATGCGTAACGTAAATCATCGTGATGCCCAGCTCTTGCTGCAAGCGACGAATTTCCGTGCGCATGTGCCCGCGCAGCTTGGCATCCAGATTGGACAAAGGCTCGTCCATGAGGCAGATAGGGTGCTGACTGACGATGGCCCGTCCGAGTGCAACACGCTGTCGTTGTCCCCCGGATAATTCCTTCGGCTTGCGTTGCAACAGATGCCCGATGCCCAGCATCTCTGCTACACGCTCCAACCGCTTGCCCTGCTCTGCTTTGTCTACCTTTCGCACCTGCAAACCAAATAAAATATTATCTTTTACCGTCAAATGCGGATAAAGTGCGTAATTTTGAAAGACCATGGAGATGTTTCGCCCGCTCGGAGGGACTTGATTCATCGGCTTGCCGCCAATCAACAGCTCTCCCGTGCTGATCTCCTCCAGCCCGGCAATCATGCGCAGTGTGGTTGATTTCCCACAACCAGAAGGCCCTACCAGCACGAAAAACTCTCCTGGCAGAATACGAGTACTCACTTCATTGACTACCTTCTGGCCCCCATACATCTTGGAAATGCGCCGCAATTCCACTTCAGCCACGACTTTCCCCCCTGAATCTCTCGCTGTTTTTTACGTATCCCTCGACTCTACCAATTGCTTACTAAGGTAATATTTGGGTATTGTAAAGTTTTTGTGCATAGTCGGTAATAATTCCCCCGACTCCCGCCTCGGTTGCCCGCTTCATATCTGCTTCCTCGTTGACTGTATACACGGTCAAAATGATTCCCCGATGCTTGGCGAAGCGGATTAGCTCTGGCGTGACAATCTGATGGTTGATATAGTATTGGGCATTCAGTTGAACCGCGTCTGTTATCTGCTTTTCGGCGTACTGTTCCAGCTGTTCCTTTGGCTTGGTTCCGCTCAAGGTAAAGCCTAGTCCCAGTTCCGGATTGAACTTGGCGAAACGCTCCAATACTTCTGAGCTGAAGCTGCTGACAATCACATCTTCAACCATGTCGTGCTCCTTGATGACCTTCGCCATTTCCTTTTCGTACCCAATCCCCTTTGCTTCCAGAATGACCACCGCTTTGCCCTTGGCCGCTTCCAGCAATTCATCCATGGTAGGAATGACAGCATCGGTAATTTCAGGCTGGTACCAGGAAGGATTTGCTGGATCGAGCTTGTTCGCATTCAATTCGCGCAGTTCCTTCAGGGTGAAATCCTTTACCTTCCCGGTCCCGTTAGTGGTACGCTCCAGATCAAAATCGTGGATCAGGACAAGGTGGCCATCCTTTGTTTTGTGGACGTCTGTCTCGATGATTTCCACACCCAGCTTCATTGCTTCTTCAAAGGCGTACATCGTGTTTTCCGGTTTTAAGGAAGGGATACCTCGATGCGCCATGACCATCGGAGGTTGCGTGATGCTTTTCTCTGGGTAAGCAGCAAGCAGCTCATGCACCTCTTTTGGATCGTGTGAGACAACCCCCGCCACCCCCATCTCGATCATTTCACTCGCTTGGCTCTTGTTCGCCCGATTAATTCCCCACACGGACAACCCGCGATTGCGGAAGTAACGAATGACATCCTCCGTCATGGCAGTTTGCGAGAGAACGATCACATTAGAACGACTGCTCCTGGCTGAGCGTACGAGCTCCTTTTGCTTCTTTTCGTTCAGCTTGCCGTCGATATACACGAGGGCACCACGGTATTCATTGTTTTTCTCCCGCATCTCTTGGACAATTTCCGGTCGGGAAGACACAATGTGCACATCAGTGAGATTCTCTTTCTGGAGCAGGCGATCGACCTCGGCTACCAATTTCTTGTCCTCGATATGAATCACCGGGATCGCCTTGCCCTTGATCTGCTCCAGTACCTCGTCCAGCGATGTGCCGTCCTGGGTGACGACTCCGTTCTTCCCGGATTTTTTCACCGGAATAAAAATGGAAGACGCTTCTGCATCCAGAATCGTATCGAGCTCGGACTTCTTGTCGTACATGGCAATCACCGTCGGCGGAAGGACAATGCCCGTCTTAGGTTCAGGGACAATCAGCACGTCGTCTTTTAGATCAGAGACCGGAATCTTGTCTTTTTGGGCATTCGGTCCAAACAACAGCTCACCAGGGGTTGGCTTGGGCTGATCAACAAAATCTTTTGAAGCATCATTCGTATCCTTTTCTGTCAGGCGTTCCATCGAGTGTCCGCCAGCTACTCCCGGATGAGAGATGACTCCCGGAACCTTCGCATCCATATAAGCCATCGAATCCACCACATTGTACGCAGGGTCCATCAAAATGACGTGGTCGCCGCCATTGGCCAAATAAATGCTGCCTGTCGCCCAATCCGTCGGCAATAGCTCAGGGACGTCCTCCATGGAATCGAACAATTCAAAATCTGGCGTGACGCCGTGGCGTTCCACGATTCCGTCTGCATAGCGGGAAATGACAATCGTCTGGTAAGGCTCAATCATGGTGCCTTCCGGAAACGCATGCATCCCTTCATTTCCGCCACGCTTTTCCTCGTCACCGATCATGTATCCACTCAAATCAATCGAATCGTTAGAGATATTGGTGATTTCGATAAACTCGCCTGTGCTTTCATCAAAAAGAGGATCATTGACAACTTCTGTGATGAGCAGGGTTTTGCTCACCGCGCTTTGCGCCATTACGGACGGCATACTGCCTGTCACCAGACTTGCTGCCATTAGTGACCACAACCACTTTTTGCTGCTTCTTCCCAACTCCATCTCCCTTGCCTCCTCGTTTTCCTACTCGACTTGCACCATGGCTTCCATCGTCGGAAGGATGTAATCTGGCTGAATCTCTGTGGATTCCAGTTCGCGGCTGGTCGTCACACCCGTCATGACCAGCGCCGTTTTCATGCCGCTGTTTTTTCCAAGTAAAATATCTGTCTCCAAACGATCGCCCACCATGACGCATCTTTCCGGCTGTACTTGAAGCTGTTGAAAAACCTGCTCGGCGTAGTACCGAGACGGCTTGCCAGTCATCGCCCAGACAGAGGCTCCACCAGCCGTTTCAATCGCTCTCGCCAACGCCCATGTATCAGGAATGGCCCCCCCTGGCACCGGACATACCGGATCGGGGTTCGCTACGATCAGGAGGGCTCCCTTTCGTACAGCGTAAGCAGCCTGTTGCAGCTTTTCATACGTAAATCCACGGTCCATTCCAACCAATACA
Source organism: Brevibacillus brevis NBRC 100599 (assembly GCF_000010165.1). Taxonomy (NCBI): domain Bacteria; kingdom Bacillati; phylum Bacillota; class Bacilli; order Caryophanales; family Paenibacillaceae; genus Brevibacillus; species Brevibacillus brevis. The sequence continues at coordinate 6,073,523 of NC_012491.1, forward strand.
TGCGTAGCTTCCTCCGCATCTTGCACCTGCTTTATATGAAAGCTCGCAATCTCTTCCTCCAATGCAGGCTCTCCAACGATCAGAACACGCGCTTGCTCCGCATATTCTTGAAGATACAATCCCGCTGCGTAGGCAGCCGTCATGATTTCTTCCCGCCCGGCAGCCAATCCGAGCTTCTGGAGGCGAGTTTGACAAGCTGTTCTTGTCTGTACCGTCGTATTGGTCAAAAACATGATTTTCTTCTGCTTCTCCCGCAGCGTGGCAAGTGTCTTTTCCACCCCAGGAAGCAGTTCATTCCCGAGAAAAATCGTTCCATCCAAATCAAAAAAATACGCTTCGTACCTATCTGTATCTAGCAAATCCCCTGCTCGCTCCTTTCATTCGAAAACACAAAAAGCCCTCATACACGGCAATAGCACAAAGAAACAAACCGATCGAACGGTCTTTTTCAAATCTATTGCTGTATGAGGGCTTTCTCCACGTCTCGACCCACTTACAGACGTTATTCATTTGGTTGATAGCTCGATCATAACAGGTCATTGTTAAGGGATTGTTGAGCTATTTTTGGTTTTATGTGAACAACACCAAAACTAACCATTGGTAGTTAGCCAAAAAAAGATTGCAAACTGTCTAAGAAAGAGTAAAATTCTTTGTGGATGATAATGATATTCATTATCGGAATATAATCTTATAATTATACACTTATATCATATGAAGGGATGTCTTTTCATGATACAAAAATGGAGTTATCCACTCGTGGCAGTTGTTCTCGGCTCTTCCTTGCTCGCTGCTTGCGGAAACGCACAAACACAAACCGAAGAGAAAAAACCAGAAGCTGCGCAGCCTGACAAGCCTGCCGCTGCTGATCAGTCTGCGACAGCGAGCACTACTCCTTCTCCTGAGCTGCAAGCCTCTATTGATCAATATCGAAAATGGGTCGTTGACCAAACCGACCAATTCGTAAAAGCAACAGAGAGCTTTACCAACGCCGTCAAAGCAGGCGATATGGAGAAAGCGAAAAAGGAGTATGCTCCAGCCCGTGCTTACTTTGAGAAAATCGAGCCTATCGCTGAATCTCTCGGCGATTTTGACCCTTGGATCGATGCCCGCGAAGGCGATGTGCCTGATAACGAATGGCGCGGCTATCACAAATTGGAAAAAGCTCTCTGGGAAACCAAATCGGTTGCTGACCAAGGTAAAGTGGCGGATCAACTGCTGCAAGATGTGAAGCAGCTCCGCGTGAAGGTAGAGAGCGTCGAAATCGATGTGCCTATGCTGGTAACGGGTTCGGTAGAGCTCTTGAATGAGGTATCGTCGAGCAAGGTGACTGGTGAGGAAGAACGCTATTCCCACACAGATTTGTACGATTTCGCTGCGAACGTGGAAGGCGCTCACGAAATTTACAAAGTATTGAAGCCTGCTGTTACGGAAAAAGACGCTGCTCTTGCAACTGAAATTGAAGCTCGCTTTGCTGATTTGGACAAAGCCCTCGCACCATACCGCAAAGGCGACGGCTATGTGCTATACACCGAATTGAAGGAAGACCAAGTGAAAAAGCTGAGTCAGTCCCTCGATGCATTGGCTGAGCCTTTATCCAAAATGGGTAAGATCGTAGGAGGCTAACAAGATGAATGACAAGCATCTCGAAAACACCACATCGAACAAATTCACACGTCGAGAAGCTCTGAAGTTGGCTGGTGTCGGGGGGATTGGACTGCTGTTAGGAGCGACTGGGGTTAATACCCTTATGCCCTCCTCTCCTAAAAATGAGCAGACGAGTGCCACTCCGACCGGTGCAGATGAGGTCATTCCCTTTTATGGCAAGCATCAGTCCGGGATCATTACACCTATGCAGGATTTTATCTGCATGGGTGCTTTTGATTTGACAACGACCTCGCTAGGGGATGTCCGCAGCTTGTTTCAAAGCTGGACGCAGGCAGCAGCACGCATGACTGCTGGCAAAAGCGTCGATGAGGAGAGCGATCACGCCCTTCTTCCTCCTGTCGACACGGGAGAAGCCATGGGCCTTCGCCCAATGAAATTGACGATCACATTTGGACTTGGCGCTTCTTTCTTTGACGAGCGCTTTGGTCTCGCATCCAAACGCCCAGCTCCTTTGGTCGATTTACCTCGCTTCAACAGCGATGAAATGCGAAAGGAATGGTCGGGTGGCGATATTGTCGTACAGGTCTGTGCCAACGATCCGCAGGTCGCCTTCCATGCCCTGCGGAATTTGGCCCGGATCGCTCGAGGCAAAGCTGTCCTCCACTGGCTGCAAGAAGGCTTCCAGCGTACCAGCGCATCCGACCCGACTGGCTCGACACCACGAAATCTGCTGGGCTTCAAGGATGGCACGAACAATCCACCGGTGAACGATCCTGCTACCGCAAATGAAGTCGTCTGGGCTAACACGGCTGAAAGTCCCGCGTGGATGGCAGGCGGAAGCTACATGGTCATGCGTCGAATCCGCATGCGGATCGAGGTGTGGGATCGCTCCACCCTCACCGATCAGGAGAATACATTTGGTCGTCACCGTTTAACCGGAGCTCCTCTTGGCAAAGCAAATGAGTTCGACGAGCTGGAGCTGGATCGAAAGGATGCCAAGGGTAAACCCGTTATTCCTGTGAATTCCCATACCGCCCTGGCCCATATGGAGGGCAAAGTGAAAATTTTGCGGCGCGGATACTCTTATTCAAGTGGAATGGACCTTAAGACTGGTCAGCTCGATGCTGGGCTGTTGTTCATTTGCTTCAATCGTGATCCACGCAAGCAATTCATTCCGATGCAACAAAAGCTCGCATCTGTCGACCTGCTCAATGAATATATCACCCATGTCGGCAGTGGTTTGTACGCCTGTCTACCTGGTGCAAGTGAGGGCGGATACATCGGGGACACGCTATTTTAACCAACTACCTGGGATGGAGTGAACACCTTGAAACGCTACCTGTTTATCCTTTGTACATGCATGCTGCTATGGACATCTGCTCTGTCTGCCGCTGTAGCCGCGCCGCTGGTGCCAGAGCAACTCAAGCAAATGATCGCCCTCTCTAGCGATGCCTTGATTAGCAGTGGGGATAACAACTGGGAAGAAGCAGCGAAAGCGATCAGCGGTATGAAGAGCGTCTGGGAGGGCAATTCGGAAGAAACCTCGGCAGATGCACAAGCTTTGACGCAAGCAATCGCGGAAGCAGAAAAAGCCCTTGCTCAAGCAAAGGCGAATCCCGACACTGCAAAAGCAGCTATCTCCACTTTGGCAAAAGCAACAGATCGTTACGTTTCGTCCAAAGAAGAAGGCGGTCAGCCAAAAGAACGCGCACACAAGCAAATTGCGGCATTGCTACCGCTCTTGCAAAACAGCATGACAGCCATCACGGAAGGCGATCTCACAAAAGCCAAGCAATCATACAACAGCTTCGTCGCCGGCTGGTACAAGGCAGAGGGTCTTGTTCGAACGGAAAATGCCGCCGTCTACGGGGAAATGGAAATCAAAATCAGCGGTGCGCGCATTGCCCTGAACACAGAACCACCCGATCCTAAAAAGAGCGCAGAGAAAGTACAGGCACTCATTACTACCGTGGACAATTATTTGTCAGGAAAGGCAGTCAAACAGGACGCTGCGAGTCCTTCTTCCGAGCAGCCCACCATCTCGTCTCTACTGGCACTCCTTGCATCGGTAGAAACCGATATCGCCAATCACGACGCAAACGCTGCTTCGGACAAAATGGAGACCTTTATCACCTCTTGGCCCTCTGTAGAAGGCGTAGTCATGACCAAATCGCCTGCTACCTACAGCAGTATCGAAGCCAAGATGGTCGCCGTCCCGACACTCATCCTGTCCAATCCCCCGCAATGGGAAAAGGCGTCCGCTAATCTTGCGGAAATGAAGACAGAGCTTGCGCCATTTGCGACAGCGTCCTCATACACCGCGTGGGATGCGGGACTCATCTTGTTCCGCGAAGGACTCGAGGCTATCTTGATCATCGTCTCTCTCCTTACTGTCCTGAACAAGTCAGGCAATGCCGACAAGCGCAAATGGATCTGGTCTGGGTCAATTGCCGGGATTGTAGTTTCCGCTATTCTTGCCGTCATCCTCAGTGTCGTCTTCTCCAACCTGTCCACAGGCAACTCGCGAGAAACGATTGAGGGAGTAACCGGACTGGTTGCCGTCTTCTTTATGGTGACGATCGGTGCCTGGTTGCATAAGAAGTCCAATTTGCAGGCATGGAATCAATTTGTCGAGAAATCTATCGGCTCTTCTTTGGCAACAGGAGCTCTGTGGTCACTCTCATTTACCGCGTTTCTCGCTGTCGCCCGCGAAGGGGCAGAAACGATTATCTTTTATATGGGAATGGCCGCTACAATCTCCATGACAGACCTAATGATCGGCATTTTGAGTGCGCTTGTCGTCTTGGCCGTGATTGGCTTTGTCATCATCAAGCTCAGTGCACGCATTCCGGTGCGTCCGTTCTTTTTTGTTGCCAGCCTATTGCTCTACTACATGGCATTTAAATTCGTCGGCGTCAGCATCCACGCTTTGCAGGTGACGGGAAGCTTATCTGCACACAGCAGCGATTACTTGTTGTACGCACCGACTCTCGGCATTTACGCGAGCTGGGAAACGACGATCCCGCAATTGATCGTACTCGTGATCGTTCTTTTCAATTTGTTCCTGTATTCTCGAAAAAAAGCCGCCACTCCTATTCCACGAGTGAATTAAAAAGAGAAAACCTGAAAAACGCAGCTCCATCACGAGGGCTGCGTTTTCTTATAAACCCCGCTATTATTTTTGACAATCATTCTTTCTCGCAAGTTCACATTTTTTCTGGTATCCTTAAATTTTTATGGAGGAAGTTATGTTACCATATTACAGGTGTAACCTTCTTTTTACATTTTCCGTCATTAGAAGGTACAAGATTCGATATTAGGATAGGGGTTAGATATGGGGGCAACATCAAATTCTGTTAAAGTTGACGTCAAAACAACGCCACGCGTTCGACAAAATATGGTCTACCTATTAGTGAAGCAGCTTCGTCCACATCAATGGACGAAAAACTTGCTTGTCTTTGCTGCCTTGCTATTTTCCTTGCACAAAGTAAGTCCGGATGTCATTGGAAAATCAGTGCTGGCCTTCCTGCTGTTTTGTTTTGTATCCGGCTGTGTGTATATCCTCAATGATTTTGTCGATATCAAAAATGACCGAAATCACCCGGAAAAACAGTTCCGGCCCATGGCTTCTGGTGCATTGCCGCCAGCCCTCGCATTAGCATTCGGTGTGTTTTTGTTATTAGGATCCCTGTTTAGTGCTTATTACTTTGACCGATTATTCGCGCTCGTACTGCTGGTTTACTTTGTGCTCAACGTCGCTTATTCGCTGAAGCTGAAGCATGTGGTCATTCTGGACGTCATGATTATCTCTGCCGGTTTTGTTTTGCGTGCCATCGGTGGAAGTCTGATGATCCAAACACCGTTCACGCCGTGGTTTCTGCTCTGCACGATGCTGCTCGCGCTGTTTTTGGCCATCAGCAAACGTCGCCACGAGTTGATCTTGTTGCAGCAAGATAAAGGAACGCATCGCAAAGTGCTCGACAGTTATTCGTCCGAGTTGTTGAATCAGTTGAATACGATTGTGACGACCATGACAATCATCAGCTATTCCTTGTTCACTTTTACATCGGGACGCACGATTCACTTGATGTGGACCATTCCGCTCGTGATCTTTGGTATTTTCCGTTACCTGTATTTGATCACCGTTGCAGGACAGGGCGGCAGTCCGGAAAAAGTTTTGTTGCAGGACAAGCCGATTCTCATTACGGTGTTCCTGTATGTTGTTATGGTAGCCGGGATTATTTACGTATTTGAATTGAAATAAGGAAGTAAGGAAGTTCAAAAAGTTGTCTTTTGATCACGAAGTAGTCTAGAAAGCTATTTCGACATCGAATATGGCGTTCACCTCCGAAGTCCGGTGCTCATGTAGATTACCTACACTGCGCTCCTCCTTCGTTCGGTTCTCGCCATCTTCTCGGTGCTGAAAAGCCAAATTTTTGAAATTGTTTTGTACATGAAGTTACTTGCTCAGATAGGTTGTGGATCAAACTATGCCATCAATTGTTCTCATCATCATTTCTGTGATCCTCAGTGCGTGTGGACAAGTCGCGATGAAGATGGGCGCATCCTCGCTCACCAGCAACAATGACATGCTGCTACTGAAGTTCCTGCACTATTTCACGAACCTGCCGATTATGGTGGGACTTGCGCTTTACGGACTTTCTGCGTTTATCTGGATTGCTGCGCTCGAAAAGGTGCAGCTCTCCTATGCTTATCCCATGGCAGCACTCGGATACGTATTGGTAGCTGTGCTGTCCTTCTTGATCTTCAACGAACCGTTGTCCCTTACACGTATTGCCGGCCTGGCGATTATCGTCGTAGGCGTCGTCGTCATTTCTCAATCGTAATCATCACGTAGAGGAGTTTTCTCATGTTATATGCGCTAGCGCCGTTTATCGGCTGGCTCGTGTCCGGAATAACCAAATTTTTGATTAATTACCTCCGTTTTGGGTCCCGGGCCAAAGAAATGGTCGGGAACGGCGGATTTCCCAGCACGCACACAACTGTCATGGTCACGACTGTGTTTTTGATTGGTTTGCAGGAGGGCTTTACTCATCCTGCATTCGGGCTGGGTGTGGCTGTGACATTTATTGTGATCATCGATGCGACTGGCTTGCGCAGAGCGGTAGGAAAACATGCAGAGGCACTTAACAAGCTCGCAAAGGAACATCCGGACGTGTTTCCCACCAAGCCTTTGCGTGAAAGCATGGGACATACCAGATGGGAAATTGCCGGGGGGCTGGTGCTCGGGGTACTGCTTGCGACCGTATTGCATCTGCTGGCAGCGAACCTCCCTAACCTCATTGGCTAGTAGATTCGTAGACAGGAGATTATGTTCATGAATAACCGTACAGCTACGTACTCGTTCCTGCTCGGGACGGCTTTGCTATTGTTTATGGCTACGATTGTGCTTAGCACATCGGTTTTATTTTTGTTCGGCGTATCCGTGACGGCCGCCAGCTTTTGGATTGGCCTCTTTGCGGCTTTGGCTGCGATGGGCGCGATGGTGTCGGTCTTCGTAAGTTCACGTCGTCGGGCCTGGTTTTTCTCCGTGTTGGCTGGACTGGCGATTGTTTCAGGCATCAGCTACTTCATCAGCGCCAATACGTTTGATCTCTCTTTTGACGGACAAACCTATCATCAAGAAGCAATCGTGAAGCTAACCAACGGCTGGAATCCGGTTCATGACCAGCCCATCCTCAAGCCTCCTGGTTCAAAAGAAGTGGATGAGATGGATAATAAAGAGGTTCTCTCGGCCTTTCACCTGTGGATCAATCATTACGCCAAAGGTTCATGGATGCTCGATGCGGTCATGTATAAACTTACTGGTCAGATTGAGGTTAGCAAAATATTCAACCTGTTGTTGATTGCATCGTCCTTTTTCCTGACACTCGCTGCCATCCGAACTGCTTTCCCTGAGAGAAAAGGGGCGGCAATTGCCTTCGCGCTTCTCGCAGCGTTCAATCCCACCGTGATTACGCAATCGACTTCCTTCTATATTGACGGACAGCTTGGTTCACTCGTGCTGATCCTCTGTGCTCTCGGGTATCTGCTGTATAAGCGCTACCATGCCTGGACGCTACTGGCACTATGCGCAGCGCTCATGCTGCTGGCTCAGATCAAATTCACAGCATTGGGGTATGCCGGATTGCTCGGCTTGGCTATTCTCGTGCTCTTCTTTTTCTATGATCGCCGTCAGCACATCAAAAGCATGCTCGTGTGGCTTTCGATTAGTCTGGTTATCACCGTAGGGGTTGTCGGGTTCAATCCGTATGTCACCAACACGCTAACGAAGGGACATCCGTTTTATCCGTTGGCGGGAAAAGGTGCCGTTGATATCATGACCTCGAACAGCCCGCATGGCTTCAAAGACAATTCCCGCATAGAAAATCTGGCTATCTCCTTATTTTCCAAATCGGAGAATATTGCAACACCCCATAGCCCTACATGGAAGGTGCCATTTACGGTCACATGGAAAGAGCTCGCCGTGTTCTACTCTCCTGACGTGCGTGTAGCCGGCTTCGGGCCGCTTTTCGGAGGAGCTATGATTGTCTCATTGCTGCTTCTCGTCGCCTTGCTTTTGGGGACTCATCGAAAAAAAGCGGCTCCTTTCTTGTGGATCAGTCTGGCGCTCTTCGTAACCGTGCTGATTAATCCGGAAAGCTGGTGGGCGCGCTATGTTCCACAACTTTGGTTGACTCCACTCTTGATTGCGCTGGCAGTCTTGGATGTTCAGAAGGGCTTTTTCCGCAATGCGGGCAAGGTTCTGGTCGTCATTTTACTCGCCAATATGGTGATGGTAAATGCTTCTCATATCATTGGGCAGTCTGGCGCCAATACATTAGTGAAAAAGCAGCTTGAAGAGATCAAAGCAAGCAACAAAACGCTGGTCGTAGACTTCCACCATTTCAATGCAGTGAAAGTACGTCTGCAAGAAGCTGGCATTCCTTTCGTCGAGCAAAAGCTGGATAAAGGTGAAGATGTCAAAGGCTTTATGACTACGCGTGCGGTTTATCTTTTGAAATAAAAGATAGAAGGGGCGTCTCTCAGTCGGGAAATCGACTTTTGAGACAGCCCCTTTTTCTTATTAGCAGTATGTAGTGGACGATACACCTGTTTGCATAAATGTAAGAATTTTCATAATCATAATTGGAAAACTGTGGTAGAGTTTACTTGTGTTGATTATCCAGAAGGGAGTGTGCATCATGCCTGTTGAAACATTCAAAGCAACTGCACATCTACAGAAGGGAATGGTTGTGAAGGCCAGTTCCAGAAATTTCGAGATAACCATCGATGAACCGAAAAGCTTGGGAGGTACGGATACCGGCATGAACCCGGTTGAACTGGTACTCTCCGCATTAGGCGCATGCCAATCGATCGTTGCCAGAGTATATGCCAGGAAGTTTAACGTTCAACTCGACGATTTTTGGGTGGAAGTCGAAGGCGATCTCGATACGGATGGCTTCATGAACAAGTCTGATGTCCGACGCGGGTATTCTGAAATCCGATACACCTTTCATATCAAAACTGATGCTCCTAGAGAGCAAGTCGAGTCTTTTGTTGAATTTTTAGAACAGACATGCCCGGTTGGAGATACGATTGCGAATCCTGTCACTCTTAAATTAAACGGTATTGTTATTGAAAAACCGAGCGAGATAAAGGCCAATGATTAAAATAAGGCTCCCAATTGGGAGCCTTTGTCGTATTTTTGATTTTTACATATCAATGCGCTGAAAGTACATCTGCAAGAAGCGGGCATTCCTTTTACCACTACACTGAAAATTCAGTAAAGTACGAGAATTGCCACAAATAATCAGTACTGGTAATATATAGTAGATACATATTTTTGATAAAAGGGGATGTGCATAATGAAAAAACTAGCTGTTGCTCTTACTATTTTTGCTGTTTCTCTCGTAGGTTCTTCTAGTGCCTTTGCGACTGAACCTGTCGCTGAATCAAAAGCAAGTGTTACCGCAGTTAACTCGTTTTCACAAACCTTGGCCCCTAACGGGAAATCCGGTTATACTGAATTATATGAGTTTTACGTGATTCAACAAGGCAATGTAACCGTTGACCTAACACAGCAAAGTACTGCCGGTGCCGATGGAAGTTATGTCATTCTCAGTAATTACGGCCCAGATCAATGGGTATCTTCCGGAAATCCTGCCGTGTTCTTTACGGGGAACGGGAGCTTTTCCTTTACCACAACAAAAATTCTTCAACCTGGACATTACGCACTCAAGATGACCAATCGTACAAATTCAAAAGTGACAGTAAACGGTACTATTACCTCCCCATAAATCAACAGCAAATGCTATTGGACAAGCACCCTCGTGGTGCTTTTCTTATGCCCAAAAATCGAAGGAGAATAGTTAAGGGTTATGATCAATGAAATCAGTCTCAGGTTGGTTATTTTCATTTTTTGACTTTAGTAAAATGAGGGGGAATAAATTACCACAGAGAAAGAATTAAAGGAGTGACATGATGCCTTTACTCCCCCCTAAAACTTTAACTAATTTCCCGATCGGAGCTATAAAAAATCCCGCAATAGTCAAACAGATAAACGCAACTGGACTCGAGGAGCTATACATCGACGTGAATGTCCTCGGAAACCTGATCATTTGTTTTGACGCAAAATCCGATGCTACAGTGGTTTCGGCAGGTGAAGAGCACCTTCTTCCTGCGCGTATCGAACGGGTTGATCGTACTCTTGTTATTGAAGGTCGTAATATCGGGACATACTTTCGCCATAGACAGAAGCAAAAAATCCTTTCAGAGGTTCATGTTCCCATACAAACAAAGGTCAGTGCCTCATTTACCGGGGGCGTTATGATTTTGAATGGTGGAGAAGGAGATGTAGCGATACAAGGTCAATTCGGAGAAGTTGCCGGAATCACACACTCCAAAAACATTAACATTCAAATGCGTGGCGGTGACGTCTCCCTCAATGAGTTATCAGGAAATGCTTCGATTCACCTTTCTATTGGGAGTGCAACTTTGGGTTGGACAGAACTACGAGGAACCGAGCAAATCAATATCCAATGCGGATTTGGTGGGGTTGATTTACTGTTCCCTCCTCACATTACCCCTGTTGCAGAACCTGGCGGACCCTTCAAAGGGAAGAAAATTACTACTCTTCCGGGTACAAATATCCATGCAAGGGTTGGTTTCGGTGGATTAGATCTTTTAAATTGGGTTTAGAAGAATCGGATAATAACCTCCCATTCACTTCAAAAAAGCCGGTTAACGCTTAAAGCGTAACCAGCTTTTTTGTGCCCTACTTTTATGGATCTTACATAAACACAAAGTAAATAACTGCTGCCAGCACCAGACGGTAAATCGCAAAAGGTGTCAGCTTGATGCGATTAATCAGCTTCAAGAAGAATCGGATCGACAGGAGCGCAAACACAAACGCGCTAATAAAACCGATGACGAAAAACGGAATGCTGTCCATTGTAATCGCATCCCAACGCTTCAACAGCGACAAAAAGCTCGCGCCCGCCATGATCGGCACCGCCATAATAAACGTGAAGTCTGCCGCCGCCCGATGGCTCATGCCCAACAGTACGCCCCCTGAAATCGTGGAACCCGAACGGGAAAAGCCAGGCCACAGGGAGAAGCATTGAATAAGTCCGACCAGAAATGCTTGCTTGTACGTAATCTGATCAACCGACTCGATCTTGGGACGTCTTGGTCGGAACCAATCCGCAGCAAGCATGAGCAGAGCTCCCAGCACGAGTCCGATTACCACAGTCTTCGTCGAGAACAAATACTCATCGATGTAGTCGTCAAACAGAACACCCAGAATCCCCGCAGGAATCAAACCGACAATGACCGTAGCCAAATTCAGTCGAGGTCCGGCCTGAACCTCACGCTTACCCGCCAGTCTGTTGAGACCGAGCAAGCTCATGAACCGATCCCACATCAAAACCACGACAGCCAAAATCGAGCCGAGCTGAATGACAATTTTGAAGGTGTTGGCCACTTCAGGTGAGAACAAATCTTTCGTATGGAACAAAAAGTCATCCACGATGATCATGTGACCCGTAGAGGAAACAGGGGCAAACTCAGTCAAACCTTCTACTAGCCCCAGCACAATCGCAACAAAAGCTTCCCAGAGACCCAAAAATTCCACGCTCCTATGAATGATGTCCAAAATCAATAGGCAGCAGCCGCCCTGTAAAAGGCAGACTACCGCTTCTAGCATTATAACGTTCATCTCCGCTACAAAGTTACATCCTGATCGAAAAACATTCTAGTAAATTCCGGATAGATTGTCCCCACAGTGATAGCCATCTTGCTTTTCTTGATTTATATTAACTCTGCAAGATGTGAATCGAAAAGCTGCGTAGGAAGAAGCGAATTTCCAGTCCAAGCGCCTCTGGAGCCCGCCCCAGCGTAAGAATGAATGGCGGGGAATTTAAGCTTCACTTATGAACTACTTCCCCGAAACTCTACGTTTGAAGCGCTCCCGCCATTTATTCTGAAGCGGACAGTCAATCCCCCCTTGCGGGGCGTAGGCCGAAGCGTAGACTGGAAATTCGCTTCTTCCCCCACCCCAACCCCCTACCGATTCACATATTGCAACGTCCCATCCCCCATGTCACCAAGTCGCCAAAGCGCAATTTTCTCAATACCCGCTTTCTTTGCAACCGAAACCCATTGAGACAGCGTTTCTTCATCCGCATACCAGACTGTGTGCTTTTTGCCGTCTTCACCGATATAGTCAAAGTACAGACTGCCGCTCACTTTATCCCGCTTAGGTGGCTCGATACTCGACACAGCAAAGTCTGCTGCCTGCTTTTCCGTCACTGCCGTCACTTTTCCATCACTAGCCCAGTCAAATCCGCCTACAGATAGGGCCATGACTTTATCACCCGGCACTTTTTGCATGCGATGGGCAAGCTCCTCAATAAATGCATGATCAGCTTTGGGACCTGGCTCTGTATTCGTACCGTACAAATTATAAGCCATCATGACGTAAGTAGGACCCTTTGGCAATGCCAACTCTTCAATCGGCGCGCGCGGCTCCAATACGATGCGAAGTGACTTTCCCTCCTGCTCCATATGCTGATACAGGGTATGGATAAAAGTAAGGAAGTTGTCCCAGTCTTTCTCGTTAATTCTCTCATAATCAATTTCTAAACCATGAAAGCCATTCTGGATCACAGCATTCTTGATCTCCATAATGTGCTTGGTACGGCTTGCATCTGTCGCCATGAGCCGGCTGACAATCGACGGGTCCTTTTGAACCTGCGTACCATTACTGTTAAGACGATCATTCACAATGGTCAAATCGAGATCGACATAGCTACCCTGCTTCGATGCTTCCTTGATCTCAGGCATCGCCTTGGTCATGCGATCAGTAAAGTGCAGCTTGTCATTTTCATCAAAATACGCCGCGAAGACCTGCACACTGGACAAGCCATCCGTTATCCTGCGGAAATCCTCCAAACCGGATTCCCACTGCCAGTCTACCACCCAGGCAGACAATTCGGTCGTGTTGTTAGCCGCATCTACGCTCTCTAAGCTTTCGGTATCATTCCATTTCATCATGTACCATACGAGGATGACACACACTACTATCAGAAGAGCAGTCAAAATGATCGATCGTTTCTTGATGTTTGACACCTTACACAGATCCCCCTTGTTTCGGATTTAAAAGGTGTCGATGACCCAGTCCATTGTGGCAGAAATAGCTTTCTTGGTCGAACGAAAGACTCCTGCAAGCCCTGTCTGCACATTACTGAACAGCATCTGTTGCTCACCATTTGGTTGTTCCAGGGACGCAATCTGTACGTCCGCAAACACCCCGTCGTAAATGTCGTCCTTTTTGTTCACATCACTATAGGCCGCTTCCAATGCAACACCACCGCTACTAATGGTTGGGTCGATCTGTTGCTTGTCCAAGAGTATTGTATTGTCCACGGAAACACTGAGACGGTCGCCTTGAACAGTCATTTCGATTGGACGCGTATTTTTAATGTTGATCGGGTATTTTTCCAGCTTGGGAGCACCAGACTCGCCTTGCTCTCTCGTATAAACAGAGGCACGGTCGAAGGTCAAATCCTCGGGATTCCAAATCACCTGGCTCAATTCCGTCTTGAAAAGCTCCTGTACTTCGCCTTTTTCCTTCTTCTGCTCGACGCGTAGCTCATTATCATGCAGGACGACTCGTACAAAGCTGCCTTTTTCCCGATCATAGCGCAAATATATGGACTGTTTCCCAATTACATTCCCTTCAAGCTTGGCAGAAAGCTTGATATCCTTCTGGCTGTCGCTTTTTTTAAAATATAACATGCCAGAGCCAGCAGCTGGAGAGGTCAAGACGATCTGATCCTCCATAAATTGCGCGGTGCCACCGAGACGGTCCCACTCTTTGGCTTGCTCTTCATCGCCGCGAACGAAGCGAATCTTCTCGCCGGTGTCTTTTTGGATGCGCATCAACAAATGATTGGTGTACCAGTAAGGCTCCGGCTGCACGCGGGTCAGGTTGTACAGATCGCCCTCGCTGTCGTTGTAGGCGGTTCCTTCCCGATTAAAGTGCATCGTAAAATACTTTTTAATATTCGCGTCGTTCGCTTCCGCTACCAAGCGATTCATCCCGCCATACAAGGTGTTCGCATGCATGATCATATAGGTACCCGGGACAAAGCCCAATTGATTCATATACGTATCATTCATCCGCTTGTAGTCTTCGTTGATTCTCGCTTCCATCTTGCTTCTGTCTTCTATCGGGATCATATTGCTGTCACGGATAAAGTCCATCAAGTAGTGATTATAATAGCCTACCTTTGTTTTATTCGATAACTCACTCTCATCCTTCACCCCGATGAAATTGCCCTGATCATCAAACACATTGATGTACGTCAATCGATAGCCGTTGGAACCGAGCTCCCAGAAGCCATTTTCCATCATTTTTTTCATGTCTTCCGGCTGCAGGAATTTGTTCTCGCTGTTTCCCATCTTGTTGCCGTAAGACAATGCCGTTGCTTTGAAGTTGTACTTCTCCAAAAGCGGCTGGGCAAATAAACTCGAATCGTTGCGGCCATCTTCAAAGGCTAAGAACAGTGCCTTCTCAGGAAGTGGCTTCTTTTTCTTGTAAAAGTCCAAAATATCTTGTTGCGAGATCGTTTGATAGCCCTGGTCATACAACGCCTGCAGCTGCTCGTCCAATTGCTCCTTGGCTACTAATTTCGGTGTACCCGTACGACCTACGCCAAAATAGGAGATGGCGATAAAGCCTTTGTCATTCGTCCAGCTCGCTTTATTCGGCTCCTCATACTTCTTCCAATCAAATACGGCATTATATAACATGACACCCAGGACGACTAAGATAGCGACCTGGCTCAGCGTTTTGATGAATTTATTGCGATCTTTTTTCCGATAGTCCAAGACATCGCTCGTCGTTTTCCCCATAACTCCTGACACCCTCACTCCCTTTGTCTTTCCCTCTTAAAATGGCAGCCCAAAGCCTTTTTTGTTCTTCTTTCGGGCTTCTTTTTTCAATCTCGCTTCGACGTCCTGCGGCGTTTCTCGCGTACCCCACGTAGATTTCCAGAATGTCACCCAAGCCACAGGCATCTGCCACAACAGCACCAGCTCATAAAACACACAAAAGACAATCCCGAAAACCCATAGCTTGCTTCTGCGGAAAAACAGATGGGCCAAGCTCATTAAGAGCGCCATCAGCAGCAAGCCCATTAAAAACGTGCCCGGGAAAACGTGATGAACCAGCGGGACGTATATGAGGTTGTACAGGACGATGACAGGGGCAGCGATAGGAACAATCAGACCAATGTAAAAGAAGATCGCCATGAAAGGCTCCTTGCGCCAAATAAAGCCGCTGGCACGCAAAGATTCCCTCAACCACGAACGCTTCCAGCGCATCTGCTGCTTCAAAAATACATTCATGTCAGATGGCACAATCGTCGAGCAAATCGCGGAATCCTGATAGCCTGTCCGATGTGTTCGCAAAATAAAGTTGGTCATGCTTCGGTCATCGCCAAAAGTGGCAGGCTGCCCAAGAAACTTCTGATTCAGCCATGCTTCGGAATGCTGCAAAATCAATTCCTTGCGATAACAAGACAACGGCCCAGACAAGCAAGTAACACTGTCAAACCACGACTCAGCCGCTTTCATGATGCGAAAGGCAATGTAGTAACGAACGGTTTGCAGCTTGGTGATCGCGTTGGTGAACTTGTTTTCCACATCTGTACGCCCTGCAACACCACCCATTTTCGGGTCTTGGAAGGGCTGTACGAGGTTGCGAATCGCAGTCGGTTCCAAAAAGCTGTCTGAATCAACAAAGACAACCAAATCGTGCTTGGCCATTTCCACACCTTTGACCAAAGCGACCCGTTTCCCGCCGTTTTCAGAGAGAATATGCATCTTCACGCGCTCGCGGGTCATATAGCGCTCGGCCTCGTTATGAATCATATCGATGACCTTTTGAATCTCTTCTGCTGATCGGTCTGTCGAGCGGTCGTCTACCACGATGACCTCCAGCTTATCAATCGGGTAGTTCTGATTCACACAACTCAAAATCGTCCGGTGAATCCACTGCTCTTCGTTGAAGCACGGAATAATGATGCTCACGCCCGGTGTATAGTCCGGATTGACGGGAATCACCCGATAAAGAGCACCGAATAAATACCGTGTCAGCAAAAAGGCAGCGGCAATCAAGCTGTACAAATACAAGTACATGTTGTATTTGAAATAAATCACGCTCTCCGCGCGCATGAGCACGATAAACGCCGCAGCGAAAAACAGGAAAGTACTTGCAATATAAATGGCGTATCCCCAGCGTTTTTTGCGAAAATAGTCAGTCAGCGGTTTGGAAAACTCGAAGGCGAGCATGAACTTCTGACGCCCGTCCTCCTCCTGGGTAAACGAGCGAACAACCGCTGCATCCAGCTTCACCGTTGACTCATAGCCTTCTGGCATTGTACCTGGCGGGATTGTGCAATGGATCATAAACACTTGTCCCACCTGGATGTCTTCCCTCTCCGAATCTAGTTCAACTAATAGTCCAGTCGAAGAAATGTCGACGGCTCTGGCCTTGATTCCGTCCTTGATCCGCTGTTTTTTGGTCAATAGCGTCACCGGGAAATCCGCCATATAACGCAGACTCAGCATCCGAATGCGATTCAGGTATTCCGGGTCCTCCAGCTTTCCTGACTCATCCGAATCTTTAGCACCGCGGCGGTCCACTTGGACACGAATTTTCTCCGGGTCGGGCACATTCGATAGCACGCGCCTCTCTGTTTTGGAAACCGTCAGTACTTCTTCGATTTTCTCTTTCTTTCTTGGCTTTATTTTCTCGATCAACTGTTTCATCACTGCCGCTCTCTCCCCTCCACTGCTTTATAAGCTCCAGTAATGAAATCCACTGTTTACAAAGTCAGCTTTGGAATAAATCTCTTTTATATCGATCATGATTTTTGCCGCATTCTTGCCGTACATCGTGGCAAAATCAGCGACTTCCATCTGGGCAAAAGGAGCATGCGGGACCGCTACAACCACAATGTCCAAGTCGTGGAGAGCCTTCATCTCTGACAGCTCGATGCCGTATTCCTCGAATGCCTCCCGCGGATTCACCATCGGGTCCACGACTAACGGATTCATGCCGTATTCTTTCAATTCCCCAATAATATCCGTCACCTTTGTATTTCGAATATCTGCGCAGTCTTCTTTGTAGGACAGACCTAATATGCCGATCCGTACATTTTGAAGATCGAGCTTCGCGCGTACGGCCATCTTAATGATTTGTTGGGCGATATATTTCCCCATGCCATCATTAATGTGTCTAGCTGCCAAAATGATGCGGGAGCGATAGCCGCTGTCTTCTGCTTTGTACGTTAAATAGTAAGGGTCAATACCAATGCAATGCCCGCCGACCAACCCCGGTGTAAAAGGGAGGAAGTTCCACTTGGTCCCTGCCGCTTGCAATACTGCTTTTGTCGGAATATCCATCTGATTGAACAGCATCGCCAGTTCATTCATAAACGCAATATTGACATCCCGCTGAGCATTTTCAATAACTTTTGCCGCTTCCGCTACCTTGATGCTTTCCGCTCGATAAACGCCCGCCTTGATCACGAGCTCGTAGACGTTTGCAACGATTCCCAGTGTTTCTTCATCCATCCCCGATACGATCTTGACGATGTTTTCCAGACGATTTACTTTGTCTCCCGGGTTGATGCGTTCTGGTGAATAGCCGATCTTGAAGTCTATACCACAACGCATACCCGATTCCGTCTCCAAGATCGGCAAGCAGACATCTTCGGTTGCCCCAGGATAAACCGTTGATTCAAAGACAACGACTGACCCTTTTTTCAACTGTCTGCCCACCATGCGGGACGCGCTTTCTACATATTTCAGGTCTGGAACATTACCGTTTTTGACCGGGGTAGGCACGGCCACGATAAAAAATCGCGCTTCCTGCAATCTATTTTCATCTGAAGTGAATTCAATAGTAGCTTCACTCGTCAGCTCCTGATCCACGTCGGCATCATGTAAAGTTCCCTTTTGATAGGCTGCTACCTTCTCTTTGTTTACATCAAATCCAATCACAGAAGCACGTTTAGAAAGTGCCATTGCTATCGGCAAGCCTACGTACCCAAGACCGACGACAGCAATCTTTTCCTTCCTCTCCACAATCCCTTCGTACAAATTCATAAGCTGGCTCCCTCTCCCTGTTATATTTTGGGCTTTATTGGCCAAACATCTCTGTCATGGGTACAAGTGTGTATCCTTTACTTCTAAGCTGGTCAATTACGATTGGCAAGGCCTCTATTGTGTGAATGTCATCGAGCATATGTAGTAGAATCACGCTTCCGCTCCGCGTCTGCTCCATAATGTCTTTGACGATATCGTTCGCACTTCGTTTCTTGTCGTAATCGGACGGCGTCACATCATAAATCGTAATATCCTTGTAGCCCGTTGCCGCAATCGCCTTGAGTGTCTGTTCGTCGAACGCCCCGGTTGGCGGTCTGAAATACATCGTCGGCTTCTGCTGAATTGCTTCGGTAATGATCTGATGGGCTTTGACAATCTCTTTTTGCAATTCTTCCGGCGCAATTTTGGTATTCACCGGATGAGAATAGGTGTGATTGGCTACATCGTGCCCCGCTTCCGCAATCGCTCTCGCCAAGTTTGGATTTCGCTCTACACCATCTGCGCGAAGGAAAAACGAAGCCTTTACTCCTTTTTTGTCCAAAATATCGAGAATCTTCGTAACCGTTTGATCCGTACCCCAATCATCGAAGGATAAGGCGACCATCTTTTTGTCTGTTTCTTTTCGGTAGATGAGATTTGGCTTGGCTTCGTCATACGCCACATTCATTTTGGCTGCATCAAAACCCGAAATTTCTTGCAGCGGCTTACGCTCCTGACCTTGTGCAATCAACTTATGTAATGGGACGAATCTGTATCCGACATCAGTAGCTGCCTCTGCGAGAAGACGGATGTTTTCGATTACAGACTTGTTCTCTTCTGTATCCATCTCAATGATGCCGCCGCGATTCATATATTTTCGTAAATAGTGTCTCTTGTCAGCTTCCGTCTCTTTTTGCCAATTGTGCAGAAACAGACTGGAGGACACGACGGCTTCTTGTCCATTGTGAGCAGCTACCAAACGGAGATCGTCGTTGTATTCACCCGACTTCGTTCTTACATACCGCGGTGTTTTGCCCGTTTCTCTTTGAATAACCTCATTGGTCAACTCGATGTCTTGGTACATTTTCTCGTAAGGTTGGCCCTGCAAGTCCGATTTGTTCAATGTATTGTTTTCAATCTCGTGACCTCTGGCGACAATTTCTCGGGCAATGTCAGGCTCCTCAGCTACTCTCATTCCTGGCATGAAAAAAGCTGCCTTGATGTGGTACTTGTCCAACTCATCTAGCAATCTTTTCATCGTGTCCTTATCCGCCATCCCATTAAAAGTAAGAGCAAGCTGTCTTTGCGTCGTGTAGACCATCGACACTGCCTTGCTCTTTTCCCCTTGGTAACGCTCGATTTTTTCAGGTTTGGCTGGCGCAGGCCCGTTATCTGCACCATTTTCATTCCCCTGAAACGGTGAACATCCTGCCAACAATGCCACGATCGCTACCAGGGAGATCCAGTGAAATAATCGGAACCCACTGGCCCCTTTCCAATGACTAATCATGATTGTCCCCTTTTCATGTAAGAAATGCCCTTTACGCATAAAAAAACGACTATTTCATCTGCGCAACAAGCCAAGTGTAATCAAACACTCCTCCGCAAAAATGAACATAGTCTGCCTCCACACGCTAGACTAACATAACCTTCTAAACCAAACAACTTTATGAAGCGGTTTCATATATGAAAATTTATGGAAATCGGAAAAGCTGCCTGCAAAACGCTATTTTCAAAAAAAGACGAGCCTCATCGGGCCCGTCATTCGCTGTTACAGCTTGATCGCGATTAATTTTAGTTCCGTTAATTCCTCGACCGCGTACTTGATACCTTCGCGGCCAAAACCACTGTCTTTCACACCGCCATATGGCATGTTGTCTACGCGGAAGGTCGGGATGTCGTTGATCATCACCCCTCCGACCTCCAGCTCTTCCGCTGCGCGCATAGCCGCGTGAATGTCACTCGTATAGATGCCTGCCTGCAAGCCGAATCGGGAGTCGTTTACGGCTTCAATCGCTTCGTCCATCGTCTCAAACGGTGTAACGACTACGATTGGACCGAATACCTCTTGGCAAGAAACGGAAACATTCGCACCCACATTGGTCAGAATCGTAGGGGCAAAGAGGTTGTCACTGACAGGCTTCCCGCCAGTAACTACGTGTGCGCCTGCTTCTACTGCTTCCTGTACCCATGCTCCCATGCGTTCATGATCCTTGGCGGAGATCACGGAGGACATGTCTGTCGCTTCGGTCAGCGGATCACCTAGCACGAGCTTTTCTGTGCCAGTCTTAAACTTCTCCAGGAATTCTTCGTACTTGCTCTGGTGTATATAGACGCGTTGCAGCGAGATGCACACTTGACCACTAAAGGAAAAGGCACCCGTCACGCAACGATCAATCAACGCTTGCGTAATTTCCACGTTGTGGTCAATGATCACTGCGGAGTTGGAGCCAAGCTCCAAGGTCACGCGCTTGAGTCCCGCTTTGTTTTTCATGGCGATTCCAACTGCAGGGCTTCCCGTAAACGTAATTGCGGCAATTCGGCTGTCACTGACCAGCCTTTCGCCTACGACTGCGCCTTTTCCAGGCAAAATATTGAGCGCTCCTGCTGGCAAGCCTGCCTCTGCGAAAATATCAGCCAGGATCAGCGAGCTAAGCGGCGTCTGACTCGCTGGCTTCAGCACGACGGTATTTCCTGCGGCAATGGCAGGGCCGACCTTGTGCGCCACGAGATTGAACGGAAAGTTAAAAGGCGTGATCGCGCCGACTACGCCAATCGGCTTGCGTACCGTAAAAGCAAGACGTCCTTCACCACCCGGTGCTGCATCGAGCGGCACCGTCTCTCCGTGAATGCGCTTCGCTTCTTCCGCCGCGAACTTGTAGGTCTGGATTGTCCGAGCGATTTCTACACGACCCGTGCGAAGTGGTTTGGCGGCTTCCTGTGCGAGGATGACCGCCAATTCCTCCTTGCGTGATTCCATAATCGCAGCAGCCTTCTCTAGTATCAAAGCTCGCTGACTAGCTGGCATTTTTGCCATGACTTTGGCAGCAGCTTTTGCCGCCTTAATCGCCTCGTCGACGTCATGATCATCTGCCTGAGCGATTTCAGCCAGCAGCTCCCCGGAATAAGGGGAGTAGAGCGGCGCGTATTCTTTTGCTTCTTTCCATTGTCCGTTGATGTAGAGATGCTTTTTCATGAGTATGGAGACCCCCCTCGGGCGTTTTAGTTCGTCACGTATTGGCTTTTCAGTACATCCGTCATAATGTCCAGCGCCTCTTCCAGTTGCTCGTCTGTAATAACCAGTGGAGACAGGAAGCGCAGTACGTTGCTGTGGACGCCAGCAGAAAGCACGATGACGCCAGACTCGTAGCAGCCTTTGGTCAAGCCAGCAACGAGCTCCTTCGCCGGTTGTTTGGTTGTCGGATCGATAAATTCTACGGCGCACATCGCACCCAGTCCGCGCACCTCTGCGATTACAGGGAACTCTTTTTGCAACGCGTGGAAATGCGCTTTGATCTTGTCCCCGATCACCTGTGCACGACCAGACAGGTCTTCGCGCTCCATTTTCTCAATGACTGCCAACGCCGCTACACAGCCAAGCGGGCTTCCTCCATAGGTACCGCCAATCTCACCCGGGTTTGGCGCGTCCATGATTTCTGCGCGTCCCGTAACCGCAGAGATGGGCAAGCCTGCCGCGATGGATTTGGACATGGTGATGATATCTGGCTCGATACCGAAATGGGTAGAAGCAAACATGGCGCCAGTACGACCGAAGCCTGTTTGGATCTCATCGGAAATAAATAGGATTTGATGCTTTTTACAAATGTTATAGACACCTTGAACGAAGGACACAGGCGGAACAATAAAGCCGCCTTCTCCCTGAATCGGTTCCATAATCACGGCAGCCACTTCTTCCGGTGCAACCTCAGTCAAGAGGAAGTCCTCGAACTGACGCACGCAGAATTGCGCGTACTCATCATCTGTCATGGATTCCGGCTTGTTCAGTGGATAAGGGAATTGCGCCTTATACGTAGCTGGAGCGAATGGACCCATCTGGAATTTGTACGGCTTCACTTTGGAAGTCAGGGACATGCCGAGAAGCGTACGACCATGGAAGCCGCGGCTAAAAGAAATGATGCCTGGGCGTCCTGTGTATTTGCGGGCGATTTTCACCGCGTTCTCTACTGCTTCTGCTCCGCTGTTTGCGAGCATCGTCTTCTTTTCAAAGCTGCCTGGGGTGATTTGCGTCAGCTTCTCAGCCAAAGCCACATATGGCTCATACATCCCTACATGGAAGCAAGGATGAATGTATTTGTCGAGTTGCGCTTTCAGTGCCTCAACTACTTCCGGCGGGCAGTGTCCGGCATTCAGTGTCCCGATCGCTCCGGCAAAATCGATGTACGTATTGCCATCTACATCCGTAACCAATGCACCTGAAGCTGACTCTACAAAAACAGGGGTGTTGTTGCCGACACCTTTTGGAACGAACTGCTTTCTTTTTTCAATCAGGGCCGCTCCCTTAGGACCTGGCACACCTGCAGCTACGTTTACAAATTGACGTTGTTTGGACATATCGTTTCCTCTCCTCGTTCGAGATGGTATTGGTTGGATTGCTTGTAAACTCAACTACGATATGTAGCAATACCTATGCCAAACGCCAGAGCATGATGAAATCACGTTTCCCACACTACGTGTATATCGAATTATTCATTTTTGAATCAAAAACACCAGAATGCTCGATTCATTTTTGAATAAATTATTCATTTTTGAATCACTTGGAACGAATCCGATACTTTTGCAGCTTCCGTACGACAGAGGGCTGGCTAATGCCGAGAAACTCCGCGATTTCTCCCGTGGTCCTGCAGTGCTCGGATGCATAGCGCAGCCATTTTTCCTCTACCTGCTCCAGTGCCTCCCGAAGCGACATCTTGGAAGTAGCCAGACTCGGCTCCATGGCTACCTGCTCTTCCCCTGCCAACCTGATTTCCGCAGGTAGATGCGAAGGAGTGATCACCTCTTCGTCCGCTGTGACCACCATTCTCTCCAAGACGTTCTCCAGCTCGCGCACATTGCCGGGCCACTCGTGCTGCATCAAGGCATGTGTGACAGCAGGGTCCAGACGCTTGTCCATTCCGTAGCGTTCATTGAGCGAGCGCACGACGCGCTTCAGGAGAGCCGCGATATCCTCTGGCCGATTTCGTAAAGGCGGGACGTGGATCGGGACAACATTCAGGCGAAAATACAGGTCCTGCCGAAACTTCCCTTCCTTCACCATCTTCTCCAAATCGCGATTGGTGGCGGCAATCAAACGAAAATCCACGTCGCGGTACTGTGTGCTCCCAACGCGTTGTAGCCGTTTTTCTTGAATCACCTTCAACAGCTTGGCCTGCAACGTCAGCGGCAGTTCCCCCAGCTCATCCAAGAGGAGAGTCCCTTGGTTCGCCATCTCGATAATCCCTTGCTTGCCCTGCTTGGCGGCTCCTGTAAACGAACCAGCCTCATAGCCAAACAGCTCGGATTCCAGCAAGCCCTCCGGGATCGAGCCACAGTTGATCTCCACGAATTGTCCACCCGCACGACGACTATTGCGATGAATCTCTTTTGCGATCACATTTTTCCCGACCCCCGATTCCCCGAGGATCAGGACAGTCGAATCGACAGCCGCCACTTTTTTGATGAGACGCTCAATGGCTTGCATCGGCTGACTCACTGCCACGAAGCCCTCCTGATGCTTTTCGCGCAGCTCCTCAATCTCGGTTTCAAACTGCTTGAGCTGCTCAGTAAGACCTTCGTAGCGCCGTTTCAATTCCATAATTTCAGTCAGGTCATGGGAATAGCTGATGACCGAATGCATGCTGCCATCCTCGTTCCAGACGGGAAATGCCGTCACCATCAGCTTTCGACCGCCGGGTATTTCTTGCATGATCGTCTGCGGCGTCTTGGCATCCATGACTTTTCGCGTGACAGATGGAGAAAAGACCTTCCTTTTTTCCAGCTCGATGACGTTCTTGCCCAAGAGCTCTTCCTTCCCGATGCCGTATACTTCATAGGACGAATCGCCAACCAACCGGATGTACCCCTCATGGTCCGTGATTAACAAATGATCGCGAGACGTTTCAACAATGGCTTCCAATACGCGGCTCATCCACTTCTGTGTGCTCTCTTCTTTCTTCATCTCTTCGCCGCCTCTCACACGCCGTTATGTCCGATCTGTGTTTATTTTTTCATTATAGAAAACAGCAAGAACAACGACAACCTATGAAAAATATGTAAAAATGGCGATAATAACAAGCCCTGCAAGATAGAAAGGATGGTAGGAATGACGCCCACAGTCGGAGACATCTACTGTGTTTTTGTCGAGAAGCTGCAAAAGTACGCAGCTTGCCAGGTCACATCGATAAAAGAGTCTGGCTCGAGTAAATCCAACCTCATCAGTATCCTCGAGCTGGACTGGAGCAGCGATACATTGCCTGATGAATCAGAGCTGTACCAGATGAAGCCCTTATATTGCGACTACTTCTTCTGGGACAACAAGCTCGATCACATGTATGTTGATCCAGCGGTGCCCAAAGGCTACATAAAAGTAGGAAATGTACCACCTCTCGTGACAGAAGAGATAAGGAGTTACGGCAGTTGGGATGTCGGAGGGAGCTTGTACCGTCAACACAAGTGGAATCAAATTCCCGAGGAACGTCGCAAGCAGTTTAAACAGGCCGCAAAGGATGACCAGATGATTTCGCTGGGCGGAACGAGCCTGCGCCGATCTAACAACGTCATTCATGCTGACATCCTGCGAAGCCTGACGGACATCTCAGAATTGGAAAAGCTCCCTTGCCTGACAAGGATCTATGCAGAGGAGCCTACCGATTCCTTGCTTGCCTTTGTCAAAAGCAATCCGTTTATTCTGGAGCTTCACCTGGAAAAAGCCAATGGCTCCTCTCTATATCTGACAGGAAGCCGTCTCAGTAAATTCTCTCTCCAAAACGCGGACGGGCTGGAGTCACTGCATCTGAACGATTGTCTAAGAGATCTCATACTGGGCAAGAACATTTCATCAAACCTGTTGATAGAAGCCGAGCAGGATGGGCATTGGCTGACCGCCTCATTCTCAGATTCGCTGCCGCTTCACCGTGGACTCGACCAGCTAGGGGGTCTCAATCTGCATAATGTAGTGGAGCTGGACATGCAGCCACTCGTCCAACGCTATCCTTCGCTTCAGGACATCCGTCTGCGGGGCAAGCCTGGTACCCTCAGCAATCTGGGCAGTATCAAGCACTTGAAGGAGCTACTGACGTTTACGACCTACGATCTGTTTGGCTTCTCCGGAGATGAGTTCCCTTCGCCAGATCAATGTCCCAAGCTATCCAGTCTCTGGATGACAAGCCTCCCGGCAGAAGCGGCCAAAACCATTAAAGCCGCCTATAAAAAAGAAGTAAAAAACGGGCTGGATTTGTCCATCACCAAGCCGCGCAAGCCCGAATGGCTGGCCAATAATTTGACCAATCCGTTTCGCGATTGGGATGGCAGGGAGCACATCTCAACAACCCATGCCAACAAAGCCGCCAGTCTGTATAAAAAAATGAACACCGCGATCAGCGCGCTCGAAAAGCAAAGCAGCGAAGACACTACAAATGCGGTAGAAATACAAACTGCTTTGCGTGCATTGGTAAAAGAGTACACAGAGACTTTCAACAAAATGGATCGCCGGACTGGCTTTATTGAAACGGTTGAGCGGGAAGAAATTTTCGTTGTGCTCGATGAGCTGCTTCAGTCGGCAAAACAGAATTTGGCTACTGCGGGTGTAGAAGTAGATGTGGACGAGCTTTTTACTATTTTTGATCAGACACGTGATTTTTGAGTGAGAAAAAAGACGCCGCCTCTCCTACAGGAAGGCGGCTTTTGGTGCTTAGCCATTCTTTTTGATTACCCACGTACTCATGCAACGCTGTCCGGCTACATTCACCGTTTTGATTGGCTCCAGGAACACGCCTTGCAGTTTTTCCGTCATGCCTACCATCGTCCGTTCATTTACGAGAAAACGAGTGCTTCCATCCGGCAACAAATAACGTTCGTTTCCTAGTGGCTGTACAGCATCCTCAATCCCGATCGAGGAAGCAAGGCGCATGAATTGAATGCCTCCTGGCTTCAGTACCCGCCACAGCTCCTCTAGCATCTGGCGAAAATGCTCTTCGTTTTCAGCAAAATGTAGAACGGCATTACTGATGATGAAATCGAAGCTTTCTTTTTCAAAGCTCATGCTCTCAATCGGCTCCACACGAGCGTGCTCCGCTGACCAGCTCGGCGCCAGTTGCGATGCCAATCGCTGTACAGCCTCGATGGCTTTTACCGATTGGTCAACCGCATATACCGGATAGCCATTTCGCAAAAAGTAGACCAAATTTCCGCCCCGAACCGCAACCGGCATCGAGTATCTGCATTTCCTTCGTAACCCTTCCCTTTAACAACTGATCAAACAAGTAAATATCCATATCGCCAAACTGCTCGGCCAGATTCATCTCTATCACAGCCTTTATCCGATTTTTCTTCAGTGTATCAATTCGCTCGTCATCTTCCAACGATGCTCATCTGGAACGGATTTACAAAATGATAGTTGACACCCGATGACTACAAGTGTAATCTTTAAAACAGAATCAACGACTACAAATGTAATCGAGGGAGGTGTCTTACATGGACGAGCAACCGCGAATCTCGGATGCCGAGTGGGAAATTATGAAGGTCATCTGGGAAAAGTCACCCGCTACAGCAGCCGATGTCATCCACGCCCTGCGAGACAACAAGACGTGGAAAGACAACACAATCAAAACCTTGCTCAGCCGCCTGTTGCAAAAGGGTATTCTCACCTATGAGCAGGTCAATCGCGTCTACTATTACTCTCCTGTGCTCACTGAGGAAGAATGCAAGCGCCAAGAGCGCCAATCCTTTTTGCAGCGCGTGTACGGCGGGGCCTTAAAGCCCATGCTGGTTCACTTTTTAAAAGAGGAAAAGCTATCCTCCCAAGAGATTGACGAGCTGAAAAAAATCCTTTCCGAAAAGGAGAAATAAGCTGGTGGATTGGCAATGGTTCACACTCACCCTCAATCAAGCATTTACGTGGACACTGTATAACTCCCTCGAGGCTAGTCTTCTTGTGCTCCTGATCTTGCTCTGCCAGCAGCTCGGCAAAAAGCATTTCTCCATCCGCTGGCACCACGCCGTATGGTTCCTGCTTCTCTGGAAGCTCGCGGTTCCTTGGTCGATAGACAGCTCGATCAGTTTGTATAACTGGCTGCCTCCTTCGCCTTGGACATCCATGCAGGAAGTGCCCCCGCCTACGGAACCGATTGTTCTCGCTGCTGAGGCTTTACATCTGCATGAATCTGCCCTCCAACCAGATGCCTCTCTTGCAAACGAAGCGAGCTTTTCCTGGATCAGCCTGCTTTCCCTCATCTGGATCGGCGGTGTCGCCATCTTCGCTATCACCATGACTCGCAGTACATACCAATTGCTCTCACAGCTAAAAAGCGATGGGTTCGTACAGGATGAAGCTGTTTTGCGCGTCTTTTCCCACTGCCAAAAGCAGATGGGCATCTCCAAATCCATTCCCCTGCGCATGAGTCATCAGATGACAAGCCCAGCCTTGATGGGAATCTGGCAACCGCAAATCTGGCTGCCAGCAAATCTTTTGGACAAGCTCAATGAGCATGAGCTGCGCCACATCTTTTTACATGAGCTGGCGCATTGGAAAAGACGAGATATTCCTGTGAACAGCATCATGAGCGTGCTGCTGATCCTCAACTGGTTCAACCCGCTGTTATGGTACGCCGCTTCTCGCATGCGTCAGGATCAGGAAATGGCTTGTGATGCCTTGGCTTTGACTTATTTACAGGAGACAGAGGTACCTCGCTACGGATACACCATGATCAAAATGCTCGAGCTGTATGCCGACGCCAAACAAATTCACTTCACAGCCGGGTTCTCCAGCTCCAAAAAACAAGTAAAAAGGAGAATAGAAATGATTCGTCACTTTCAAAAACGGGCGTATACGTGGACCTTATCTGGTATCGTGGTCGTCTTGGCTTTAGGCGTCTTTACTTTGACGGATGCAAAAAAAGTGCTAGGGAACGAGCAGACCTTCGTCGTCCCCGCAGAAGGTACAATCAAAAGCCCTATGGATCAAACGATCGGCTTGCAAATCTTAAACGACCTGAATACGCCCGTTCAGGCAGCCGCCACAGGTAAGGTACTCAAGGCTGAATACGATACAAAAACAGGGAAAGGCAACCAGGTCATTCTGGAGCATGCAGGCGGGTATCAAACTGTTTACTCTCATTTGGAAAAGCTGGAGGTCACCGCTGGCACTACTGTGACCCAAGGCCAGCTCATTGGTCTGTTGGGAAGTACGGGACGCAGCACGGGACCGCATCTTGCTTTCCAGGTTCTCGAAAATGGAATACCCGTTGATCCGATGAAGCTGCTGGAAAATTCGAAAACACAGCAGTAACCTCATGATGAAACCCATCAGGTTACGAGCATCTGATGGGTTTTCGTTTTTAATCGCTTCTGCTTTTTTCTTATAACCCAAAATGCTGCTTCGCCAGCTTTTTAAACCGTTCCTCATCAATTGTCTCTTTCGTCATAACACCATCCACCCATTGCGTAAAAGAACTGTTCGTCAACGTAACATTGCCTCTCTCCGTTAACTGCGTAAGCAATGGGCTTTTGTTGAAGGGAGACTGTTCATGATCAGCGATAATCGTCTGAATCTCGTTTAATTCCGTTTCATCCGTCACCAGCTTCTGCGAATCAAACGTATAGCCAATCCTCCAGTCCGTATCCTTGTGCCGCAGCTTCATTTCGAGTACATAATCGCCATACTCCGTCTGCTCTTTCTTAATCCGAAACTCACCATTGCGCGAAGACACGGTCTCCCCGGTTAACGGAACAGGCTTCAACGGCAGGTTCGAGCCGAAGCCCGTGTCGAGCAAATACGTTTGCCCCTCATGTGTAAGCAAAATCGTGGCATGCGTCCGGCCAATCGTGTAATACTCGCCAACGTCATGCCTGTAAACAACGCCGCGAATCAGATGGGCGTCAAAGCCATTTTCCAGCAAGAAGAAATACAGCATCGGATTGAGCTCGTAGCAGAGACCGCCTTCGTTTCTGATCAATATCTTCTCCATAATGGACTGTCTGGAGATTACACTTGTTCGCTCATCTGTAACGCACAGGTTTTCAAAAGGAATCGCCAATGCTGTCAGATCAAGGAGGCGATCCAATGTATCGAAGGTAATCGTTTCATTTTCAGGCATGCCGATTCTTTTCCGAAATAAGGCATTCAGCTCACTCATGCTTCTTCCTCCCACATTGTTTCTCCCATAAGTTTACACCAAGCTCATGCCCGATTCCTTAAATACCGAGCAGCTTTAGCTTCCGATACAAAGTGCGGAGCCCAATCCCGAGTTCTTCCGCTACCCGCTGCTTTCCTTTCAAATCACTGCCGTGCTTTTGAAGTGAAGCGCGAATGGCGTCCGCCTGTGCATCGGCGACCCTCACTTTGATAGCTGGACCTGAATGCGAAGGAGCCACAAGAGGACGAGCACGAAGGCGCGGAGGCAAGCTGTCCGCAGTCAGAACCGTGTCTTGCTCCATGTTCATGGCGTACTCGATGGCGTTTTCCAGCTCCCGTACATTGCCTGGCCAGTGATAGTGTGTGAGCAGGTTGATCGCTTCTCGTGCTATTCCGAAAAAGGTGCGTCCTGCTTGTTCTCCGTACTTTTCCATAAATGAAACAGCCAAAAGCTCGATGTCTTCCTTGCGCTCTGCGAGTGACGGGACGTGTATCGGAATGACGTTCAACCGATAGTACAGATCGGCACGAAACGCTTTTTTCTCCACGAGCTCCTCCAGGTTCTGATTCGTCGCAGCGATGATTCGTACATGGATGGGAAACGACCTCGTGCCGCCGATGCGTTCCACGACCTTTTCTTGCAAGACGCGCAGTAGCTTTGCCTGCAACGAGAGCGGCATATCGCCGATTTCATCCAGAAAAAGCGTACCTCCCTCTGCCATTTCGAACCGCCCCGGCTTTCCTCCCTTTTTGGCTCCGGTAAACGCGCCGTCCTCGTAACCGAACAATTCGCTTTCGAACAGATTTTCCGGAATGCTGGCACAATTGATGGCGACAAACGGGGAGTAAGCCCGGGTGCTTGCCTCGTGAATCGCTTTTGCCAGATGCCCTTTGCCTGTCCCTGTTTCGCCGGTAATCAGTACCGTGGAGTTGCTGTTACCGATTTTCATCGCCATTTCTTTGACCTGCTTGATGGCTGGGCTGTTTCCCACGATTTGAGCAAGGCTATCCGCTTTTCCGGGCGAACGACTCCCTTGATGATCCATCAAACGCGGAACGGTTAGCGATCCCCTCTGCACGCGGAGCACGCCGCCGATGAGTTGATTGTTTACGATGATCGGCGTGGCCTCGGTCGGAGCATCCAGCTTGTCAACGAGACAATTGGCGATCGGCAAGGAATGCGCGGTCAGCCCGGATAATGACGGCAGCAGCATCCGTGAAACCTCCGCTGGAAGCAGGTCATGCTGGGACAGCAATCTACGTGCGCTGGCGTTCGTGTGAATGACATTGCCACTTCGGTCAAAGGTGAAATACGCATCGGCGACGGTATCGAGCGCTCCCTCCAACAGCCGCATAGAGTCATCAGACGATTCGGTCTGTCTCGTCGCATGGGATTGTACAATTGCCGTAATCATCTCGCTGACTTCTGTCAGGATTTGCTGGTATCTCTCTGTATGCTTGGACAGGCGATTTTGACCTTCCTTCGTAAAGGATGTGAGGGAAACGACCCCGATTGCATGATTGGCTACCTTAATAGAAGAGAGCAGCTCGACTTTGGCGGGGCAGCTGTCGAGAAAACGGCATCCTTTGCACATTTCCATGGAGCCGGGTTTGTCTACCACATACTGTCCTTTTGCCAACACGAATTCAATCGAGGGCACATGCACGTTTTCCCCTTTTTGTTTCAAGTAGCGCTCCGTACTCACGACCAAGTGGCCGCGCTCGTTAATCACCGCTGCATCCACGTTCAATATATCTGAAATGCTTGTAATGACCTTTTCGATGGCTGGTTTGCACAGATCCAACGAAACCATGGATACCCTCCCTGCTTATTGTCCTTACTCTCTATTTTATGAAATATTTAGACAGTTCACAAATATTTTGCCACTGATGTTTGCCAATCATGACAACTCATTGCCATTTTTGTCACTGTCATGACGGTACGAAACACAGTCGGAGCCTCGTTTTTTGCGATCCAGTAAGGAGCATGTTACCCAGCGGGATTCACTCCGCACTTGGCACAGTGATTGCAATATAAACTTTTCAACTAGGGGGAGTGATCAACCATGGTAAACACGAACGAGGTATTCCATCTGCAAGGAAAGGTAGCCTTGGTGACAGGTGCTGCTTCCGGTATCGGACTTGCCACAGCGAAACGACTGGCCCAATTTGGAGTAAACGTCATGCTGCTTGATATCAACGAGGAGCTCGGGGAAAAGGCGGCACAAGAAATCGTAGCAGAGGGCGGGTCAGCCCGTTATTTTACATGCAATGTAGTTTCCCAACAGGATTGTCGTGAAGTAACGCAAGCGATCGAGGAAGCGTACGGTCGCATCGATATTTTATTCAACAATGCAGGCGTGATCAGAAGAAAGACGGTCGTCGAGCTGGAAGAGGACGATTGGGATCTGGTCGTCGATGTCTCCTTGAAGGGTGCTTACAACCTCTCCAAATTCGTCATCCCTGTCATGGCGAAAACAGGCGGGGGCAGCATCATCAACACTGGCTCTGGCTGGGGCATCAAGGGCGGTGACAAGGCGGCGGCCTACTGCGCGGCAAAAGCAGGCGTCGTTAACCTGACGCGGGCAATGGCGATTGACCACGGTCCGGAAAACATCCGTGTGAATTGCGTGTCACCAGGCGATACCGACACACCTCTGTTGCGTGAAGAAGCACGTCAGCTAGAAAAGGATGAAGGAGCATTCCTCGCCTCCTCGGCTCAAGGACGTCCGTTGGAGCGACTCGGTACTCCGCAAGATATTGCCAATGCTGTCCTGTTCTTTGCCAGCGATCTGTCATCCTGGGTGACGGGTTCCGTACTGGTCGTCGACGGCGGCGGTTTGGCTTAATTTTTCGCATTACGACTGAATATTCGAACGAAGAGTGGAGGAACCTGAGATGAGCGTACAGCGTTATGCCCACCCGTATATTCCGAATTCTGCACCTGAAGTAAAAGAGAAAATGCTTACCGAAATCGGCTTTTCCAGCATCGAGGATATCTATGCAGACATTCCCGAGGAGCTGCGCCTAAAAGATAAAATGAATATCCCGAAAGCTTTGACGGAATACGAGCTGGAGCGCCACGTCAATCAGCTGATGAACAAAAACCAAACGACGAAAGAAAATATCAGCTTTCTCGGCGCAGGCTGCTGGCCGCATTTTGTTCCGGCTGTCTGTGATGAAATCAACTCCCGTGCAGAGTTTGTGACCGCCTATGCTGGTGAGCCTTATGAAGACAAAGGCCGCTTTCAGGCGTTGTTCGAGTACCAAAGCCTCGTAGCTGAGCTAGTCGATATGGATGTCGTGAACGTTCCGACTTTTGACTGGGCACAGGCCGCTTCTACCGCTTTGCGCATGGCAGCACGTATCACCAAACGCACCGAGCTGTTGGTCTCGAAAAATATCCATCCCGACAAGCTCATGATCATCAAAAACTATACGTCTCCTGATCTTACCGTCACCTTGATCGATTTTGAGAACGAAACAGGCAGACTTGACCTGAATGATCTAAAAGCAAAGCTCAGTGTAGATACAGCAGCGGTTTATTTCGAAAACCCGACCTTCCTCGGCTCTGTGGAAGTAAACGGACAGATAATCGCAGACTTGGCCCATGCAGCAGGTGCCATTTGCGTAGTCGGCGTCGATCCCATCTCTCTTGGCGTAATGGAAGCTCCGGCGAATTACGGCGCGGACATCGTGTGCGGAGATTTGCAGCCGCTTGGCGTACACATGCATTACGGCGGTGGGCAATCCGGCTTTATTGCGACGCATGACGATCCGACCTACGTCATGGAATATCCGTCCCGCTTGTTTGGAATCGCTCCGACAGAGGTCGAAGGCGAATACGGCTTCGGAGATGTCGCGTACGACCGCACCTCTTTTGCCAAACGTGAAAAAGGCAAGGAGTCCGTCGGAACGCAAACCGCGCTATGGGGTATTACCGCAGGCGTGTACTTGGCGACGATGGGACCTGTCGGCATGGAAGAAGTCGGGCAAGGCATCATGCAGCGCTCCCAATACGCCGCCAAACGGCTCTCTTCCATTCCCGGAGTCGAGGCCAAATTCGCCGCTCCATTCTTCAAGGAGTTCGTGATCGACTTCTCCCAAACAGGCAAAACCGTCAAAGACATCAACGCTGCGCTTCTCGCCAAAGGAATTTTCGGCGGAGTTGATTTGACTGAACATTACCCGGAATTGGGTCAATGTGCGCTCTACTGCGTCACGGAGATTCATACCCAGGAGGATATTGATACACTCGTCACCGCCATAAAAAACATCGTGTAAAAGGAGGAAACCGCCCATGAAAACATCCGAAGGAACCATCGACAAAATGAAACGGATTCCGAGAGACCATAAGGTACGCCGCTTCCACCAGGCAAAATGGGATGAGCCTGTCATTTTTGAGCTGAGCCAGCCCGGTGAGCGTGGCGTCGAGGTACCACCCGTCGAGCCACAAATCGTAGAGACCGTAGGCGATGGCATCTCTCAGCTGCCAGACAGCCTGCGCCGAAAAAAACGGCCAAACCTTCCCGAGGTCAGTCAGTACCGCGTGATCCGTCATTACTCCCGCATTTCGCAGGAGGTTTTGGGGTCAGATTTTAACGTAGAGATCGGGCAAGGCACCTGCACGATGAAATACTCCCCGAAAATCAATGAACGCTTCGTGCGCTCGCCGAAAATGGCGGAGCTGCATCCGTTGCAAGACGAGTCCACTGTCCAAGGGATGCTGGAGATGACGTATCAGCTCGATCTGTACCTGCGAGAGATATCGGGAATGGACAAATTCTCGTTCCAACCGGGAAGTGGCACACAGGCGTTGTTTACCCAAGCCTCTATCGTGCGCAAATACCACGAATCTCGCGGCGAGGGAGAGCAGCGCAACGAGTTTATTACCACCCATTTTTCTCACCCGTCCCAAGCCGCAACGGCCGCAGTCAAAGGCTTCAAAATCATTTATGTACCAGCTGACGAAAACGGCTACCCTGATCTGGAAGCGCTAAAGGGCCTCGTCTCAGAGCGAACCGCTGCCTTTGCCGTAGCGAATCCAGAGGATACAGGCATTTACAACTCTCGCATCAAGGAGTTCACAGATGTCGTCCACGCCGCAGGGGGACTGTGCTGCTACGACCAAGCAAACGCGAACGGCTTGCTCGGCATTACCCGCGCGCTGGAAGCTGGCTTTGACATGTGCTTCTTCAACCTGCACAAAACCTTCTCCGTCCCACACGCTTGCGGCGGACCTGCCACAGGCGCCATCGGGGTCACTGCCGAGCTTGCGCCATTCCTGCCAGGACCGCTCGTAGATTTCGACGGAGAGCGTTATTTCTATAATCGTGATTTACAAAACAGCATCGGAAAAGTCCGCAGCTTTTACGGCGTTCCGCCTGCTGTCTTGCGCTCTTACGCTTGGGTCCGTGCTCTTGGTGCTGACGGCTTGAAAGAAGTTGCCGAGATCGCTTGCCTCAACAACAACTATCTTTATCACAAAATCCTGCAAATCCGCGGTGCGAGCGCTCCGTATATACAAGGCAGACGTCTGGAGCAGGTTCGCTACAGCTGGCAGCAGCTAAAAGAAGACACGGGCGTCACGACATACGATGTTCAGCGACGGATGGTCGACTTTGCCCACCATTACTGGACCAGTCACCACCCGTACGTCGTGCCAGAACCGTTTACGCTGGAACCGACAGAGTCCTATTCCATGGCAGAGCTCGACGAATACGTTGCGGCACTGACCCATATTTCACAGGAAGCTTATGAAAATCCGGAGATTGTCAAAACAGCGCCGCACAATAGTACAGGTCACCGTGTGTTAGAGTCCGTGCTTGATGATCCTAATCAATGGTGCATCACATGGAGAGCTTATTTGAAAAAGACGGCACAAGGATAAAAAGAAAGAAACGCCAGCACGGGATACGACAAGTGCTGGCGTTCTTTTTGTTAGGGAAGTTCTTTTAGAACTGGTTCGGGAACTGCTTAATGATGCCTGCTGTCAGCACATCCGCCAATGAGATGATATGATCCTCTCCTTGATCAAACGCAGCAATATCCGATTGCCAGTCTTTTCTCAATCTCGCCTGGAGATTATCAGTGAGCAGCTTCAGATGCACGTACATCATCTCTTTTAGTTCTTTCTCGTTCCAATTAGGGTTGGCGCTACTTAAGAACTTGGCGATATCATCCGCATTCCGGTGCCAGTCCTTATCCAGCTTTGCCACAGTAGCCTGATCGCCTTTTTTAGCTGCGTCAATGATTTTGCCGCCTATCGTAATATGCTCGGTCAGCAATTCGGTAAGCTTTTTACCTGCTTCCTCTCCGTAATACGGCTTGATTGCGTTCCCGATGTCCACCTGGTTTTTCAAGAGACGTGCCTGTACGGCGTCTTTGTCTTCCAGCCCTGCCAAGGCGCTTACCATATAGGTGTGGTCCCACAGCAAGTGGTCAATCCAGAGTCTGCGCATATCGCCCTGTAGCTTTACTTCTTTCGGCCTTATACAATTTGCCTGCTTTACATTTCCTTGCGATTCCTTGGCTGCTGCCATTCCCGGCACACCAAGTAATGCCACGCAAATCATCAACACAGTTACTTTCCTAAGCATTGGAGTCATCTATTCCTTCTCCTTTTTGATAAGTATTAAATCCCGCTGTTATTTTGAGCAAATTTGGCTTTTTCATGCGTCCAACATATCAGCCCGGCAAATTGACACTTGTCGGAAGCATCCTTATAGTTGTCTTATCAACAGTTGCCCTGACTGCCTAACCTAGGAGGTTTCGCAATGAGATTGGATGAGTATATCGGCGTCATCGTGAAACGAACGGATTTAAAACTGAATAACTATTATCAAAAAGTATGCAATCCGTATAATATCACCATCGATCAGTGGATGATATTTGTCGTGTTATGGGAAGAAGAAGGTCTGACCCAGAACGAGTTGGCAGAACGCACCTATAAAGATAAAACGAATATCGCGCGGATGCTTTTTCTCCTAGAAGAAAGAGGGTTCATTCATCGCGAAACAGATAAAAAGGATCGCCGTTCCCTTCGCGTTTATTTGACGGAAAAAGGGCGACTTTTAAAAGATGAGGTCCTTCCTCCCTCCATTGAAGCGTACGAGAAAACCATTGCAGGATTGACCGAAGAAGAAGTGAACCAATTCCGAAGAACCCTCAATATCATTTATGAGAACGTGAAAAACTTGTAAAAACAAAACATATTGCAGGATGTTATTTTTTGTATATAATTAGTTGTTGTAGCAACAGTATTTATAACAACTTTCCGGACGCATTATATACAAAAAAGGAGTGAAAATAATGAGCACAGAAGGGATTTGGAGCACGCATTATCGAGCGTTGACGATTGGTATTATTCTTGTGGTGACTGCTACAGCATTTGAAGGCTTGGCTGTCACGACAATCGCCCCCGGTCTTTCTCGAGAGCTGCAAGGTGAGGATCTTTATGGGTGGGTATTCAGTGCTTATTTGTTGGCTCAGCTGATTGGAACTGTGGTCACAGGTCAATTCGTCGATAGAAAAGGGCCTGCCCAGCCTTTTATTGTCACTATCGTGCTCTTTGCCCTTGGCATTGTAGTTGCTGCAATTGCGCCAGATATGCTTACTTTACTACTTGGCCGAGTGATGCAAGGCTTTGGAGCCGGTGCCTTGGTCAATTGCGTGTATACCATGATTACTTTGCGTTACCCTGATTCCCTTCGCCCTCAGATTCTTGCTGTCTTCTCCAGCGCTTATATTCTTCCAGGCCTGTTCGGACCGTATGTAGCCGGGATTATTGCTGAACAGTTGTCGTGGAGATATGTCTTCTGGTTGATCCTTCCCTTTATCTTTCTGTCTGCACTCTTAACCACTCCCTCTTTCCGAGGCTTACAGCCGCCAAAAGCAAGCGCGGCAAACAATCTTAGTCTTCTTCTGCCTTTTTTCTTGGCTATAGGGACTGGTGCCTTGCTTTTTGGACTTGGCAAAATTCCCTCGATCTACGGTTTTTTGCTATCCATCGCGGGTTTGCTTGCCCTCAGTGTCCCGTTGTATAAGCTGATGCCTAAAGGAACGCTCGTCGCACGCCCAGGCTTACCTGCCGTCATGGCGTCTAGGGGTCTATTTGTCGCTGCCTATTACGGCACACAAACGTATCTCGTCCTTGGACTCACTTCGATTTTAGGATTAACCGCCGACAAAGCTGGTTTAGCTGTTGCCTCCGCAGCAATCAGTTGGTCGGTGGCAGCCAATGTACAGGCAAAGCTGGACAAAAAAGACCAAGGGGCCGGTCGAAAAAAACGAATGATCATCGGTCTCGTTATTATGCTCATCGGCGTCGCTTGCACCGTACCGCTGACGTTAATTCAGCAGGATCTTTTCGGTATTGTGGTCGCGATTTTTAGCCAGATCATTATGGGCTTCGGAATCGGTTTAGCTCACCCGACAAGCGGTGCTATTGCGTTTTCTCTTGCGAAATCTGGTGAAGAAGGAAAAGTATCTGCTGAACTATCTATCGCGGATACGTTCACGCCTGCGATTGTCATTGGAATGGGAGGAGCCATTGTTTCTGTGATGACTGCCTTTGCGTTTTCCCTTTCTGTTGGTATTACCGTTTCTCTGCTCCTTCAGACGTTTATCGTTATACTGGGGCTGGCATCTGCTACCCGACTGGCGACAGGTTCTGTGCCTGTTCAAGAAAAAGGGGACACCTTGGGGTAACCTCAAGAAAATGAAAACCTCGATTTTCCGTACGCTAAGGAAATCGAGGTTTTCATAGTGGGATGGATTTCTGTTCATGTACTTATGTAGAGTGAGCAGCATCACTAGGCGCCCTCTCCCCCGACATCCCTACTCAGCCTCCTTCTTGTACAGGTTTTGTAATTCCTCGAGTCTTTTATCTGTCTTATGGAATCGTCTTTCCAGCTGATCCTGGACTACTCTGGGCAGTTCATTTTTCAAAATGTGTACAATATAAAACAAGGTTCCGATAATGACGAACATACTCAATATCAAGGTGATTTCTGGAGTAATGACAAAAAAGCACACACCGCCTATCAAAATCGTCAGTAGAATGTATCCAAACCATCTCCCCATGCTTCATTCCTCCTTTACGATTCACCAATAACCCATATTTTACCAAACCATAAAATCACTTGTCCTTAAAAAAGGGTGCCCTCCAGTAGTGATATCTACGTGAGGACACCCTGCTAATTCCAATCAACTTCCGTGTAACCTTTACCCAATAATCTTGGTCTTCTTCGAATTCTCCATCGACTTTTCAATGATTCCGCTCAACGGACGCTTCAGCGCAAGCGCCACAAACAGGCTGATACCGATAAAGCCGAATAGGACGAGTATATCACGGATCACCGTTTCCCAGAGGATGCCGCCCACCCCTTCACGCAATAGGCTGATCGCATACGTGAAGGGCATGTATGGGTTCAGCGCTTGGAAAAATGGCGCGGTCATGCTGATCGGGAACGTACCGCCCGAGCTGGAGAATTGGAATACCATGAAGATGATCGCTATACCTTTACCCACGTTGCCGAAGACGGACACGAGCGTGTACGTAATCGTGACGAACACCAGGCTGACCAGCATACCGAATAACACAAACGGAGCTTTATCCGCTACAAAGGCCCCGAGGATGTAAATATCACCGAGCGTGACGAACAGCGCCTGAAACAGCCCGATTGTCACAAACGTTCCCAAGCGGCCAAGATACAACTGATACGGCTTGTACACTCCGCCTGGATTTTCCGGATTCGGCTTCAGCAGGGAAATCAACAAGGTCGCACCTACCCAGAGAGACAGCACACCGTAAAACGGCGACATGGCCGAACCATAATTCGGAATCGGGTATAGGCGGTTTTCCTTGATCTGCACGGGACTTGCGAGGAATTCGCTCTCCTTTTTTATGTCGCCGCGCAATAGCTTGGCAAGGTCGGCGAAATTGTTGTTCGCTTCGACTTCTCTCAGCTTATCGGCAGCCTTCCCAATGGCACTCTCCAGCTTAGGCAAATCATCGCGAACCAATGCGGCAACTCTATGAACTCCTGTCTCCACCTCCGGGAGCTTGTAGCGCACAAAATCAGCCAGCTTGGTCAAATCCGCCTCCGCTTTGGGCAAATCGTTCTGGACAAATGCCGCTGCCTCGTTAAGCTTTTTCCCGATGGCAGGAAGATTGCTCTTCAGGAATGGCGCTGCTACGCGAATGGCATTTGCAAAAGCATCCGACTTGCTTCTGAGTGTTGTTGCAAGCTCGTGGACGTGTGACCGTATTTGCGGCATCTCCTGCTGGATTCGCTTCAATTCTGCCAATCCCAGCTCCAATCCTGTCTTTGTTTCTTTGAGAATCGCTTCGACATCCGGAAGTTTTTCTTGGGCCTTATGCAGTAGATCGGCAGTTTCTCCTGTGATTACCTTCAGCCTGTCAATGCCCTCAGATATTTTCGGAACGATTTCGCTATCGTAACGAGACAGGATGTCTCCCAATTCCGCGCTAGTGTTTTTCGAGAGCTGATTCAGACTCTCCACCAAATCTTTCGCAGGCTGCTTGCCGTTTTCAATCGCGCTTGCAATCATGCCGAGAATCTCGATTTGCCGGTTCATTCTGTTCTCAATCGTGCGCAGCCTCTCTGCGAAATGACTCAATAGCTGCCCAGGAAGATAACTGTTTACTTTCTCTACAAGCGATGCGGTATGCCCCAAAACATTTGAAGCTCTGGATAACCTGTCTTTCACGGCATTTACCTCACTGGCAGTAGGCAGGCGATCCGGATTGATTTGCAACAGCCTGTCTGTGAGTTGTGTGAGCGCATCTGATGCTTGCTGGGCTAAGATGAGATTTTGCTTGATCAGCGGTGCAATCGTTCCAAAGGCACCGTCATGCTTCGTAAAAAAGTCATTGAGCTGATCGGCAACAGACGCACCCTTATCAGTCAGATCAGCGATACGCGGCAACGCTTGTTGCGCAGCCGAAACGATCTCAATGGCTCGACTCGCTTTTTCTGTGGCCGTAGTCACTGCGTTTGCGACCTTATCAAAATTTTGATCAAGCTCTTCAATTCGTCCAACGGCTTGCTCAATCACAGGCAGTTTGTCTTCCATCGCGATAATAACAGACGCCGCCTCATTGATTTTCGGCCAGTTTTGCTGAACCTTGAGGACGGCCTGCCCGGCTTGATTGATCTCGGGGATTCTTTTTTCCACTTCCAGAATGATCTGCGCTTTCTCGTGAATCTCGGGAAGTTTCTTCTCAATCTCCAGTACTTTTTGCCCCGCGGCATGAATCTCAGGCAGACTTTTTTCCAGTTGGAAAACGCCACTCTCGATTTTACGGATGGTCGGCAATTGCTCTTCAATTTTAATGCCGATCTCTGTAAGCTTCGTGAGCAAGGCTTCACTGACGCTTTCCGTAAAACTCTCGTTGATCTGCTTGGCAATCGCCGAAACGCCTGACGAGGTAATTTTAGGTGCGACGGCGTTCACTTTTTCATTGACCGTATAGATCACTTCGGGCTTGTTCAGGTTGCCATGAACAATTCCCGTGATTCTTGTGGAAAAGTCAGCGGGGATCAGGATGCTGGCATAGTAATCGCCCCGCTCCACGCCCCTTCTGGCTTCTTCTTTATCCACAAAGGTCCACCCTAGTTTCTGGTTGTTATGCAAGCTCTTTATGAGCTCCTCTCCGATGTTGACCTTTTTATCCTCAACCGTAGCTCCCTGATCCTCGCTCGTCACCGCTACCTTGACCCCTTGCGTATTGGCGTAAGGGTCCCATACTGATTTGATGTTGATCCAATCGTATAAACAAG
Source organism: Brevibacillus brevis NBRC 100599 (assembly GCF_000010165.1). Taxonomy (NCBI): domain Bacteria; kingdom Bacillati; phylum Bacillota; class Bacilli; order Caryophanales; family Paenibacillaceae; genus Brevibacillus; species Brevibacillus brevis. The sequence continues at coordinate 6,114,941 of NC_012491.1, forward strand.
GAATGAGAATGATGGCGATGATCAGAAAAATCCCAGTCGGGACCTTAAAAATGTTAATCCAGTCTGTTTTGTATATCTTCCATATAGACCGCATGTATGTACCACCTAGTAGGACAGAATGGATGAAGCATGACACTTACATGACAGTTTACCATGAAAGGAAATCGTCGGGAATGAGCTGTCAGTAGTAGCATGGGCTGCTGCACGCCAAATTATGAAGGATAAAAGCGATGGCTTCCTCAATGCGCTGGACTTACGATGTCAAAGCTCCAATCCACGTTTTCATACTCCCTTATAAGCTCACTGGCTGTAATCGTCACCGGTTGATTCTCCCTTCCTTTGCCTTTTGGGAAATTGCGGATGGTTATCGTGCTTATATGTGGGCGCTTACTGTCCTTGGAGAGATCGTCTTCCTCCATTTTGACACTGCCTAACCCAACAGCATCCATTCGATAGTACACTAAATTGTCCTTGTGGTAATTGATCTCTGCCTCAATGATACCGACGTATCCGGATGCACTGGTATCTGAATCAGGATCAGGATCGGGCTCAATGCGAAACGACTTCAAGACAAGCGTATTCCCTTCATTTGTAAAGGTTGCGGGCTGCTCGTTGAGTTTTGCAGGTGTAAACGTCATGAGCAAATCGGATGGTTCTGCCTTCTGGATGTAGACAGTACGATACGTCAGCTTTTTGTTCGGCTCAATCGGACCGTAAAACTCTCCATCGGCCCCATTCGTATCCATCACAACCTTGCCTGTCTCATCGACGATTTCCCACATGACTGTCGCATTCGTTCTGATGGAATCCCGCACTTCTTGGGCAGTGATCTTGTCAGGGTAAAACGAATTGTGAACCTTCATTCTTGCTTCGGCTTTCGACTCCATACGCGCCTTCTCTTGCTCACTCATCTTAGAGGAGAGGATCAGCTTTGATTCTATTGGTGTCAGCACTAATCTATCAGCTACCAAGATAAACCCTTGCGGAGAGGTGTATGTTTTCTCAATTGGGATCGTTTGTGTGGCCGATTTGCTTTTTTCCAGCGAGACGGGAATTTTCATATGCCAGCTTTCATAGATGGGATTTACCTGCTCTTCGTCTTCTTTAGATGATTCGTCGCGCAGATCGACTCTGGTTACTTTCAGGTTGAGAATCAAATCATTTGGAACGTTCTTTGGTAGATACAACGTCTCGAAGTCGTATGAATGGTCCACTTCCGTTCCGATGTACTTCCCGTTTTTGTCAGACAGAAAAATTCGGTTGTCCTTGTTTTCAAACTCAATCGAAGCTTCTAGCTCCTTCTGTTGTTCCGTGAAAAATCGAATCGGCACATACATCTTTAATGGATCGACCAAAATCTCATCTACCAGCATGACGATGCCTTGATCCGTGACTGTTTGATTCACTTTTTGAGAAAAGCCCAAATCGCCTCCACGCTTCATTTCTACGATAAACGACTCGGAAAAAATTGACGTGACATAGTTAGCGAGCGTAGGGGACGATACGACACCTACTGTCAGGGCGAGCAGCAGTATGGCTGCGGTAATGCTTGCTCGTTTCCATAGACGACTAGGCCATTTTTTTCGACGTAACGATTCTTGTTGTTGCTCTTCTACTTGTAAAATTTCCGCCATGACTTTTTCGGTGAATGGATCCGAAGCAGATACGATCGGCCAAGGTTTACTCAAGTCGGCCTCCACTTCATCGACTTCCTGAAGCAGTATGGACTGACAATGCCCACAACCAGCGATATGGTCCTGAAGCTGTCTTCCTTCCTCATGTGAAAGCTCTCTGTCGACTTGATTGATCCGTCTGATACAATCAGCACATTTCATGAAGTTCCCCCCTTTTCCCCATGAGCTCACGGAGCTTTTTCTTCGCGCGGTACAGGTGAACTTGCACGGTAGTTACCGGCACTTGCATCGTCTCAGCAATTTCTTGATAGCTCAGCTCTTCAAAATATCGTAGAGTAAGCACGATCCGGTAATGGGAAGCGAGTTCTCCCATGACAGCGAATATTTCGTTTTGTTTTTCACGAGCCAGGTAAAACGACTCCGGGTTTTCATAATTGGTGTGCGCCTTCATGGATTCTTGAAAAGGCACGATCGGATTCTTCTTCTGTGCCGTCCGCCATGCTTGCAGACAACAGTTGATTGCGATTTTATTTAACCAAGCTGAAAACGGACGGCTCGCATCATATTGCTGCAAGCTTTTATACGCATTGACGAAAGCAGTCTGTGCAAAATCCTCTGCATCCTCTGGGGAATTGCCCATCCGTACGAGTAACGAGCACACCCTGTACTTGTACTTGTTCACAAGGTGGGCAAAGGCATGCGGGTCGCCTCCCAAGACTTGCTTCACCCACTCTTGATCCTCCTCCATGAATTGTCGCTCCCTTCTATTTCTATCACCGGACATTCCGTTCACTTCTACTGTCCAGCAACCATTCTACTTTTACTATGAAAAGATCGGTTTTTTTCTTACAAGGATTGGATAAATATTTTCAGGACAGGAAAAAAGCCCAACCATCACTGGTCAGGCTCTTCTTAGTAAATTGGTATTCACGGTCCGTTCCTTTAAAAAGTAACGTTATCTTTTGGAATTGACGGCTTCGTTTGAATGATGGATGTGCGTAAGCAGAAGTTGGCTACTTTGGAGAAGCTCACTAAATTCCTTAGGATCGAGCCTACTATTATTTAATAAAGCTTCTGGCAGTTTACAGGATTGCTCTTTTAGAGAATGTCCTTTTTCTGTCAAGCGAATAACGACAACTCGTTCATCCTCTTTGGAACGGTCTCGTGTGACCAGTTTTGATTCTTGCATTCGTTTCAGGAGTGGGGTTAACGTGCCTGAATCTAGGTAAAGCTGTTCTCCAAGCTCTTTAACTGTACGTTCGCCATACTCCCATAAAACGAGCAGAACAAGATACTGTGGATAGGTTACGCCCATTTCTTCCAGATAGGGGCGATACATACGAGTAATTTCACGGGACAGTGCATATACGGTAAAGCAAAGCTGATTCTTTAGTTGTAAAAATTCATCGTTATTCATGGATAAAATCCACTCCGATATAGCATATTTTGAAAGAATCATAACGTTCAGGGTAAGTAATGTCAAATTGAATAGCGCGAAATTAAATAGCTATTCATGTTGACAAGAATTAAAGTGAGTGGTAAATTAAATTGCGTACAATATAATCGTCAACAATCAAAGGAGAGAGTGTTCATGCAACCAATTTATACAACTTCTGTAACTGCTTCTGGCGGACGGAACGGAGTAGTGAAATCGTCCGATGGCGTACTTGATCTTGAAATTCGCACTCCAAAGGAAATGGGTGGACCTGGCGGTGCTTACACCAATCCTGAACAACTTTTTGCAGCTGGATATTCCGCTTGCTTCGATGGAGCACTGAACCTCGTTGCCCGTACAAAACGGATCAAGCTGGAGAGTACGACGGTTACGGCTAACGTTTCGTTTGGAAAAGATGCGGAGGGCGGATTCCAATTACACACGGTTCTGGAGGTTAAAGTAAACGGCGTTGACCGAGACACAGCAAAGGAATTGGTAGAAGAAGCTCACCAAGTATGTCCGTATTCAAGAGCAACTCGCAACGGTAACATGCATGTTGAATTGAGAGTCATCTAAACAAAAAGGACCCGTAAGTAGGATGCTTCGGGTTTGTAGCTTCTTACAGAAAATGCGCTTGACAGAGACCGGGCATTCCCGATATTTTTCTGCCTGATAAATTGTATGCAATTTAATTTATAAAAATCAAATTTGTGGTGATTACTTTTTCCGCTACAAAACCGAATACAAGAATAGTTCAACTCATGTACAAAAAAGTAAGGGAGAATTTATTCATGAACAAGAGTAAAGCATTACTTTCTGGTATTGCGCTCACATTACTGGTTGGCGGTTACAGTGTTAATACCTTCTTACACGCAGATGCTTCTCAACAAACAAAACAAGGAAAGTTGGAAAAGAAAATGGAAAATAAAGTAGTAGTCCTCGAGGCTGAAGCTCAAAAATTCGCAGACGCAACAGCTAACCCTCCATATTTATTCGATCTTGGACCAGTAGAGGGGAGAAAGGCCGTGGATCAGGTTCAGTCCGGTCCTGTTAAGAAATTACCTGTTGATATTCAAGACCTTACTATTAACGGAGGGCCAAAAGGGTCTGTTTCCATCAGGATTGTGAAGCCGCAGAACGCCCCTCAAAACCTCCCCGTAATTTTGTACACGCATGGAGCTGGCTGGGTATTCGGAAACGAGCATACGCACGACCGATTGATACGTGAACTTGCAGTTGGTTCCCAATCTGCAGTCGTGTTTACCAACTATAGCCTCTCGCCGGAAGCAAAGTATCCTGTTGCGATCGAAGAAGTTTATGCAGCATTGGAGTGGGTATCGAGGAATGGAAAACAGCACGGCATGAACCCTGAAAAACTTGCCGTAGCAGGGGATAGTGTTGGCGGAAACATGACAGCAGCTATTACTCTCATGGCAAAAGAACGAAAAGGTCCACAAATTAACAAGCAACTGCTATTCTATCCTGTAACGGACGCGTCATTTGATACTCCTTCTTATCATCAGTTTGCCAAGAATTACTTCCTTCGTCGTGACGCCATGCAATGGTTCTGGGATCAATATACAACCGATCCGAAACAAAGAGCGGAAATCACTGCTTCCCCTTTGCGTGCAACGACAGAACAGTTGAAAGGACTTCCGGAGGCATTAATTATCACAGCGGAAGCAGATGTATTGCGCGATGAAGGGGAGGCTTATGGAAATAAACTTCGTGAGGCTGGTGTACCTGTAACAACGGTACGTTTCCAAGGAATCATCCACGATTTCGTCATGCTTAATGATTTGGCAAATACGGAAGCAGCACGTGGAGCCATGACATTGGCTAACGCATGGCTTAAACAAGAGTAAAAAGGAAATGTGGACATTGAAAAAAACCTAGGCTGCTAATATCCCCTTTGAGTAGACAGTGTAAAAACTCCGCCCACAAAACGGTGGGTGGCACACTCTACTTGGAGGGGATTTCTTATGGGTAGAAAAGGAGCGGTTCGAGAAAAAACAAACCAGTGTACCTCGGTAGAATACCGGATCACACTGGCTACTTAGGCTTTTTTTACTTTCTCTTCTCTTGACGCACCAAATACAAGAAGTACGGAACACCGATGACGGCCGTCACGATACCCGCGGGAATCTCGAACGGAGGATTCAGTCCCCTCCCCAATGCATCTGCAATGACGAGAATCAACGCTCCCAGAACCGCCGCACCTGGCAACAGATAACGATGCTGATGACCGAACAGCTTTCTCGCCATATGCGGCGCAATTAATCCCACAAAGCCGATCGAGCCAATCGCCGCTACACATGCGCCTGCCAACGCAACGGCGAGCAGCAAGAGCATATAGCGTGTTCGCACGACATTCAGTCCAAGCCCGGTGGAGCTCCCTTCATCCAGACTAATAATGTCCAGCTTTCGATGCAGGGCAAAGCTAATCGGAATGAATACGAGCAGCCACGGCAGCAAAGCGTAAATTTCATCCCAGCCTTTCCCCCACAAGCTCCCTGCCAGCCAGACAAGAGAATCATTGGCTTGCATCGGATACTTTACCATGATGAATTCCGTCAACGCTTGGCAGATCGCCCCTACTCCCATTCCAACCAAGGCAAACGTAGTTGGCTGTGCACCGCTTTTCCGAGCGAAATAGATGAGGGCAATGGCTACCGCCAGTGCTCCCAAAAACGCGACAATCGGGAGGAGAAGTGGTGAAGCGGTCGGAAACAAAATGATGACCACAACTGCGAACAAGCCCGCACCTTTCGTTACCCCTACGACATCCGGTGATGCCAGCGGATTACGAATCATTCCTTGCAAAATCACACCAGCGATCGCGAAGCCCGCTCCAGCAAGAATCGCGAGCAACGCCCGCGGCAATCGATAGTTTTCAATCATAAACGTAAGCGATGAAGCTTCGCCCATAATCACTCGAATGAGTTGATCAGGGCCGATAAAGATCGGACCGATCCCCATGCTAAGCAATGCTGCCACTAAGACTAAGGCACCGAGGCCCATCAGGAGCAGGATGTTTTTTCGCGTAGTCATACCATTTCCCTCCCCTTTTTTCTCGCCAAGTACAGAAAGAACGGAGTTCCCAGGAGAGCCGTTACAATCCCTACAGGAGACTCAAACGGATAGGAAATCAAGCGAGCCAGGACATCGGAATAGGTCACTAAAACAGCACCACCAAGCGCAGACACAGGGATGACGACGCGATAGTCCGTACCAACGAGCCTCCTTGCGATATGCGGAATCATCAGTCCGACGAACCCAACAGCTCCGGCGACAGCAACAGAGGCGCCTGCCAAAATAACGACCACAACATAAGACAGCAGACGGACGCGGGCGATTTTTTGTCCCAACCCCATCGCGACTTCCTCCCCCAGTCGAAACACAGACAAAGAGCCGGACAGCCAGATCGCCAGCAGGAGTCCCGCCATCGACCATGGCAAAATCAATTGCACATCCGTCCAGGCCGCTCCGCTAATGGAGCCAGACAACCAGTACAATACATTCGATATGTGTTCGTTAAAAATAATAATTCCCTTCGTAATGGAGGTAAGCAGCAGGTGGATAGCCATTCCTACCAAAGCGATCTTGAGATTGGTCATCCCGCGGGAAGCTGCAAAACCAAAGACCACAAGTCCCCCGAGAATCGCCCCAGCAAATGCAAAATAAATGAGGTTGGCTTTCCCGATATCCGGTAAAAACAAAATCGCAAGTACGACCACCAGACAAGCCCCCGCATTCACGCCAAACACTTGCGGGGATGCCAGCGGATTGCGGGTAACGGCCTGCATCACTGCACCTGCCACAGCTAAATTTGCCCCAATGATGGCTCCCAGCACGGCTCTTGGAACGCGGATGGTTTGGAAAATCAAGAGCTCCTTGGAGAATTCGCCCGATAACCAATGCGTTACTAATGAGCGAATCTGCAGCGAAGCTACTCCGGTAAACAAGCTCAGCAACAAACCGATCAGCAAGAGGATTACCAAGCCGATCACAATGAGGACAAAGGTACTTTTTCGTTGTCGTGTCGTTGTTTTCTGCAATACAAGCCACCTCAATCTACTACCACGTGCAGGAACACGGAAAAGACCAGATCAGCGATCGGTCTTTTCCAGAATTTGCATCGTATATTATTTTTCCTTGCTATATAAGAGGTTCACTGCCTCTTCCACAATGCGTTCTGCGGATTTCAGTCCGCGATAGCGCGTCCAGAGGTCACGATTTACTTTGTATACTTCGTGATTTTTGACTGCGGTGATATTGTTCCAGAGCGGATTTTGCTTCCATTCGTTCAACAGCGCGTCGTCAGCCTCCGCCAGGAAAATCACATCTGGGTCCCACTGCACCATTTGCTCCAGACTGATTTTTACCGTTGGCTCTGGCGCGTCTTGAATTGCATTTTTGATTCCAATCATTTCGAGCAATTCGCCATCAAACGATTTCGCACCATGTGCAGACAGAGAATCTGCGCGGAATACTCCCAGCATGACTTTGCGTGAATCGCCAGCTTGTACCTTCTTTTTAAACTCTGCGATGATCTCCTTGTGCTTGATCAGGCGCTGCTCTGCTTCTTTTTGCTTGTTCAGCGCTTCCCCTATCGTGACAAACGAGCTCAGGTTTTCCTGATACGTCGAGTTGCGGCTTTTCAAAATGATCGTCGGTGCGATTTTTTGCAAATCCTTGTAAATGTCCTTGTGGCGATTCAAATCACCAATAATCAAATCCGGATGCAACGAGCTGATGACCTCCAGACTTGGCTGCTGGCGAGTCCCCACAGGGGTATACTCGATTTTTTTGCCGATCAATCCTTCTACGTCCTTATCCTTCTCCTGCGCGATTCCTACAGGCGTCACTCCCAGCTCCCATAGTCCGTCTACAAAGGAGTACTCCAGCGCGACAACTCTTTTCGGGTCCCCGGTAATTTCCGTTTCGCCCAGCTCGTGTTTCACGATGCGCTTTTGTGCAGTTTTCGCGTTATCTTGACCTGCTGCTGGCTGTTTTTGCTCTGCGCTGCCGCACCCAGTCAGTAAGACCGTAGCTGCCAGTGTAAGCGTCCAAAGCATATAGCCGAGACGTTTCATTCCGTTTGTTCGCTTCATCTTTTGTCCCTCACTCGTTATGATTGATAATGATTATTATTACCGATAAAATGCGTTTTTTATTGTAACAATCCGCTGCCACAAATGAAACATTATGTTTATTAAACCTTTTACCGTAATAAAGATGATTAACGTCATTTTGTTCATGCCCTGCCATTACGAAAAAAAGCCGTTACGTCTGAACCATCGACGTAAACAGTTTCGCCACAATGCTATTTGTTGTTTGACGTATGACTCACTTCAGCCGTCGAGCACAGCTTCTCTAATGCTTCCTTGGCAGGCGCATGATTCTCCGCCATTGCCAATGCCGTCTGATAAGCGGCCACAGCCTTCTTCACTTGATCCAATCCTTCGTAGCAAAGCCCTTTGTAGTACCAGGCGTGAAAACTTCCCGATCCCTTCAAGGTCAGATGCCGAATGTTGCTCTCCCCTAGCTCCAAGCAGTGATCAAACGTCATCAAAGCACGTTTATAGTCGTTTTTCAAATACTGAATGATCCCTTTGTACAAATGCAAATCAACGTAGTCCGGATACATCTCGATTGCCTTTTCAATTCCTGGCCAGGCTCCCTCAGCACTGCCGATCGCGATCAACGTAGAGTATTTGAGCTTATAAAGAAGCGAAGGAGGCATCATATGGTTTTCGAGAAACCCGATAATAGACAGATTCACGAACTTGAACGTTTTCTCATGCTCCTGGATACGTGAGAATTCACTGGCAAGATGATACTCAATCCATGGAGAGTGGTCCTCTTTTTCCAATTCCTTCATAAGTAGCCCAATATTGCGCTCGAGCTTGTTCTTTCTGCCAGTACATTCATTCATGTAGCCGTAATGGTATATCCGTACAGGCAAGATTTGAATGTGGAGATCATCGGTCAGATTGGGAAGAACCTCTTCTACGTTGAGCGTTTCATGGATGGGAAAATGGAAGCGAAAACCGATGCCATTGCGAAACAAACGTGAGTGAGCGATATGAAAAGCATCGTCTTCATTTATGTCATCTCCAATGTAATTAATTAGATGGATATAAAAAAGAGAATCTTCTTGACCACGAAGCAGCTCCTTCAAGTTCTTGCTATCTTCCTGGTTCAATTCCTCATCGGCATCCATCCACAAAATCCAGTCGCCCGTTGCTTTTTCCAGTCCAAAGTTTCGGGCTTCTGCGAAGTTATCCTGCCACTCATACGAATGCATGACCGCTCCGAATGACTTGCATATCTCTACGGTGTTGTCCGTACTCCCCGTGTCTACAATAATCATTTCATCCACAAGATCTTTTACGCTTTCCAAGCACTTGTGAAGGCATTCTTCTTCGTTTTTTACAATCATACATAGGGAAATTTTGGGCGACTCAGACATGCTGCTCATCTCCTTTTACACACATCACTGAGATCGTAGTCTATCCCCCCTTTACTCTATGAGTGGACTGCTTCTTTCAGAACGCCGCCATTCCCTTGGCTTTCGAACCTTTTGCTGGAGCCGCGCATAGGTAGTCGTAGGCAGATATCACAAAGAAAGCAGGGATCGTATCCATGCATGACTCATGTCCTTTGTGCAACAGCGCTCAGGTTGCGCTTTTCCACCAGTACGCTACCTTCTCGCTCCTAACGTGCAAAGATTGTGATCTCGTTTTTCAACCTCACCTCGATCAAGTCAACGTGACACAGCTGGTTGCAGACATTTATGACGCGAGTTGGGTCTCCATGCGGGATCAATACGCCAAAAATACATTTACGGAACACGCGATCTTCCATACATTGCTGCTCGATATGTGGTTTTCGGAAAAAGGGAAGCTGCTCGAAATTGGTCCAGGAACAGGAGAGTTGTTATTCCTAGCTCGTGAGGCTGGGTGGGAGGTTGTTGGGGTAGAGCCGTCACATCAATCATGCGCATACGCCCAAGATCGGTATGGGTTACAACTGGTTCATTCGTTATGGAACTCCTCTGTTCTCGCCCCCGAACACCTTGGTACGTTTGATGCCATCGTTTTTTGTCACGTCTTTGAGCATATTTCGCATCCGAAGCAATACCTTGAAGAATTGAAGGGGTTTCTTAAACCAGGAGGAAAGATCATTTTTAGCGTGCCGAACAAAAACTCGTTTACCAATAAACTGTTTGGGGTGTATTCTCCGCTGTATACCGAAAATGACCACCTCTTTCATTACTCGCGTGACAATCTGATCTCACTGCTTCATCAAGGCGGTTGGGAGATTCTCTCCATCTTTTCTCGGGAAGAAACAAATCGCTTGGAAAACCATTTGCGCAAGACCACGCAAACACCTTTACCGATCCAGGACATCATGCAGCTAGCCGTGAACCTACAGTCGACCTTCCAAGGCCATGAAATCTTCTGCATTGCAACACGACAAGCGCAGGAGGTGCAGCACGTAGATGACCAGAACCAAACTAACTCTTTCCATGATTGTGAAAAATGAAAGCAATCGCTATTTAAGACGAGCGCTGGAAGCACATAAAGACTTTATTGATGCAGCCGTCATCATCGACGATGGCAGTATCGATCATACCGCAGATCTCTGTAGAGAGGTACTCAAGGGCGTTCCTCTTCATCTGGTTCAAAACGCTACCTCTCAGTTTTCCAACGAGGTGGCCTTGCGCAAACAACAATGGCAAGAAACGATCCAGACTGATCCAGGATGGATTTTGAATCTGGACGCCGATGAACTCATGGATAGCTCCTTCCCCTCGAAAGTCTCCGAGATTTTGGAACAGCAGACATATGAGGCGATCTACTTTCGTTTGTACGATATGTGGAGTGACACGCATTATCGCGAGGATGTGTATTGGAAAGCCCATCATTACTATCGTCCCTTTATGGTCAAGTACCGCCCTGACTTCCCCTATATATGGAGGGAAACCCCTCAGCATTGCGGCAGATTTCCTCTCTCGATCAACCAGTTCTCTTACCTGTGCCATCCATCCCGCGTGAAGCATTTTGGCTGGGCCCGACTCGAAGACAGACAAAGCAAATACAACCGTTATCAGCTCCTCGACCCCGATGCCAAATATGGCTGGAAGGAACAGTATGAATCCATCTTGGATCAACATCCCAATCTGTTGGAATGGGTGGAATGAAGATGATCATTCGCGATATTGAAAAAGCCTTGCAGCAGTCCAATTGTAATCACTGGCGGTACAACTCACTCACGTTGAGCAAGCAGGCCCTCGTACATACATGCCGACATATTAACCAAGAAAATGAGGAGTGCCAGGTGCTTCAGTTGGGTGGGGGTGACTCCGCTCTGTTTTGGAAATCACTTGGCGAGCTTGAGCTGCTCCGGGTCAAAACAATTATTGTGGAGCATCATCCGATTCGCGCAAAAGAAATCAAGGAGAGTCTAGGGGATGTACCGCATGTTACTTTAGTGACCAGCTCTTTGAAGCAGCTATCCGAAGAGGAATGGAACAAGGTCTTCGACAATCCAGCAGGGAGCAAGAGCTTGTGGCCCACCATCGGACAGTGTGTTCTCGAGAATCAATTTGATCATTTTTCCATACAAAATGCCTTTTACGCCGACTTGGACCAACTACCGCTTTCCAGTCAATCAATAGATGTCATGGTTGTTGACGGTCCGCATGGCAACGGCCGCTCTCTTGCCTATCCACTATTTGTTGATACGCTCAAGCCAGATGCGCTTATTCTCGTAGATGATTTTGATCACTATCCCTTTCTGGCTCATCTCGGAAAAATCTATCACTACGAAGAACTTTTTCGAGAGATAGCTGGAAATCGTCGCTGGGTATTGGTAAGGCTCCAGGGAACCAAAAATATAACTAAGTCCATGAGGTGATGAGTTTGTCCCAATCAATACGATTAAGTTGTCATATTAGGATCGCGGATACATAACATGTACTGCGAGGAAGTTTCCATTTCTTCACTATCAATCACGCGATCCTATGACGATCCTGTATTCAAAGCCATACAAACAAAGGATGTGGATAACGATGTCAATGCCCACGGTCCCCAATATAACACCGGAAATCATATTGAAACGAAACGAAGTATTAAATCTGCTTCTCACCTCCATTGCGCTGGAGGAAATCGGACTTTCTCACATTATTAATACAGAGGGGGAAAAAATCCAAAGGATCGTGAAGGAGCAATCCCTCTCGCTCAATGATGCGCTTGCCTTAAACAACAGCGTAGAACGCATGCTGCGCAATGTCATTAAGACCGAGATGCTCCTACAATTCAGGCTGGAGGATATTATCAAACTGGAGCAGATGCATAATCATGAGCATCATCACGATGACTTACCCGACACCCCTGACATCCCCGACCTTTCTTGCTTCAAAGAATAACCCTTACTACTTCCACTGCTTTTCATGGGATCTTAATTTTATTGAAGAGGGATGATGATGACCTTACAAGATAAAGTTCCTTCATATGATGTGCCTACGCGCGAAGAAGCTCTGAGTCATTTGCTGCAATCGATTGCCCTAGAGGAAGAAGCCTTGTCCAGATTGCTAAATGCCGAAGCAGACAAAGCCCTTGCTTTCGTTGGCAAAAATCTGGACTTCCCCAACAACCCCTCTAATGATGAGATCATTACCTTTAATCGTACAGTCATTTCGATTCTGGATTCGGTGCTCATGGCTGAGTGGCTTTTGTTAAAAAAGCTGAACGCAGCCATTCACATGTACCCTGTGGCGCTTAAATCAAATTTTGAGATGGAAGCATCCAATTTCGGGGATGAATTGGATGACGACTTCACCATCGACTATTAACGATTGATCATTTCAGGAATTCGAGGTCAATTGCCATGAAGAACAAAGGTATCGATGACCAAACCGTTCTAAAGCTAACCTATTCCATCCTCCAGTTGGTCAAAGGATTGGAATCTCGCTTTCATCATGCCAAAGATTATGAGCTCATGCTGTTTGGCTACCAAATATCAACGATGATCAATCTGCTCGTCAGACTGCATACCCACATACATAATAAGCAGATTGCTCACAGCTTCCTTTTTGAATCGCATCCCCCCCTCCATCCCACTAGTGAAATGCACACTCCTGTCCTTGCTGCGATAGCCCAGTTATCGGAATGGGTAAAGACATGGAGGTTTTCACATAAACAAATCACCACCTTGATAGAAAATCATCTGCGGCAATTACAAGCTTCTTACTCGATAGAACCGGAAGAGGATTCCCCCTACGACGAGCCGATGCAAGTGGAGCTTGAAGGAGATATTCGAGACGACGAACCTGTACAGCTTGACGTTCCACCTGTGCCTACCCCAACCCCTCCATTGCTCGCAAACAAAGCACGCATCGATACTGCCAAAAACCGAAAATCAGCACGTCAAAAACCCCCATTATTAGCACAGGCTGCGTCCGTCCCTACTCCCGATAAAAACAAAAGCAAACCCAAGCGTCCCAAGCCTGTAACAAACGTGGCAAAAGTGCGTGGCCAGAAAAAAATGCTCGCTAAGCGAGTGTCTGCACCTACAAAGCCTCCCTTTGTACCGAACTCCGTAAAGGTACGTATCGGCAATGTCACCAAGGTCATCCACATATGAACCTGAATCTAATGAAGGAGTAAGGGATATGGCTCGTTTGGAATTGATCGAAGTGGCCGGCAACAGTTATGTGGTCTCCGGTAAATACGGGATCGGTGTCTATTTGGATAGGTCCAGCAAAACTGCTGTTTGCATTGATAGCGGCCCGAATACCACTGTCATCGAAAAAGTATGCGCGAGAATCAGCGATCGAGGGTATCAAATCCTTGCCGTTGTTCATACACATGGTCACGCTGTTAACCACGGTGGCAATCCCTATTTGATAAAAAGGTTCCCCAATCTACGCATCTATGCGACACATCTAGCATCCTATATCATCGAAAATCCGCATCTCGAGCCTTTGGTTTTCGACGCAAGTGGAGGGTCTGATACGAAGCCTGATGAAAACAAAGAGAATACACGTGCGCTCGTAACGGATTATCTTCCCTCCACCGATGGTATCTTTCACGTCCATACCATTCCATTCAAAATCGTCTCCTTACCTGGACATTCGCCGGGAATGGTCGGCATTATTACCCCTGATCATGTCCTTTACTGCGGCGATGCCTTGTTTGGTCCCAAAACATTGAACAAGCAGGATCTCCTTTTTTTTGACGATCTGAAGGCTGCCAGAAGAAGCTTCAAGAAGCTTTCGATGATGAAATTGAATGCTTATGTGCTGTACCATGGCGGACCTTACAAGACAGTCACAGGGCTAATTAACAGGCATCTCACCCTTATGAAAGACACCTCTACTTTTCTTGAAGAATGGATTCATGAGCAGCCAAGCACTCTCGAACAAGTAGTCCAAAAGGTCATGAAAAAGTATGCGTTTGAAGATGACTTGCACCGCTACGGTTTGACTACCTCGATTATCCGCTCTTATTTAAAAGAACTACAGCAAGAGAACCGAATTGTCGCAAAGGTGGACAATGGTTTACTGCTATTCAGCAAACCCGCGCCAAACACTTGAACAAAGGCTGTATATGGGGGTGTACCATGGGTAAAAAACGTATTTTAATCGGGAGTCCCATTCAACAATTCCCGATTATTTTGGAGGAATTCCTTCAATCCCTCACGGAGTTGATTACTAAAAATGAACTGATCCATTACCTGTTCATTGACGATAACAAAGACCCACTTTCCAGTACACTCTTGGCTGATTTCGAGAAGGAGGACAAACGAACCGTCATCCTCAAAAACACAGACAATGATACGTATGTCCGAAATGAAATGACCCATTATTGGACGGAACGGAATATTTGGAAGGTAGCGAAAATGAAAGATACGATTATCTCCTATGCGCTCAAAGAGAGTTTTGATTACTTGTTTTTGATCGATTCCGATCTCGTTTTACATCCTCACACCCTGCAACAGCTGCTTCAAGCCAATAAAGATATTATCTCCAACATTTACTGGACACGCTGGCAGCCTGATTCGATTGAGCTTCCTCAAGTTTGGCTGATGGATCAATACACGTTAACACGCGAGGGCGCTTCCGAATCAGCGGAGAACCAAAACTTTTTGGAGATGCTGCGTAAACCGGGTGTGTATGAGGTAGGAGGCCTCGGTGCATGCACATTAATCCACCGAAAGGTCTTGGAAGCAGGCGTCAGCTTTAAACGAATTGCGAACTTGTCGTTCTGGGGAGAAGATCGGCATTTTTGCGTTCGGGCTGTAGCTATGGGCTTTTCTTTGCATGTGGATACACATCTTCCCGGGTACCACATCTACCGTCAGTCGGATCTGGCAGGAGTGAGCGATTATCGCAAAAAAAATGGCATGACAGCGAGGAAAGTGAATCAAATTTCAATCAGTTTATGCATGATTGTCAAAAATGAAGAAGACGCTCTGGAGCGTTGCCTCTCCACCGTTGCGGATCTCGTCGATGAAATCATTATCGTCGACACGGGTTCAACAGACCGCACGAAAGAAATTGCGTCCAACTATGGCTGTACCATTTATGATTTCGAGTGGATTGATGATTTTTCAGCCGCACGCAACTATGCGTTCAGCAAGGCAACCTGCCCCTATATTTTGTGGTTGGATGCAGACGATATCCTTCTGGAAAAAGACCGTCAGCTCTTCCGCGAGTTGAGGTTTACATTGAATTACAGCATCGACAGTGTCACGATGAACTACAACCTTTCTGTAGACAGCAATGGGAATGTGGCATACAGCATTCGCCGCAATCGCCTCGTAAAACGCGACCGCCGATTTCGCTGGATCGGGCCCGTCCATGAGTATTTGGAAGTAAGCGGTAACGTCATCAACAGTGACATATCCATCACGCATAACAAGCAGAAGGAATACACGGACCGCAATCTGCAAATCTATCGACGCAGAGATGCCAAAGGGGAAGAATTCTCGCCACGGGACTTGTACTATTATGCGAATGAATTACGCGACAATCAGTATCATGAAGAAGCCATTACTTTTTACACGAAGTTCCTGAACACCCAACAAGGCTGGGTAGAGGACAACATTAACGCTTGCCTGAAGTTGGCGAGTTGCTATTCCCACCTCTATGAGAGACAAAATGTTCTGTCGTCGCTATACCGTACGTTCAACTACGATCGCCCACGGGCGGAAGCGTGCTGCCAGATTGGAGCCTTTCACGTCGAAGATAAAAATTGGCTGCTCGCCATTTTTTGGTATGATCTCGCAACAAAAGTAGAACCACCTGCTGAAAAGCTCGCACACATCGACCATGTTTCCTGGACCTGGCTACCTCATCTGCAACTCTGCTTATGCTATTCTCAAATCGGGGACAACGAGAAGTCACGTCACCACAATGATATTGCCTATTTATACAACCCAACTCACCCTAGCATTCTCTACAACAAAAAGTACTTTGAGTCTCTGACCTGACTCCCCTCGTGATCATGAAAAAGTTACCCACCCTGTGGGTGAATGTATACATGCCATAAGTAATGGTGGTCTATTTTTTGATGAGCACGGGCTTACCAGTTAACACAAAGGTCAATCTGGAAATCAGATTGGCTTTTTTCCGTTTCTATACAGCCAGGCACGCGCACAGATAAAGCCTCATAGCATAGTAATAAGTTTTTGAATGTAACAGGAAGGATGAATGCCATGTCTCAAGCCAATATTCCCAATATTACTCCCACCATTACTGTAACGAGAGACGATGCTATCAATCTCCTCCTTACTTCCATCGCCATCGAAGAGCTCAGCCTCGGGCATATTATTCATGCAGAAGCAGAAAAAATGCAATATGCCATTGGTACACTACCAGGCTTGACTGTTCCTGCTTCGGTAAGCGATCTCCTTCTGGTGAATGCAAGCGTTCGCCAAACCTTGCAAGACGTTACGAAAAAAGAAATGCTCTTGCAATCGAAACTGGACAACATCCTGTCTGTTTCATCTAGCAGCACAGGTGGCATAACGGGGGCTACAGGGACCACGGGCGTTGGTGTGACGGGTGCCACCGGGGATACAGGTGCGGCGGGGATTACTGGACCGACTGGCGTAACGGGTGCCACCGGAGAAACTGGCGCTACCGGGGCCACTGGCGCGACTGGACCTGCTTTCACCACTGAAAACTTCTCAGCCTTTTTATCAACTGAAACCCTTGGGGAATCTTCCCAATTAGTTAACTGGTCAACAGCGGGCCCCTACTATGGCAGCCCAAGTTTCAATCCGCTAACTGGCACTTATACAGTACCAGCGACTGGAACTTACGCCATCAAAGCAACCATTAACTATGAAACAAGCGAAGCCATTACCGTTAGTTTAGGCCCGGAAATCACCCCTGCAATTGAAGTACAGAGAATCACCCCTACTGCAACAAATCTCATTATCGGTGATTTTCCTGTTCTCAACGTAAACATTGCGCTCGTACTCATATTAAGAACCATCCTGGGGGCGGGAACCGTCACACTCGCGGGTGACGTTCAACTCAATGCAGGTGATACACTCGGTTTGTTCTATGTTGCCAATGGATTGACCATCAACCTCAACTTAGGCGGAGGAGGCGAGGGCATCGTCTGGTCCATTCATCGTCTCACCTAACAAGACTTTGCCTTTACGAAAAAAGCTGACTGCACTCTACCATGCAGTCAGCTTTTTCCTGTCCGTTACATTCCCGGCTTACACCTTTTTCACAAATTCCGATTTCAATTTCATTGGACCAAAACCATCGATTTTGCAGTCGATATCATGGTCTCCGTCAATCAAACGGATATTTTTCACTTTTGTCCCGATTTTCACGACCAAAGAAGTCCCTTTAACCTTGAGGTCTTTAATGACGGTTACGGTGTCGCCATCGTTCAAGACATTTCCATTCGCGTCCTTGATGACTTTGTTATCTTCACCGTTGTCGCTGTCTGCTTGCAACGTCCACTCATGGCTGCATTCCGGGCATACCAAGGAGCTTCCATCTTCGTACGTGTATTCTGAATGACATTTTGGGCAATTTGGCAATTGACTCATTTTTGATATAACCTCCATTCGATACTGTCCATTCTACCATAACTACCAAAAAATACTTGCCAGCTAACCAGTAAGCCCTTCGTCCCGTGCTTTTTTAACGGCCTCTTCGCGATTCTTAACACCCAATTTTGCATAAATCACTGTGGTGCAATTGCGTACCGTTCCTTCTGAAAGAAAGATTTTCTCCGCGATTGTTTTCATGCGAAGCCCCTCTACTAACGAGGCCAGTATGCCCCTTTCCCGTTCGGTCAACCCATAGGGACAATCGCGTCCTTGCTTTTGGCGAAGTCCATTCAGCTCTTCTTGCTGCAAGCGCATTTCTTTGAAAAGGACTTCCGCAATCTTATGGTTAATCAACGCTTCACCCTGATGAACCACGCGTATCGCCTCTACCAGCTCGACCGGACTAACCGATTTTAACAAGTAGCCATTCGCGCCTCTCCCTAGCGTTTCTGCCGCAAGGGCTGTTTCTTCGAAGGTCGTCAACATAATGACACGCATATCCGGCCACCGTTCACGTATCGCTTGTATTGTCTTCGCCCCGTCCATGACAGGCATTTGAACGTCCAAAAGTACGACGTCGGGCTTTTCCTTTGGAATGATGTCCAGTGCCATCAAGCCGTTCTCTGCGACCCCGACCACCTGCAAATCCTGCTGATTCTGTAAAACGAGTTGCAAGCTTTCCCTCACAAAGGGCTGATCATCGACGATCAGGATACGTATGCCTGCACTTGGTACAGCCTGCATAGCTGGCAGACTACAAATGACCGTCACACCTCCTTCGTCCATACAATGGATCGATAATCGTCCCTGAAGTGCTTCCAGCCTTTCCTTCATCGATTGCAAACCAAAGCCAAATTCGATTGTCCCATTTCCTTGCCCATTATCTTCGACCTGCAACCGGATCTGGGCTTCTTCAAAGTAAAGCCCCACTTGAACTTGTGATGCTTTTCCATGTCGCACAGCATTGGTCAGTGTTTCTTGCAAGCAGCGGTACAAAGTCAGCTTTATGGAACGGCTCAACGCATACTCAGCACCGTACATACGCAGCTTGACGGACACCCCTGTAGCCACTTGAAATTGCTCGATTAATTCAACGAAGGCGGACTCCATCGTCGTAGCAGATTCATAGCCATTCTGAGCCCACTTGTGGAAAATCCCTCTGGACTCGTCCAAACCTTGTCGGGCCATCCGCAAAAGCATGTCCAGCCGACTAGCCTCCGCATCTGGTATTTTAGACCGAAGCATCTCCATCCCCATAATAAGCGATGTCATCGTGTGCCCGACCGTGTCATGCAGCTCTCTGGACATTTTGTTCCGTTCTTCCAGCAGCGTGATTTCCTCCACCCGGGAAGTGTATTGCTCCAATATTTGGTTCTGATGTTGAATGATCAAGCCTTGCTTATGCATATGGCTAAGCAATTGAAAGGCAAAACCAAGCGCATATGCCGCGAAATGGTACACGATTAGATCACTTACGACTATTAGCTGGAAATCAAACCCAATTGCCTCACCCACAAGAAACGGAATCGCCAAAATCGCCAATGGTCCCGTCCAGCGATAAGATCGTTCCACACTGTGATATCCGATGAGAAAAGCGATGGGGATAAACTGCCATCTTACTCCTTCAAAAAAGAAGTTCAAGGCAATGAACAAACTTCCACTCAAAATAATCTCAGCGAACAAATATAGGTTACGAGAGTATCGACGCAAACAACTTGGGACGACAAGCACGAAGAACAAAACGATCAATGTAATCGCTAGCGGATAAGGCAATTGATCGTGATGGCGGACAAAACCGAGAATAATCGTCAAACCCCACATAAAGTGGATGGTGAAGATCATCCAGTCGACCCATAACCATCGTTTAACAAAAGCAAGCAATTGGCACACCTCATCTACACCAAAACTTTCTCTCCATTATAGTATCAGATGACGATCAGCTACTATCACGACAAACAATGACATTCTGTGACTTCTCACCGTGACACTCATCGTCCTATACTCATCCCTGTCGCTGGCTTACAACAATTGACTGACGCAAAACGCGAAAGGTGATGAAACATGACATTATTTGCTCTACGAAAATGGTTTGCCGTTCTGCTCGTATCCTGCCTCATGCTGATACAGCCCCTATCTGTGGTCAATGCTCGCTCCCCTCTTACTGCTCTTTCCATCGAACAAGTAGTTGATCCCGTCATGAAAAATGAAATGAACAACTTGCATATCCCAGGCGCAGCCATTGTCATTACCCAGGGAGACCGCATCATTTTTAAAAAAGGCTATGGCTTTGCCGACGTCGAACAGCAAATCCCCGTTGATCCTGAGCGTACGGTGTTTCGAATCGGTTCCGTGACCAAGTCGTTTACTGCTACTGCAGCCATGCAGCTCGTGGAAAAAGGCAAGCTTTCCTTACGCGAAGATTTGAATACCGTCCTAAAAGACTACAAAATTACCAATAATCGTTACGGCCCGATCACACTTCACCACCTGCTCACACATACAGCCGGTATAGATGAAAAAATTTATAAAAGAGACAACCACGAGAGTGTAATACCGGAATTCTCGACTGAGACCGTAAATGAAACGCTTCAGATGCAGGAGACGATTTTCACGCCAGGCAGCAAATTTCAATACAGTAATGCGGGCACCGGATTGTTGGGAAGTGTAATTGAACAAGCTTCCGGTCAATCTTTGCATGACTATATGCGGGAGAATATCTTCCGCCCGCTAGGTATGGACTCCGCCGAACTGTATCTCCCAGAGGACAGAAGCAAGCTGGCTAAAAGCTATTATTACGACGGAAACGGCTATCAAACGATTCCTTATTCGGGGATTATTTTCCCAGGGAGTGGTGCCGCTAATATGACACCAGTCGACTTCGCCCCCTATATGATCGCCCATCTTTCTGGTGGCAGCTATAACGGCACATCTCTGCTCAAACCAGAAACTGTCCAGAGCATGCATGCCCAGCAATTCGCAGCCCATAAGCGCATGTACGGGATCGGCTACGGCTTTTTTAAAGGAGAGACGAAAAACGGCATTCCTACCCTATGGGCAAACGGTGGGATTGATGGCTTTATCTCGAAAATGGTGCTGATTCCCTCAGAATCAATCGGCATCTTTGTTGCGGTGAACGCCACGCATCCGGGCTTGGAGCTGCATGGCAAGGTCGTGAACGCGTTTACCGACAAGCTACTGACAGAGCAAGTCCGCAAGCCCTTAACTCCTGTTGATGGCACCATAGACGAAATGAAAAAGCTGGAAGGTCAATATCTGCTTACCCTGACGCCCGAGAATGGCTGGGGCAAAGGGCTTCGGCTGCTTAGTAGCTACCCTTACACAGTGAAGGCATTGGATGGGCAGACGATATCCGTAACTGGTTTATTCCAAAATGAAGGACAGCAATCCCTTGAGAAAAAGTTTGTGCAGGTAGACGATCATTTCTTTCAAGAGATCGACGGTGAGGAACAGCTATATTTTCACGAGGAACAAGGGAAATTTTATATGACAGGACCGATGAACTTTTCGCTCCCTCGTATCTCCATCATTGAAAGTCCGCCTGTTCTCCTGGCTCTATATGTGATTCCCGGAATCGTGTTCATCCTTCTTTCGCTCGTCTGGATCGCTCGTTTCGGGCTACGCAAATGGCGCAAACAATCGCACGCTATTTCGAAGGTCGTTCCGATTATGGCTCTGCTTCATAGCTTGTTTTTTATCATCCAATTCACCTATGCAAACGCAGAGCTTGTCTATGGCTACCCGGCCTTCTACCAATTCGTTGTCGCATCCCTGCCGATTGTTTCGTTGGCCGCCGCCGCTTATTTACTCCTGCGAATCGGAACAGCCAAGGAGCGCGATCGCTGGAAGGTAGTGAATAGCGCAGCAGCGATACTTTCCATCCTGTATACTGGCTATTTATTTTACTGGAACTTTCTTTCGATTCATTACTCATAGGACTCCGCGTTCAGGACTAATAGAAAAATGACTAGCAGCGATATCTGCTAGTCATTTCTATTTCGTTCCTCACTCATATCGCAACGCGTCAATCGGATGGAGCCTAGCTGCCTTATGAGCAGGATAGAGCCCAAAGAAAATACCAATGGCACTAGAGAACCCGAAGGCAATTGCGATACTTTCCCACGATAATAGCGGCGGCACATCGACATATTGCGAGGCAAACATGGCTGTCCCGATACCGAGCAGCACGCCAATCGTTCCACCAATCAGGCAGACGATCATCGACTCGATCAAAAACTGCAGCATAATATCTCCGTAACGCGCCCCTAACGCTTTGCGAATGCCGATTTCCCGCGTCCGCTCCGTGACGGAAACGAGCATGATGTTCATGACGCCAATCCCACCGACAAACAGCGCAATCCCGGCTGCAACACTAAAAATCGTGGTGAGCGTACCGGAAAAGGAATCCATCTCCCCTAGTGCGTTCTCGATACTATCGATTTGGTAATAGTTTTCGCGATCGTGCCTGCGGTTTAAGTACTTCTCTGTATGCATCTTGGCTGCTTCCATTGTTTCCTTCGACTTGGCTTTTACGGTTATCGAATGAACGTACTTGTACCCGTCCCTATTGTGCAGAAAGGTAATCGGCACATAGGCACCCTCGGATCGACCAGCGTCAATCGTCAGCTTGGCTTCCCTTACCACGCCAATAACGACGACGGATGCTGCTTGGTAAGTCAAACGCTTGCCAATCGGGTCTTCACGTCCGAAAAGCCCTGCCGCTAACTTTTCGGTTAAAACGATAACCGGCTTCCCCTCTCTTACTTCCTTCGCAGTAAAATATCTGCCTGCAACTAGTTTCAAGTTGGGTTGAACCTTTAACAGATCCTCATTTGTTCCTTGTATACTTGCGTCCTTCCCCTTTTTCGGGCCTCGAATCGTTCCAAAATAATTTGTGAACGGTACGGCCGCTTCAATGTAGGGCGATTGTTGAGGAAGTGCATAAGCATCCTCCACTGTCAAATCAGTAATCTTGCTTCCTTGGTCCCACCAAACAGTAACGCTGAAATTAGTAGCACCCAGCTTCTCCAACTGATCAGTATAGGCCTGTTGACTGCCGTTTCCTAGTGTAATCACGGCAATAACAGACATGATTCCGATGATGATCCCAGACATCGTCAAGGTAGCACGCAGCTTATTTGTCCCAATCCCTTCCAGAGCCGTACGAAAGCTTTCGAGCAAATTCACGTGAGGATCACCTCCTCGGACGCAGTAGCAAACAGGCGCTCCTCCACTCGCTCATCCCGGATAATATGACCATCTCGAAACGTAATGACGCGCTCGGCATGCTGGGCGATATCGGCCTCGTGCGTGACGAGCAGAATCGTTACCCCTTGCGCATGCAACTCCTGAAAAATCGCCATGATCTCGATGCTGGAACGACTGTCCAGATTCCCTGTCGGCTCGTCAGCAAGCAAAATGGCTGGCTGGTTAACCAACGCTCTGGCGATAGCTACCCGTTGTCTTTGACCGCCGGACAGCTGCGTTGGTTTATGATCCATCCGCTGGGCAAGTCCGACACGCTGCAACGCCGCTTTCGCTCTATTTTTGCGTTCTGTCATGCCGACGCCCGCATACATCATCGGCAGCTCAACATTTCGCAGCGAAGTAGCACGTGGCAACAGATGAAACGATTGAAAGACAAAGCCGATTTTTTGATTGCGTACCTGCGCCAGCCCACTATCCTTCAACTGCGTAACATCAATTCCATCCAAGACGTACGATCCGGAGGTTGGCCGATCCAGACAACCCAGCATGTTCATAAACGTCGATTTTCCGGAACCAGAAGGTCCCACGATCGCCACGAATTCACCTTGAGCTACGTGGATATTGATATTTTGCAAAGCGAACAGCTCCAGCTCATCCGTCTTGTACTGTTTGGTTAACCCCTCAATGTTCAGCATATGTATCCTCCTTTACCCCGCAAACTCTTCGGGAGATGCTTGGAAGATCACTTCATTTTCTTGCAAGGTTTCCGGTGGATTCGCTACCAATTCTTCACTGCCATCCAATCCGCTTTCAATTTGGATAAACAATTCACTTTCAATTCCAGTCGTCACTTTTTTCTTCTTGGCCTTGCCATTTTCCGCTACCCAGACAAAAGAAGATCCATCTTGATCCGTCACGACTGCCTCAATGGGGACTTGCATGACGTTTGCTGCTTTTTGCAGGACGATGTTCACATCCACGTGAAAACCTGGCTTCAAATACTCCCTCGTCTCATTTATATGGACAGCGACCGGCACTCCCGTACTCTCTCCACCCGGCTCTTTGCTGGTTACAGCCATAGGAGATATGCGCAACACCTTACCTTGCAACTGTTCTCCGCCTAAGGAAATGCCTGAGACCACCGCATCCTGTCCGATTTTGATTTTACGCAAGTCAGATTCTCCAACTGCTGCTTCGACCATAACATCATTGGTATCTCCAACCGTGAGAATTTCCTCGCCTTTACTTAGGTACTTCCCTTGTTTCACCTTCATGGAGAGCACCGTCCCCTCAATCGGTGACACGATGCTGCTTTGCACACGTTGCTTTTCATATTTTGCTTTTTCCAAATTCAGCTTTTGAATTTGCGCCTCGTAGGAGCGAATCTCTGCCTTGTCTGGCCCTTTTTGCTTCAAAAGTAAATCTTGCTTCGCGACCCTTACTCTTGATTCTGCGGTCTGTAGCTTTTGCTTCGCCTCCTCTACAGCCTGTTGGGTAGACACACCTGCGGTAAACAGCGATTGTGTTCGCTGGTAATCTTTTAATGCCGTTTGGTATTCGCGTTCATGCTGGGCAAGCTGCTCTTGCATTTTCGTGACTTCCTCAGGTTCCACACCTTTGGAGAGCCTTGCGATATTCGCTTCCTGAATGGTGATCTGTGCCTCGATATCCATGATTTCATTGCTGACATCGGACATGTCGATATTGCCGATCACCTGCCCTTTCGTCACTTTGTCTCCCTCCTTGATGGAGAAATTCCGCAATTCGCCTGCATAGTTAGCGAACAATGTATGTTCATTTCGTACTTTGACTAGGCCCGACGTCAAAATCGTGCTTTCCAAGTCGGCCGTTACCACCGTTGATAACATGACAGGAGTGCCATTCTTCTTTTCTCCCGAAGAAGCTGCATAGCCACCGAACCCGGCCACAAGCACGCCCACGCCCACACCCAGCCAGATCCACAAACGTTTTTTCATATTCCTTACCTCCCCCAAAAACTTTAAACCCCGATCATTTTTAGCCAATCAAAAAACCCCACTTTTTCTATTACAGGTTCCACCCTGGCTCGTCACCCGATCAGGATAAGGAAAACTTATAAAAGAAAAAGTGGGGTAATCCTTAAATTTTTTTAAAGTGAGGGAGTCTGTTCGTAAGGTAAGCGTATTTCAAAAACGGTGCGGATCAAATTGCTCTCGGCAGAAATCGTCCCTTCGTGGCGCTCGACGATATTTTTGGCGATAAATAGCCCGAGACCTGTGCTTCCGTTTTGATGGCTTCGGGCCTTGTCACCTGTATAAAACACCTCGAAAAGATGCGGCAGATCTTCCGGGGGAATCTCGTGACCATAATTGATAATCTGCACAACGACCTCGTCACCCGCAAGAAAACCGTTGATATCAACAAACTGCCCATCGTGCCCGTAACGGATGGCATTCGTCATGATGTTCTCGAAAACGCGTGCCAAGAGCTCGCCATCTCCGTAAACCGTCAATCGTGAGGCCACATTCATTCTCGTTTTCAACTGATTCTTCTCCAAGGAAGGATATAGCTCTTCGTTTAACTGCATGAGCAGTTCACTCAGGTCAATCAGGTTCTGTTGGATGGTGAGCATGCCGTAGTTCATTCTCGTAATCTCGAAGAGCTCGTCGATCAGCTTTTCCAAACGCTGCGACTTGGTAAAAGCAATATTCGTGTAATGTCGGGCTTGTTCCACCGTTAACTGCTCGTCCCGCAAGATGATGTCCAAATACCCTAAAACAGAAGTCAGTGGCGTCCGCAAGTCATGCGCCAGGTTTAAAACCAACTGATCCTTGCTGCTTTCGGCAAAATCTCCTCTTTGTACAGCTTCTTGCAACTTTTCACCCGCCAGATTGATGTCCTTGGCAATATCTCCAAACTCATCGTTTGACGGTAATTGAACATGATGGGTAAAGTCGCCGTTTGCAAGATGATGAATTCCTCTGGAAATCTCCTGAAAGTAGACGGCATACCGTTTGGTTAGCAAGAAGAAAAACAGTATGGCTAGTGGAACAAAAATAATCAGAAAGAAGTAAATGTCCCCTATTTCTCGCATAAAATAGCGAATCGGCGTCAACAAGCTTTCAAACTTTACCTGTGATCGATAGTAATACTGTAGCGCTTTAAAGATCACATAGGTAACCGAACCAGATAGAAGCAGACTTAGGCCCAGTAGCTTGACCATTTGGAACCGAAAGCTCCGTATCATCTTAGCCATGAAATGAGTAACCTACTCCCCAAACCGTTTTGATCCACTTGTTTTTCGTTTTTTCTTCTCCCAGCTTCTTTCGCAAGGTGCGAATGTGCACCATGACTGTATTGCTGCCTTCATAGTACGCTTCGCCCCACACCATCTCGAAAATATTGTCCGCACTAAACACCTTCTTTGGATATCTGGCCAGCAGGTAGAGAATATCAAACTCTTTCGGTGTTAACTCAATCGTTTCTCCGTACAGACTCACAGTTCGCTCCTCTGGATAAATGACAAGTCCACCTGCCTCTAAGACCTTGTTACTCGCTACTGCTACTGCTGGTTGATTCAGCTGCTTAAAGCGTCGCAGCTGGGCATTCACACGAGCAACCAATTCCATTGGATTGAATGGCTTGGTCATATAATCATCTGCGCCCATCACCAATCCCGAAATTTTATCCAGATCGGACGTCTTGGCACTCAAAAAGATAATCGGCATATTGTGCTGTTCACGAATGAGACGGGTGACCTCGTAGCCATCCAGTCCAGGCATCATAATATCGAGAATCGCCAAATCAATCGAATGCGTCTGCACAGCTTGGAGTGCTGCCTTTCCATCCGCTGCGATAATTGTATGGTAACCTTCTTTTTTCACATGTAAGGCAACGAGCTCCGCAATCTCCGCTTCGTCGTCGGCGATCAATATGGTGACCTGCTTCATCGTTTTCCCATCCCTTGTATACATTTCCTACCATTATAGCAGGTATCAATTAACTTTTCTGTTATCGTACACAGAGCTCGTTCATACAATTATGGATAATAATTACTTTCAGTTTGTTTTGACTTTGCAGACTTTTCTATATTACTATATTCATGTCCATATCATATCTAACATATATATACTTGGGGGTAATTTATGAAAAAACTAATGTTTGCTGTGGTTTCTGGTTTGTTGGCGCTTACAGTAAGTGCGTGTGGCACTGGCACAGATCAGGCTGCCTCAACATCCGGTGCAAAAAAGTACGTGTTTGGTACAGATGCAACATACCCACCCTTTGAGTTTGAAAAAGACGGAAAATACGTAGGAATTGACATCGACCTGATCAATGCAATCGCCAAAGAAGAGGGCTTTGAGGTAGAAATTAAGCCGATGGACTTCAAAGGAATCATTCCGGCTGTTCAAGCGAAGCAATTGGACGGTGCCATTGCGGGGATTAGCATCAATGATAAACGCAAAGAAATTTTAGATTTCTCTGAACCATACTATCAAGCAGGTCTTTCCTTGGTCGTACGTGAGGACAACACAACGATCAATGGAGAGGCAGATTTGGCTGGCAAAACGATTGCGATCAAAAAAGGCACGACTGGCGCGACCTTTGCTGATGAGCTCGGGCAAAAGTACGGCGCGACTGTCAAATACTTCGACGATAGCCCTTCCATGTTCCAAGAGGTTCAAAACGGCAATGCTGATGTAACCATCGAGGACTATCCGGTTATCTCTTATAAAATTACGGTAGACCCTGCTTCCAAGCTGAAAATTGTAGGCGATCGTCTCAATGGAGACCATTACGGCATCGCGGTTTTAAAAGGGAACAAAGAGCTGCAAGACAAACTCAACTCCGGTCTGAAGAAGCTGAAAGAGAACGGGAAATACGACGAAATCATTAACACATACTTGAGCACGAAAAAGTAAAAGGCGCAAGACGCGCCTTTTTTTCACCTTAGAAAGAATGGAGTTGTCCAAATGAGCAGTAGTTGGGATGTCATTGTCGACGCACTTCCTGTCTTGGCCCAAGGCTCTGTGGTCACGTTAAAAATAACGGTTATTTCCCTGTTTTTCGCTCTCTTAATCGGATTGCTTTTTGGCTTAATGAGCACCAGCCGTTCTAAACTACTCCGCGGCATTGCAACCGCTTACGTTGACTTTCTCCGCGGCACACCGCTGTTGGTTCAAATCTTCTTTATTTATTTTGGATTGCCGCCTGTCTTGGATATCAAAATTCCAGAGACAACCGCAGGTATTCTAGCACTCAGCCTCAACGCCGGGGCGTACCTGGCTGAAATTTTTCGCGGAGGGATTCTCTCTATCGATAAAGGACAGATGGAAGCTGCTCGTTCCCTCGGACTATCCCACGGAAAAGCCATGCGCCTGGTTATCTTGCCTCAGGCTGTTCGCCGCATGATTCCTGCTTTCGTCAACCAATTCATCGTGACGCTAAAAGACACCTCGCTCTTAACGGTCATTGGTATCCGTGAGCTGATGAACAGTGGTGAGATTATCATTTCTAGCAACTTCCGCTCATTCGAAATTTGGGCTGTAGTAGCGGTCTTCTATTTCCTGATGATTTACATCCTCAGTCTGCTGTCCCGTTCCCTTGAGAGGAGGTTTGCGAAATGATTCATGTAGAGAATTTGAAAAAGAGCTTTGGCTCGTTGGAAGTTTTAAAAGACATCTCGACTACCATTAAAGAGCGTGAAGTTGTCTGTGTCATTGGTCCCTCCGGCTCGGGAAAAAGTACGTTTCTGCGCTGCCTCAACCAGTTGGAAGAAGTAACATCTGGCAAAGTCACCATTGAGGGCATGGAGGTTACTTCCCCCAAAGTCGACATCAACAAGCTGCGAGAGCGTGTCGGCATGGTGTTTCAGCGGTTCAATCTCTTCCCGCATCTCACTGTTTTGGAAAACATCATGCTTGCGCCCAAGCACGTCAAAAATTCAGCGCGTCAGCAAAATGAACAAAAGGCGCTGCAACTCCTCAAAAAAGTAGATTTGGCGGACAAGCGAGACGTGTACCCTGATCGGTTGTCTGGTGGTCAACAGCAGCGCGTAGCCATTACCCGTGCGCTCGCCATGGACCCTCACATCATGCTGTTCGACGAGCCTACCTCAGCACTCGACCCGGAAATGGTCGGAGAGGTTCTTCAGGTGATGAAGGATTTGGCCAAAGAAGGAATGACAATGGTCGTGGTTACACATGAGATGGGCTTTGCCCGTGAAGTAGCCGATCGCGTGATTTTCATGGATGGCGGATACATCGTCGAAGAAGGCACACCTGCCGAGATTTTTGACAATCCCCAGCATGAGAGAACCAGGGCATTTCTCAGTAAAGTGCTGTAGACAAGCAACGGGCATGATGCGATTTTTTCATCCATCATGCCCACTTGGTTTTCCTATAAAACTACCTTACACATACTCATGCGCCAGCATCAAAAACACGCTGGACGTCCACGTAAAGGCCCGGTCCCTTAGTCCATCTCCTGTCAGCGCATCGAAGTTTTCCGCCATGCCACTGCGCGCTGCCATTCGGCAAAAGCGTCTGGCAATCTCCTGAGAAAACGCAACTTCACCTGCTCGCCGCAATCCATCGACCAAGAGCATCGTCACTGGCGCCCAGATCGGGCCTAACCAGTAGCCATCAGCGCGGTAGAAGGAGCTGGTTGGAATCTCTGTAGCCAGTCCATTCTCTGTCAAAAACCGCTCCTGCAAGTCCGTAATCAGCTTGGCCCGGATGTCCTGCGGCAGCTTTTCGCCTAGCACGAGAGGCATATAACGGATCAAGCTGTCTCCTTGTGTAGGCTGGTCGCTACCGGAGTGGGTCGCGAAGAAGTTTTCGCCATTCCAGTGCTTCTCCAGCAGTCGTTGCAGCGTCATTTCGGCCTTTTCCTGCCACCTCGCTGCCTCTTCGGGGCAACCCAGCCTATTCGCCAATTCCGCCAGCACATCCATTTGCAGAATCAAATACGCAGGCAAATCCGGGCTTTCAATCGGCGCCCCCTCGAGGAAAATCGTGCTGTTGTCCCAGCCGCAGTCATAGCCGTGATTGTACTGCGGAATCCCGTCCTGATCATCATCGCGGTAACGGAACCACCAATCGGTCCAGCGACAAAGCGGCTCGTACACTTCTTCCAGCATCTCGTTTATAATCGCGTCGTTCCGATCCAGCATCCAGCGCAGCGTCCAGCCGTGAATCGGAGGCTTGCAGCAATTCCACAACGCATACCGATCATTGATAAAATCAGGGAAGACACCACTCTCATCCTGCCTGTCGATAAAAATCATGAGCTGATCCCACGCCAGCGGCAAGTTTGCTCGCGTCAGTGCCATCGCATTGAAGCAATGATCCCAGCTCCAGATATTCGTCATCCAGTTTTTGGACATGTACATCGCGGACCGTGGCAGATAACCTTCAGGTCTCACCACACAAGACCAGGTGATGTACGCCGCGAGTTCTCTTGCTTCATTCAAGCCTTCGCGATGCTCCTCAGATACAGAGAGTGTCCGTTCCAGCCACTCGTCGTACTCTTTTTTTACCTGTGTCCATCCATCGGCAAAGGCAGGGTAGCTGCGCTCCTTCCATACCGTGTGGAACTCTTCCAATACGCCTTCCAGTACACCCGTTTCCTCGTCGGGAAGAAAGGTTACGCCCACTTGCTCTTCACGTGATGCCTTCGTAGGGTTGACCACAAGTGATCCAGCAAGTGGAGTCACTCGCAAGCGAATTTCCGTGGAAAAGTGATTGATTTCCCAACATCCGGCTCCAGCTTGAATCGCATAATCTGCTGCCGTCGATTCGAGCACCAGTCGCAAACCAACGCCTTGACCACGTACCTGCACCAGCTGCGGCTCGCTCATGCACAGCTTCACATCGCCTTTAGCCCCGTAAAGTCGCAGCAAGGTTGGCGTAGCCTCCGTCTTAAATGGAACTGTCACACCATCGGCTACCATTTCGATTCGAAAAATCGCACCATCGTGGTTGTCTCCTCCACGAATATTGCGCAAATATAGTCCTTCTTTTCGCTTGGCGTTACCCAGTCGCGAAAGTACGAGATACGACCCGTATCGGGTAAAAGGAACCATCCCTAAATCAAACAGCATATGTCTCACCTCGAGGTTGCTTGGTCGATCGTTTTCGATCGCGCTTTTCCAACAAACGACTCATTCTCGCGTTCATCCACCAGACAGGCAGGCTCGCCCCCAATAAGATCGGCAAAACAGGAATCGCTAGCAAGAGAATCAAGAGAAGGAGCAAGCCTCCCAGCGTGACGAGCGAATGCAACGGAAAGGCCGCGACTAGCCAAAACGATTGCTTGAGCGTCCGCTTCACGTCTGCATCCTCCCGAACAAGCAGGGAAAAAGCGTGGCAAGTGGTAGCCGCATGCAAGAATCCAATCCCCGCAAAAACAGCCGCGATCGAGAGCCCCAACAGAGAGCCCATGCGAAGGAAAAACACCACATCGACCCACAGGATTGCCCCCGTTAGCACCGTCCCTGCGCCAAGCCATTGGCTCCTCCAGAAATAGTGGCGAAAAGCATGCCAGAAGGCAGATGGAAGCCCGCGGTCATTCCACTTGCCGCTAAGTACGTCGTGTAGAGCCGCTGTCGCTGGAAAGATTCCAAAAACGATGCCTCCCAAGAGCGTGCACGCCACCCACATGAGATGCGCTGCCGCCATCCGCAACAATCGCTCACCAAATTGATGAAATGACCATGCCCAGCCTTCCCACTTCGCCCGATTCCCCACTGTGGCTCTCCCTCCTTATTTGATAGCTTCTTACTTAATAGCAACACCAGCTGAATTGTCTACGATATATCGTTGTGCGAGGAAAAAGAGGAGTAACGGCGGAAGCGAGATCAGGAGCGTTACCGCCATCAGCCCTGTAGCCTCTACTTCATACATCCCTTTAAATTGCGCCAGTCCCAGCGTCAGCGTGTACTGACTTTGGTCATTCAAGAAAATGAGTGGACCCAAATAGTCGTTCCATGTGCCCAAGATGTTGAATACACTCACCAAAATCAGAGCAGGCATCATCAACGGCATAATAATCCGGGCGTAAATCTGAAATGAACCCGCACCATCAATACGCGCCGCTTCATCCAGCTCACGAGGAATGGTCAAAATAAACTGTCGCATGAGGAAAATATAAAACGCTGATCCAAAGAACGAAGGCACAATCAACGGCTTGAGTGTGTTGATCCAGCCCAGATAGTTGAACTCCATGTACAGCGGAATCATCGTCACTTCCCACGGAATCATCATCGTCGCCAGAACGACCATAAACAGGAAGTCTCTTCCTTTAAACGTGAACCGGGCAAAGCCGTACGCGACCAGCGAAGACGATATCAATTGCCCAATCGTAGTCAGGATCGTCACTGTCAACGAGTTTTCCAAATACAAATTAAACGGCTGCGACATCCACGCATTCCCGAAGTTCTCCCAATGCAGCACATCCGGAATCCATTTGGGTGGATACTGCAAAATCTCAGCATCCGATTTAAGCGCAGTAGAGATCATCCAGTAAAACGGTGCGAGAAACAGGAAAGAGAAAAAGATCAAGCTCGCATAAGCGATTGTCTTGCGTATCAAGCTTCTTCCCCTCCCCTGCGGTTGTCGCCCTCGTAATACACCCATTTGCCGGACGTTTTAAATACGAGGAAGGTCAATACCAAAATGATCGCAAACATAAACCAGGAGTTCGCCGAAGCATACCCCATCTTGAAGTATTTGAAGGCGTTGTCATACGCGTACATGGCATAGAAATACGTGGATTGCAACGGTCCTCCTCCTGTGAGCAAGAGTGCTAGACTCAGCTGCTGGAACGCACTAATGATCGTCATAATCAGGTTGAACAAAATTGTTGGGCTGACCATCGGCAGTGTAATGCGGAAAAACTTTTGCACCGCCCCTGCCCCATCAATCGAAGCCGCTTCATACAAGCTCTCCGGGATGCTTTTGAGTCCCGCCAGGAAAATCAATACCATGGAGCCTTGCCCCCACAGACTGGCGATTACCATGGCAACGAGTGCCCACGACGTATCGTTTAGCCAATCTGGACCTGTAATCCCAACCAGACTGAGCAAATAGTTGAAAATACCGTATTCCCCGTCGTATACCCACGCCCAGATCATCGCCAGCGCCACACCAGAAATCACGCTCGGCAAGTAAAACACGGTGCGAAAAAAGCCACTGCCTTTTACCTTCTGATTCAGCATCATGGCCAAAAACAACGCGATGAACAAATTCAACGGGACAAACAACAGCGCAAATTTAATCGTGACCCAGAGCGATTGCCAAAACAATGGATCATCCGTAAACATATTGATGTAATTGTCCAAGCCGACGAACGTAACCTCACCAACGACAGGCCAATCAAAAAAGCTCATGACGAGCGAAAACAGCATCGGTCCCAGCGTAAAAGCGAGAAAGCCGAGAATCCAAGGCAAGATAAAAAGATAGGGCGTAAGAAACGCCCTTCCCTTAAGTTTTTTCGGTTGAACGGTCATGGCAGGCTGTTTGTGTGTCACAACGCTCTCTGTATTCAATTTCCTGACCCCTTCCCGTTATTTCAAGAATTTCTGGGAGTCTTTGACTGCCTTATTCAGTAATTCCTCGGCATTTTGTCCCATCATGATCGCATTGACCGCTGCAGAAAGGTTCCGGTTGATTTCGTTCCAATGCGGATTCAACAGGAAGGCTGGCGTGTCAGTTGATTGCTCCAATGTCTTGTAGAACGGCGCGTAGAGCGGGTCCTGATCGAGCTTCTTCTCTTGTACGACACTAATACGCACAGGCAAATCAGATGTACGCATCTTGATCGCATCGCTGGAAACGAAGAACTTCAAAAACTCCCAAGCCAGCTCTTTGTTTTTGGAATCCTTGGCGATCGATACTGAGGAGGTTGCAATGACACCCTTACCAGGCTTGCCAGGGAATTGTGGCATCACGACCGTACCAAAATCGACATTCGCCTTCTTGTACGACTCGAGCGACCATACGCCGTTGTCATACATCGCGAGCTTACTCGCTTTGAACAAGTCGTTGCCGCTCTGCTGGTTTTTGCCACCGACGAGCAAAGCGCTCTTGTCCTTCGCCAAATCACTGAAAATTTGCAGGGCCTCTGCTGTTTCCTTGCTGTTCATGTAGCCTTCGATGGCTTTTCCATCGGGGCTGATGAAGCTGCTGCCGTTGCTCCACACGAACTGCTGCAAATCGTACGTATCCGGCTCCGACCGAACAGCGAAGCCGTACTGCTTCTTGTCGCGAACAGTCAGCTTTTTGGCTGCCGATTTGAAATCCTCCCACGTCCAGTTGTCTGTCGGCAGTGGTACATTTGCTTCGTTAAACAGCTTTTTGTTGTAGAAGACGACCCGCGTCGAGAAGCCCGCTGGGAGTCCGAACAATTTTCCATCGAATCGATTATAGTTTAAGAGGCCTTGGTAAAAGTCGTCGATTGCCACTGATGGGTCCTTCTTTACGTACTCATCCAATGGCTCGAGCGAGGCGTTGTACGTGGGGAAATCCCACATGTACATGACATCCGGTGGGTTTTTCGCTCCGAATGCCGCTACCAGCTTCTGATCAAAACCATCTGCATATGCCTCGACTTGTACCTTCACACCCGGATTTTTCTGTTCGAATTGTTTCGCGATATCTTGTTGGATCTTCAGCATTTGGTCCGTATCCCATGTCGCAAAACGCAATGTAACCGTTTCCTTTTTATCAGACGACGCTGGCGTTGTCGTACCTGTGCTACTAGACGTCCCGTCTGTTCCTGCTGGCTGGGCTTGTGAACAACCAGCTACGACGGCCAAAAGAAGTGCCATGCCAGTTGCCATCCATTTTGACGCAACCTTCTTCATCTGTGATCCCCCCTAGATTTACCCCACATTTTTCTTTATTTTAATGAAGGGAAAAAAACGGTGAAACCGCTAATTGTTCGCAATAGTGTGTGAATTTGTTTCCTTTTTTTCGTTCTGATCAGGTTTGCGCGGTGGAGTGTACGATTGTTCGACTGGACTCCTCCTTTTGTTTGAAACGGTAGTGGCTCGGGGTCATCCCTGTATATTTTTTAAACCATTTGCTGAAGTATTTCGGGTCAGGAAGACCGACTCGCTCAGCTACCTCCTGTATGGACAGGGCTGTTTCATTCAGCATCGCTTGGGCCATTTTTACCCGGCGCTTATCGAGGAACTCCCCAAAGCTCTCGCCCACTCCCTTTTTAAACATGACGCTAAAATGACTGCGGCTCAGTCCCACCTGTGAAGCTACCTCACTGACCGTCAATGGCGTATCCAGACGATCGAGTGCGTAATGAACAGCCTGCTTGATCGGTTCCTGCCACGGGTCTTGAATGACGCCGTACTTGCGTGCCCGCTGCGTGCGCTGGTAGAGCATCCGTACCGTCTGAATCCACGATTCGAGTCCAGCAAACGGGCTTGCTGTCTCCCAACTCGTCACCTTTCCAGCCAGCTTCCACTCCACGAGCAAGGATTCTACCTGCCTGCCAGTACTTGCGGGGGTCAGCAAAAAACGAATATCACCACATGCAAGCCATTCCCATTCGCTCTCCAGCTCACTTGCTACCCATGCCCGCTCCTGTTCCTCCTGGTTCGCACTGCCCATCCCTTCCAAGAGCCAAACACGCATGGAATCGTTCATCCACGACCAGTGTGATTGCAGGAGGGAGGACAAGCTTTGCTCGAAATCCCGGCTCAAGCCAGTCAACCACGCACCGAATTCCCGCTTCCATTCATCCGGGCGTTCACGAACGTTTTCAGGTCGCGCACTCTCGCCTGCCAGCTCAGTCCGCAGCTTTTCCAACAACGTCCCCCATTCCTCATCCTGGAACTCGGTCTTCAACAAATATCCCGACACCCCGAGAGAGATTCCCTGCTGGGCAAAAGAAAAATCGCGGTGACAGCTGAGCAGAAGCACCTTTGTTTGTGGTGCGTGCTCCTTCACCCGCCTGCACAGCTCCAGCCCATCCATTTCTGGCATCACGATGTCCGTAATCACCAGCTCGGGCTGTATTTGCAGGAAAGCCTCCCAGCCTTTCCGACCATTCGGTGCATCCGCTACCACTTCCATCCCATAGCGACTCCATGGCACCATTGCCTTCAGTCCTCTTCGCACCAGCACTTCATCATCCACAATCATTACCTTGATGCTCATCAGGAATTTCCTCCCTTTTCGGCCACGTGATTTGAATTGTGGTTCCTTCTCCTCTGACAGATGAAATCTTCATGCCGTGCTCCATACGGAAATGAAGCTTGAACTTCTGATCGACGTTGTACACGCCGAGTCCCCGTTTGCTAGAACGCTCCAGATCAGGATCGAGAAGTTTGGCCAATCGCTGGGGCACAATTCCTGCGCCGTCATCTTGCAACAGTAGCGTCACAAGCCCTTCTTTTTCACTGACACTGATCCGGATCGTTCCGTGCCCATCTTCGAATGCATGGAAAAAGATATTTTCCAAAAGCGGCTGAAGAGTCATTCGCGGGATTAAATAACGGCGGCAAGCCTCTACTCCGGTCTGTTCAAATTGAAAAACAGGTCCGTACCGCAGCTCTTGGATTTGCAGAAAGTGCTCGACGGTTTGCAGCTCCTTTTCCAACGGGACGAGCTCCTGCGTGATGTCGAGGTTGCCCTCCAGTACTTTGATGAGATGATAGAGCATATTGCCGATTTCATTGGCACCAGATAATCTGGCTTTCCACTGGATCGAATTGAGTGTATTGAACAACAGATGCGGATTGATTTGGTAGTGAACGGCTCGCAGCTCTGCTTCCTTTTTCAACTGCTCGGTTCGACTCACCTCGGCGATTAGCGTCTGAATCCGCCTCACCATTTGGTTGAAGCTCACCCCTAACCGCCCCAGCTCGTCTTCCGTATCTACCTCTGCGCGAGTTTGTAGCTCGCCTGTTCCTACCAGCCGCATTGTTTCTTGCAGTCGCTTGATTTTCCCTGTAATTCGTCTGGAAAATAAATACGCCAAAAGAAGGGCCAGCACTGCCGAAAGAATCAGCGCCGCGATAAAGAAGGATTGAATCACTTCCGCAGAGCGGTTCATTTGCTCGTACGGCAAGCGGACCTGAATCATCCAGTTGTTGGACTCCAGCGGTTTGTTCCAGACGATATCGCTCTCTTGCTGGACGAACGTACCCGCAGTCTGGTAAATCAGCTCGCCATTTTTGGCTGTGATCGTCACATGCGCACTCATGTCCTTTTCCAGCTGCGAAAACAATTGAAACAGCTTGCCTGCTTTCATCTCGATCAAAATCCGGCTGTCATTCAACACGCCATAACCACTGAGAACGGGAACGACCAGGCCGAGCACCTTCTCCTGATTGCGCAGCTCCGCCTCATCCTGAAACCCGACATAATGCCTAGGCGTGTAAAAGCCAATCCATCGCTCCTCATCCAGCTTGGCGGGCAGTGCTCTCCACCACGATTCCCGCATCAGATCCTGGCCATTGATGACATTTTCCCCGAAAAAATAACCGGAGGGCGTCACGATAAAAATGCCTTTTGTATCAAGGTTGCGGTGCGCCCCCAGGTATCGCTCGAAATTTTTTTGTTCCAGAAAGCCTGTGTAGGTCTTCGGTTGTTCCTCCCGCATGACGACCAATGTCGGGTCAGACACGTACGTATTGATGTCATAGGCCATGTATCTCATTTGGCTCAGGTAGTTGTCGATCTGGATTTGCAGCTGTGTCGCGATATACTCGCCTGACTTGCTAAATTGCTCGCGAACGACCATCGACGATTTCCAATACGCCATACTCCCCAGAGTAATCAGCGGAATAATGGCTGCAATCAGCATAAAAGCGAGCAGCTTGGCATGAATGCTTCTGCGCGGGAAGAGCGACCATGACTTCATGTGACAAACCACCACCGTATTTTGATTAGTTGTACTATTCGATCTTTAGCTAGATTGTACAACGTTTCGGCGATGCCTTCGAGAGCAATCAGCGGTTAGTTACACAAATTCAAATTCCGCTTATACAGCTGAACTGGAGAAATCGTATCCTTCGAAAAAGGCGTTAGCCTCATCTGGAACTGGAACTCCTCTGGACGCAAGGCATGTTGCTCGGATTGCTTAGGTCCGCAGCTATTGCTACCCAGCCCGTTTTGTCGATAATCGAGATGCAGTGTGACATACTCTCGTTTTACGAGATCTGTCGTGTGCTTTGCTTGCTCCAGATCGTCCGTATCATAGCGAAGTGCGCTAAATTCCAAGGTTGGTTGACCCATCGCGAAAAGTCCAATGCCACGCTGATCCGTGATCGACATCCATTTGACGTCCGTGCGATTGCCATTTTCCTGCGGGAACACGTACGGCGTGTACAGCTCATCCACACTCGCGTGATACACCCCGATACGATTGGCTTCCTTGCTGTCGATATACGCCTCTCCCGGGCCGCGACCATACCACGAGACGCGCTCCATATCTTTGGCGACCAATAGCTTCAAGCCGATTCGCGGCAGCATCGCTGGCGGGGTACCTTTGGGTGTGCCTTGAACCTCTACCTGCACTTCGCCATTTCCGAATACGGTATACGTGTAGCAGCATGCAAAACCCCAGTCGTATACAGGCGGAGCAATCCGCACATCGCAGGTAATAACCACACGATCTTCTCGCTCCTGCTGGATGCTTACATGCTCCACCCGGTTTTGCAAACGATCGAGGTACACCTTGCGCCACTCTTCTACTACGTACATGTCATTGTCAATCGGAGCACGCCAAAACGTGAGGCGAGGTCCTGCCACCAACAGCTCCTTGCCTGCAAACACCCAGCTCGTCGGCACCCCGCTCACCTTGTCAAAAACGAACTGAAAATTTGCTCCTGTAAGGGTCACGTCCGTTTTCGTTTCATTCGTATCTACTCTGCCGAACACAGGCTGATAAGAAACGACCGTAACCTGTTGGGCAGCGGTCATTGGCAAGGCAAATTGTGCCCAAGCCAGCTCATGTCCAGCCTGTACCCAGCTCTCATCTTGGTCCAGCACAAAGGATAGCGTCAGCCAGTAGTCGGTTCGATCCTGCACCTGCTTAGGCAAGGTATACGGAACAGCTACATTGGTACGACTTCCTGCTTCTGTATGTGGCAGAGACAGTGTTCCGCTCTGCACCACTTGTCCGTCTGCTGTCACACTCCAGACCATTCTCACGTGCGCAAGCGTACGGAAATCATAGCGATTCGTAATGGTGACAATCCCGCTTTCTAGATCAGTGGCTTCTACGACGATCGGCTCAATCACTTTTTTGTATTCGAGTAATCCAGGGGATGGGGTTCGATCCGGACGAATCAGTCCATCGATGACGAAATTGCCATTCGTCGGGTAATCCCCGAAGTCGCCTCCGTAGGCATAATACTCTCGCCCATCCGGCGTATACTGGCGCAAGCCGTGATCAATCCATTCCCACACAAAGCCTCCCTGCAAGCGTTGATATTTGTCAAACACATTGGCGTAGTCGCGCAAGCCACCGGGTCCATTTCCCATGGCATGAGCATACTCGCACATGATATGCGGCTTTTGCAAATGCTCATTTTCACCGTGCTGGATCATTTTTTCAACCGAGGAGTACATGGTGGAAAATACGTCGCACACTTCTGCTTCGCGATCCTCCTCGTAGTGGATGAGACGAGTCGGGTCCGCTTGTCGGCACCAAGCGGCCATTGCCCGGAAATTGCAGCCGAAGCCGGATTCGTTGCCAAGCGACCACATGATGATCGACGGATGGTTTTTGTCCCGCTCAACCATGCGCTCCATGCGCTCCACGTATGTCTGCTCCCACTCTGGATCATCGCTCAGCTGACTGATGTTGCCGGTTAACTGGAAGCCATGTGTCTCCAAATCGGTTTCGTCCATGACATACAATCCGTACTGGTCGCACAAATCGTAAAAACGCGGATCATTCGGATAATGCGCGGTACGAACGGCGTTGATGTTGTGACGCTTCATCATGAGCACATCTTCACGCATCGTTTCATACGGGACAGCACGCCCGAGATCGGGATGATGATCATGGCGATTCACGCCGTTCAGGCGAATCGCTACACCGTTCACGTAGAAGTTGTTTCCTTTTACTTCGATCCGTCGGAAGCCCACGCGAATCGGGATGATTTCTGTCTTTTCGCCCGACTCCTGCTCAATCGCAAGCAGCAGGTGATACAGGTTCGGCTCCTCCGCCGACCATTTTTTCGGCTCTTGCACGGGAATCTCCAAGGTCACGACCTTTTCCTGTCCGGCTGCCAGCTCGCCTGCCTCGGTGTTAGTTAGCGAAGCGATCAGCGTGCAGGATTGATCCAGCAGCTTTGCGGTCACACTCACCCCGTCATAGGCAGCTGCGGAACTGTTTTCTACATGGACACGTACGCGCAGCACACCATGGCGGAAATCCTCATCCAGATCAGTCACAACTGCCAGATCGCGTACATGCAGCTTCGGTCTGGCAATCAGGGAAACATCCCGAAAAATTCCGCTCAAGTACCACATATCCTGATCCTCTACATACGTACCGTCCGACCATTGGTACACTTGAACAGCCAGGCGATTCCTGCCTTCCTGCAACAGCGCCGTCACATCAAACTCAGATGGCAAGCGGCTTCCTTGGCTATAGCCGACTTCCTTTCCGTTCAGCCACACATGAAAAGCGCTGTCGACCCCTTCAAACCGCAGGATCACCTGCTGATCTTTCCACCCAGACGCTACGGTAAACTCTCGCAAATAGCAGCCTGTCGGGTTATCTGACGGGACATGCGGCGGATCGACTGGAAACGGATAGTACAAGTCCGTGTAATGCGGTTTCCCGTACCCTTGGAGCTGCCAATGCCCCGGCACCTGAATTCGCGCCCACTCCGTCGCATCGTAATCGGCGGCAAAAAAGTTTTCCGGCATACGCAGTGGTGATTCTGCGTAAGCAAACTGCCAATGCCCATTCAACAATTGAAACCACGGTGTCGCGCCTCTTTCATACGTCCGTGCTCCCGATTCTTCCGGGTAAGACAAAAAGTAAGCCCGCGCCGCCAAGCGGTTTCGCTCTAGCAGCTGATGATTTGCCCAGTCATACCGTTGATGCATCGATGTACACTCCTCTTTTTACAATTTCACGGTTCCTTGTTCCCTGTTCGTTGCTTGCAGGGCCAAGGCGCCAGCACCGAGCATTCCTGCATCTGCACCGAGCTCGGCCAAGACGATCTTTGTCTGTTGGTGTACGACATCCATGGCGTACTTTTGTACACTCGCTTGAACCGGGGCCAGTAAAATCTCCCCAGCCCGGCAGACGCCACCGCCGATCACTACCAGTTGTGGGTTGCACACGTTCACCAACACAGACAGAGCCCAGCCCGTTACTTCACACGCTTCGTTCCATGCGCAGGTGGCTACGGCATCACCTTGTTCCACTGCCGTAGCCACCTGCTCAGCCGTAATCCGCTCAAGCTGCCCATCGCACAAAGTAAACAGAGGAGAGGTTTTTGCTTGCCGCGGATTTGCATCGAGCTCCTTGTCCAAGCGTTCACGGGCCAATCTGGCAATACCTGTAGCAGATGCGACCGTCTCCACACAACCGAGCTTGCCGCAATTGCATGGAGCAGTAAGCCCTGGATAACGCACATGACCAATCTCTCCCGCGAATCCGTGACTGCCCCGAACCAGCTTGCCTCCGTTTACAATCCCTGCCCCCACCCCTGTACCAAGCGGCACAAAAATGAGGTGACTTACCTTCCGACCCGCACCGAATGTGGCTTCTCCGAGCGCAGCTGTCCGTAAATCGTTTTCAAAAAAAAGCGGCAGCTCCACCAGCTTCGCGAGCGGTGTCCGCAAGTCTGCCTGATGTAATTGAAAGTTGGGCGAGTGAACCGATATCCCATTTTCCGCATCAAAAGGACCAGGAAATCCGATCCCTACTGACTCTATGGGAACGGGTGATTGATCCCGCAGTTCTTTAATCAAGGCAGCCATTCGCTCGATCAAGATGGGCAAGTTGTTATGGACTTTGGTCTCCTTGGCAGCCCGGAGGAGAATTCGCCCATTCTCGTCCATGACCGCCCCTTTCATTGTCGTACCACCGACATCGAGGCCAATTACATGGCGCATGCTACTCCTCCCTTCTAAACCAGCTATTTTACTCGACTCGCTCCACATGCATCGGTTGACTTCTCAACCTCTGCACATCGTCGGGCGCGATCATACCCGCTCCAAACGACCGTGTATTCGCGGCGCCGCATGCCATCCCCAGCCAAATTGCATCTGGCCAAGCCAAGCCTCGCAGCCTTCCGACAAGGACACCCGCAAGCATGGAATCACCGCAACCCACTGTATTTTTCACTTCGGCATCTGCTAACGGGATCGCGGAAATACGCCACGTCTCCTTTCCATCGCCAAACCACGCGCCCTCCTCCCCTAACGAGAGAAGGACTCGCTGAGCACCGCGCTCACGTAGCTCTCGTATCGCTCTGCATCGTGCCTCCTCGCTATCCAGCGAAAATCCGAGAATCGCTTCCGCTTCCGGTCGATTGGGCTTGATGAGCGCGGGTGTTGCTTTTAATCCTTCCAGCAGGCCCGAACCGCTCGTATCGAGCACGCATGCGGTTCCTTTCCCGGCGATGCTTCGGATGAGCGCAGCATATGTTTCCGCTGGAACGCCACCTGGCAAGCTTCCGGAAAAAACCATGTACTGTGCGTGGTCCGCAAGCTCGATCAAACGCGTTTGCAAGCGAATGATCTCCTCTTCACTGGGTTCAGGTCCCTGCTCAAGCACTTCTGTCACTGTTTTTTCCTGTTCATCGAGAAAAGCGAGACACAATCGGGATTCTCCGCCCGTTTCGATAAAGGAGGACGTAATCCCCTCACTTTTGCAGCCTTCCTCGATGAACCTCCCGTTGTGACCGGCGACAAAACCGCTTGCGACAACATCCTGTCCCAATGCTTTTGCTACACGCGCTACATTTATCCCTTTTCCTCCGGGCAAGCTCAGTACATCAGCCGTGCGATGCAGCTCCCCAGAACGAAAATGTGAGAGGCGATACGTCTTATCGATGGCCGCGTTCAGTGTTACCGTTACGAGCATGCTATCTCACCTGCACAGTAACGAGCGGCTGCCCCATTTTTTGTTTGAACAAATTGATCACTTCTACCGGGGTTGGATCGACGCCGCGAATTAGAGCAGCGTACAGCGATACGAAGTCAGCCAAGTACACAATCGAAAACAAGCGAGCCATTCGGGACACGCCGTGGGAATGAACTACCCTTACCCCACCAGCGCGCTCACGCAAAATGTCAGCACTGATTTCTACACGTTGGGTCGTCTTCTCGCTGTCCTCCTGATCGCGAATGAGTGTAAAATGAACGCCCTTCAGCAGCGCGGACGGCGAATCCCACCCCACAGCCTCGTCGTGGTGAAGGCTCGGTATGGCGTTCCAAAATGCCATCAGCTTGCTGTTTTCCCCGAGCTGGTTTTTCCAACGCCATGCAGGAGCATCGAAAAACGGTAGCGTTCCGTACACGACAGGTATCAGTCCATCCATCTCGATGGCGATTTGTTTGGCTGCATTTTTCTCGATCGGAGAATCGGTTCCGTAGATGTGCTTCCACTCCTCGAACAGGGTAATCGTCTCCTCTACCTCCGCACGCTTGTCGGAAATCAGCCCGAGCTTCGTCAGGATGGCGAGAATCGGCAAGAAAATGTAGCCCAATACGATTCGCGGCATCATTCCACCTGGAACGAGCAAGCACGCATGATTGTGTTCACGAGCCATCTCCAATACTTTTCCGCCCGCCGTAATGACGGCGATCTGTGCTCCTTTGGCAATAGCCGCTTCGTAGCCACTGACGACTTCTTCTGTATTGCCGGAGTGGCTAACGACAATGACAAGCGTTTTCGCATCCACAAAAGCCGGAATGGTGTAGCCTTGATTTAACTGAAGTGGCACTTGCAGCTCGTCAAACAAATACGACTTGATCAAATTGACGCTCGCAGCCGAACCGCCACCAGTGCCAAGCACGACAATATTTTTGATTTTAACAGAAATATTCGATACATCTAAATCATCAGATAATTTTAAGCCTGTTTTAAACTGTTC
Source organism: Brevibacillus brevis NBRC 100599 (assembly GCF_000010165.1). NCBI lineage: Bacteria > Bacillati > Bacillota > Bacilli > Caryophanales > Paenibacillaceae > Brevibacillus > Brevibacillus brevis. Next base: position 6,159,399 of record NC_012491.1, read on the forward strand.
ATCGTAGCTTTCCGTATCTTGCAGGGCAGAAATCGTGTCCAGTTCGCGCAACGCTTTGGCATCATCGAGGTTTATACGCATGTAAAATCGTCCCTTCCTGTCTTTTTTTCGTTAACGTACATTCGCTTTTCCGATACAACCACACATCTCCATCTTGGCGAGCGCGACTTCTTTGACCGCCTGCTTGGCCTGCTTCATATAGGTGCGCGGGTCGTTTTCCTGCGGGTTGTTGTCAAAAACGCCCTTGATCGCTTGCGAAAACGCGATACGCAGCTCTGTCGCTACGTTCATTTTTGCCATGCCGAGCTGAACCGCCCGCTTCACCTGCTCCTCGGGAATTCCCGAGCCGCCGTGCAACACGAGTGGTACAGAAACACGACGGGCAATCTCCTCGATGCGAGCAAAATCAATGCGCGGCTCCCCCTTGTAAATCCCGTGAGCCGTACCAATCGCCGGTGCCAACGTATTCACGCCAGTCAACTCGATAAATCTCTCGCACTCGATCGGGTCAGCCAGTGCAGCATCTGCATCATCGACGACAAGATCGTCCTCCACACCCCCGACCTTGCCGAGCTCTGCCTCCACATTGACACCGCGCTCCCGAGCCAGCTCCACTACACGCCGCGTCATCTCCACATTTTCCGCAAAAGGATGCATCGATGCATCAATCATGACCGATGTGTAACCCGCTTCGATACATCGCATAATCAGTTCCTCTTCATGACAATGATCCAAATGCAGGGCAATCGGCACCCGGGCCTCCTCTGAGGCTACCCGGGCAATTGCTGCTACATACTCCGGTCCGAGATGCCGGACCGTACCGACTGTAGTCTGTAAAATGAGCGGTGCGTTTGCTTCGCAAGCCGCCTCCACTACTGCTTGGAGCATTTCCATCGTGTGTACGTTGAATGCCCCCACACAATATCCTTGCTCCCTTGCTGTGCGCAGCATCTGTGTCGATGATACCAACGCCATATCGATCCCTCCGCTTCCTTTCTGATCTGGTAGTTACCTGCTCACAACCTGCAAGCTCGCCAGCTCCAGGTTGATGCCCAGCTCCGCATACTTACTGACAAGATGCTGTGCCGCCGCATCCGTAATAATCCGATCGACATCGGACACCCCGGCGAATTTTGCCAAATGCGTCTCTCCGAACTTGCTATGGTCAGCGAGCACATAGACTTTTCTGGCGCGTTCCATCATGACTTGGTTAATTTGCGCTTCGGCCAGATTGAGCGTCGTCAGTCCATTTTCCGGATGAATTCCATCTGCTCCGATAAAGCATTTGAATACAGAAAGTCCTCGCAAATTGTCCGCTGCGACAGAACCAACGAGCGCAAAGGATTTGTGGCGCATCTCTCCACCGATCAAGATGACGTGATGCTTACCTTGACTGTTCAGCTCCATCGCGATGTTGACCGCATTCGTCACGACCGTCAGATCATTCAGGCCGCGCAGCAGCTTGGCGAGCTCCATCATCGTGGTCCCTGCCCCGAGAATAACCGTGTCCCCCGGCTGTATGTGCGATAGCGCCTGATGGGCAATCGCTTGCTTTTCTTCACTTCTCTCTTCCAGCTTCTCTGTAAAACTGCGCTCCAATGGCAAGAAATTCGTAATCGTCGCGCCTCCATGAATGCGCGTCAGCAGACCATCGTTTTCGAGCTTGATCAAATCTTTTCGGATCGTTACTTCCGACACATCCAGCGCCAGACTCAATTGGCTGACGGTTACGCTCTGTTCTGCTTTCAATTGTTCGAGGATTTTGTTGTGCCGTTCGGCTGCCAGCATATGACTTCACTTCCTTACGATATTAAAATATATAGTTTCGTTTTATTTCTAATTACCTTTCGTTTACTTTCATTTCGATCTTAGCATTGTAGAAAAACGAATGTCAAACAACTTATGAAATTTTCCAAAAATAAAACCAACCTGCTCTGGTTCTCGACCAAAACAGGCTGGTTGGTTGGTTGCCTCTTTACCCGATATCTCGACTTTCCAGCATGAGATCAATAAACTTCTTATGCGCACGTGAAAGCCATTTGTTTTTATGGTAGGCAATTTGCGCATAGAACAACAGCTCTTCCTCGCACGCTATCATTTTCACTTTTTGCTCATTCAACAAGGCTTCGACGCTAATATACGGCATCAAGCTCACGCCTAGCCCGTTCGCCACACTCTGCTTGATCGCTTCCATACTGGAGAATTCCAGGTGATGCTTCGGCTTGATCTCCCTTTTTTCCAAGAAGCGTAGGAAAAACCGCCGCAGAGCACAATGCTCTCCGCTGAAAATCATACATTCCTCGCCAGCATCCTCTATTTTTTCAAACGAATGATCGCGCCCACCGATAAAAACCAGTCGCTCGGTAGAGAACAGCTCCACGACCAGATTCGGATCATCGAGCTTTGGCTCCAGCGTGATCACGATATCCAATAGACCATCATGCAGCTTTTCCCGCAGTCGACTACAGTCGTCCATTACAAATGAAATATTCACCCCCGGGTAGCTCGCTCTGTACTTGGACAAAATGTCACCCAGCCGATAGATCGTAATCGTCTCCGAGGCACCGATCCGTAACTCACCTTGCAACGATTGCTCATTCGCCGATATATCCTTGATCTTGGCATAGGAAACCAGCAGCTCCTCGACATACGTGTACAGCTCCCGGCCATAGGCGGTTAACTGAATCTTCTTTCCCAGTCGATCAAACAGAGGGACACCCATCTCTTCTTCCAGCTGTTGAATATGGGAGGTAATCGTCGCCTGTGAATATTGCAGCGCTTGTGCCGCCTTCGTAAAGCTGTTGAAATCGACGACTGCCTTAAAGGTTTGAAACTGGCGAATCTCCATCCTCGCTCCCCCTTGCCCGCATGTTTTATTATTAGAAATCCTGAAGATCATCTTCAGAACTTTCATTTTTACTAATAACTAATGATAGCATATGATTCTTGGTAAGTACCGGTACGGCTTGAACGATTCGAACAGGGGAGCTGATTTTCGATGAAAAAAGTGTGCTTGTTATTACCGAATGGCTTTGAGGCAGTAGAGGCTAGCGTATTTACAGACGTAATCGGCTGGAACAAGGAAGAGGGCGACGGAACAACAGAGCTGGTGACGGTGGGCACGCGCAAGGAGTTGAAATGCACGTGGAATTTTACCGTGATCCCCGAAATGGTGATCGACGATGCGGATGTAAATGACTTCGATGCACTGGCACTGCCTGGCGGTTTTGAGCAGGCGGGGTTTTATGAAGATGCTTATCGCGAGGACGTTCTCGCTTTCATACGTGAATTTGAAAAGCAAGGCAAAGTGATCGCCTCCATCTGCGTTGGCGCATTGCCCCTCGGGAAAAGCGGGATTTTGCAAGGACGAAACGCAACGACCTACAACCTGAACAACCAGTTGCGGCAAAAGCAACTAGCTGCGATGGGCGCCAATGTCATCCCTGACCAATCCATCGTCATCGACAACAATATCATCACCTCTTACAATCCATCGACCGCTTTTGATGTGGCATTCACCTTGCTGGAGTCGCTGACATCCCGCGAAAACACCGACCACGTGAAACGCTTGATGGGGTTTCTTGTATAACCGAGTGTGAGAATAAGAACGCTTTATCCATCACACCCTACTGGCAAAAGGAGTGGTGAATCATGGAGAAAAAGCAAGGTTCTGCCGAGCACGAGCCAACAGTAGCGCCAAGCATGTACGGTCATGATCCTTTGGAAGAAAAGGCGACGGAAACAGAAGTGGAAAAAGGGGATTACACAAAGGTAACGCGGCTGTTCCTGGATCGAACGCCGGAAGAGTAAAGACGGGATTTCTCCCGTCTTTTTGTCATCTATAGGATATTCTCGGTTCTCGCCAGCTCAATTGCTTCTTCCCGGTTGCTGACACCGAGCTTCGAGTAAAGAGTGGAACAGTAATTCCGTACCGTTCCCTCCGATAAATATAGTTTGGTGGCAATCGATTTGTAGCGAAGCCCATCCGATAAAAGCTGTAAAATCTCCCTTTCCCGTTTCGTCAATCCATACGGATCATTCGGGCTGTACTTCTCTAATTGCTCACGTTGGCGCTTCATCTCTTCGAATACGCGCGTAGCGATCAACTGATCAAGCCACGTTCCCCCGCTATAGATGAGCTTCAGCGCTTCCATCATCTCTTTTGGACGAGTAGACTTCAGCATATATCCTTCCGCCCCGTGCTCCAACGCTGATGCTGCCTGTACCGAATCCTCGAACGTTGTCATGACCACAATCTTCATGTTCGGCCAGCGTTCTTTCATTTGAAGGATGGCCTCCAGTCCGTTCATCCCTTGCATGTGCACGTCCATTAACACGATATCCGGCTGGTGTCGCTCACACTGTTCTAAAGCTTCTTGCCCATCACTCGCTGTACCCACAACGATAAAGTTGTCCTGCTGGCTTAAAATTTGCTGTAAGCTGTCGGCAATCATCACCTGATCATCAACAATAAGCAGGCGGATACTTCCCTTTCCAGCTTCTGCCTGTATGGGAACATTCCAAATGACAACGGTTCCTTGCCCCGATTGTGAATGAACGGACAGCGTACCTTGCTGTTGCTCAAGCCGTTCTTTTATTCCCTTTAGTCCTAAGCCGAATTCGATGGACTCTAGTCCGTTTCCATTATCTTCAATTTGTAAACGAAGTTGCTGACTTTCGAAATACAGATCAACAGCTATCACACTTGCTTGGCCGTGACGAACCGCATTTGTGAGCGATTCTTGCAGGCAACGATATAGACAAATACTCATTTTTTGCATAACGAGCGTCTCACTGCCGATCACACGGAAGTTGACCGTTACACCTGTTGACTTCATAAAGTCTCCCGTCAGTTCCAGGAACGCCTCACTTAATGACTGGTTGAACCGAGCACGAGCATGAGAAAGCTGATGCAAATGCTTTCTGATATCATCCAGGCTGCCCTGTGCTATGGAGACAAGTTTATCAACTCGTTCGACCTGTGAATCAGGAACCGAGGATCGGAGCGACTCAACGCCAACAATCAGAGAGGTTAGCGAATGGCCAATCGTGTCATGTAACTCATGTGACAGCCGATTACGTTCCTCGATCAGTGTCAGCTCCTCGATTTGCTTAATATGCTGCTCCAATAATCCCTTCTGTTCTTGAATGATACGACCTTGCTTATGAGACTCAATTAATATGCTAAATGCCATCCCAATCGCAAAACCAAAGCTGCAACTAAACATGAATTCGTACGGGGGACGATTGGTAATCAACCCGTTTAAAACCGGAAAAATAATCCCACTAGAGATTCCCGTCCACATATACGTTCGGCGACTACTGGCCACACCAATAATGATTACTAGTAAAACGAAAGGCCAAGTCAATCCAGGCGCTACAAAAGCCACAAATAGATAAGAAAAGCCTGTCATTACGACTTCGACTGCCAGATACCAATCTTCTTTTCTATATTGAACGATCAATGGAATGGCATAAACCAAAAGGGCAATAAGGATGATGACTCCGAACGGAACGGCTATCATTGCCGGATACATAATATCTGCGATGACGATGATGACTAGCCAAATCGTTCGTAAGGCAAAAATCACCCAATTGTACCAGAACCATTTTTTTATGTTGAATAACATTTTTCATGTACTCCTGCTCATTTGAATGGTAAGGAATTTCCCGAATGTTTCTGACTCATCATGCCTCACCAATTCCCGATCCGTCAAGAAAAATGCGCCGTGTCATATAGCCTTTATGACATTCTATCATGCCGTAAATATGATCAGTTAACACGATGTCATATATAGATCGAACGGTATTGTCACTATGTGATTTTACAGCCCTGAGAATAAGGTGGATGTGTAAAGACAACACATTTCAACTTACAGGAGCGATGAGAAATGAAACCATTCCCTATGCAAAAAGGAGCGTCCCTTACGTTATCTGCACTATTAATAGGGACACTAATACTTCCTACTTACGGTTGTGCGGAAGCAAGTGTGGATCAGGCAATCACGCAACAACAGGAAACGGATCATACAAAAAAACCATCCACCCCGGATCAAGCAGCTCAAAAACATGGGGAAGAAATGAAGAACTTCATTGATGAGAAAGCAAAAAGCGAGGCAATCCCTGGAATAATTGCTGCTGGGTTAAGAGACGGAGAATACTGGTCTTATGCAACGGGTGTAGCCAACCTCGATCATAAAAATCCGATGGAACCAGACTTTACTTTCCGTATTGGCAGTGTCACAAAGGCGTTTGTTGCTACCCTTGTCTTACAGTTGGCTCAGGAGAAAAAGCTGAATCTGGAAGACTCGGTAGAAAAATGGCTCCCAGGTGTGGTAAAGGGTAATGGGTATGATGGCAACAAAGTCACGATTCGTATGTTATTGAACCAAACGAGCGGGATTGCAAGCTATACGAGTACAGACATGCGATACGCTACCTCATTCCCTCAATATACCGTTAATGACCTTGTACGTATGGGATTGGCTAAGCCGCCAGTATTTCAACCAGGGGCAGGCTGGGACTATTCGAATACAAATACCGTACTAGCTGGTCTTGTTATTCAAAAGGTGACAGGAGAAACATACGATGTGCAGATGAAGAAACGGATCCTCGACCCGCTTCACATGACAAATACCTCCTTTAGTGGTAGTAATCCAAAAATCCCGGGCCAGCATGCCACAGGCTATAACATGAATAAGGAAGGTAAACTGTATGATTTCACAGAGTATAATCCTTCATGGGCGAATGCTGCGGGGGAACTGATCTCGACAGGGAAAGATTTGACCACCTTTTTTAGTGCCCTTTTGAGTGGGGAACTATTAAGTGACGAGATGATGAAGCAGATGACAACAGGTGTGGAATCGCCTATTGGCAAATATGGACTCGGACTTTATGAGGTGACACTGCCGAACGGAAAGACCTATTGGGCTCATGGAGGCGGCATACATGGGTTTGAAACGTTAGCGGGTGGTACCTTAGGCGGGAAGGATATTTTGGTGACGAACATCAATGCGGTCGGTCCAGAACCTGTCGTCGCTAATAAAGCCATGTTCGAAAAGGAATTTAGCCGTTGAGTTAAAAAGGAAAAATGATAGAAGGCTTTTGCTTTTGGAAATCCAAGAGCAATAAGCCTTTTTCCTATTCAATTATTATCTATAAATTTATTTATGGTTATGCTTTTAAAACATAATTTGTTTTATCGATAACTCGACCTTAGAATATCAACTGTACCCCAATCAAAAAATACAGGAGGCAATATAGATGGCAAAACAAATCTTGATGGTAGTCACCAATCATACAGACATGCAGGAAGGCAAAAAGACAGGAATCTGGCTGTCCGAGTTTGCGGAGGCTTATCTGGCCTTCGAAAACAAAGGCTTTGAAGTCACCGTAGCAAGTCCATTGGGCGGAGTTGGTCCGATTGACCCTGGCAGCGTGGACGACCAAACACCTCAAGAAATCTTGGACGCCGCCAAGCATCTGGAAAACACCAACAAGCTGGATGACGTAACAGCAGACGGCTTCGAGGCCATTTTCCTTCCTGGTGGTCATGGCACGATGTTTGACCTGCCAGATAACCAAAAGCTCCAGCAATTACTGCGAGATTTTTATGAAGCAGGAAAAATCGTAGCCGCTGTTTGCCACGGTCCTGCCGGGCTCGTGGGTGCGACCTTGTCAAATGGTCAGCCGCTGGTCGCAGGCAAGCGCGTGAATGCTTTCACTGACAGAGAAGAAGTAGCGACAGGCTTGGGGTCCTACCTTCCGTTCCTTTTGGAGAGCAAAATCCGCGATCTCTGTGCCATTTTTGTGGCGGCACCAAACTGGAGCACCCATGTAGAAGTCGACGGCAACCTGATTACTGGGCAAAATCCCCAATCTACACTCGCTGTCACAGAAGCAGTAATAAGCAGATTAGGTGAATAATACACGTGAGGCTGATAGACGAAACACATATCAGCCTTTTCTTTAAACGAAAGGAGGGCTACTTACAGTGGCAACAGAAAATATGACCCGTCACTATGAACAGGCACAGGCTACTCGCAAAGGGTCAACTCTCGCCTTGTACGCTCTGACTCTTGGAGCATTTGCGATCGGGATGACAGAGTTTATCATTATGGGGCTGCTCTCTGAAGTGGCCACCAGTCTGAACGTTTCCATCCCGATGGCTGGATTCCTGATTACCGGATATGCATTGGGTGTCGCTATCGGCGCTCCCATCATCACGATGGCAACACACAGAATGCCGCGCAAAGCACTTTTGCTATTTCTTATGATTCTATTTATCGCGGGAAATGCGTTAGCCGCTCTCGCACCGAACTATACGGTTCTGATGCTGGCTCGCATCCTGGCTGCTCTTACTCACGGATCGTTTTTCGGTGTGGGTTCGGTCATTGCCGCTGAGCTGGTTCCCAAGGAAAAACGCGCGGGTGCCATCGCGATCATGTTTACCGGACTGACACTGGCCAATATTTTGGGTGTACCGATTGGAACATTTCTGGGGCAAGCGTACGGCTGGCGCTCTACCTTCTGGGCGATCACGATTATCGGGATCATTGCATTAATCGGAATCGTTATGCTCGTTCCGAAGGTCACCAGTGCAACAGCTAGTCTGCGGCAAGAGCTCGGCGTGCTCAAACGCCCAGCAGTTCACATCGCGCTTTTGATGACCGTATTCGGATTTGGTGGCGTATTTACTGCGTTTACGTACATTTCGCCAATCCTGGTGGATATCACGGACTTTTCCCCTAGCTCTGTTTCGTACATCCTCGTCCTGTTCGGCGTAGGGATTACGATCGGGAATATTTACGGAGGAAAATTGGCAGACCGCAGGCTGTTTCCTTCCTTGCTCGGGATACTTGTCGCACTGGCGCTCGTTCTCGCCGTGTTCAGCTTTACGGATCAAAATAAGATCCTCACCTTGATAACCGTATTCCTTCTGGGGATTGCTGCATTTGGTACAGTTCCTGGCTTGCAGCTCCACATGCTGAACACAGCCAAGGAAGCACCTACGCTCGCCTCGACACTGAACATCGCGGCCTTCAATCTGGGAAATGCGCTTGGTGCCTATATTGGGGGCGTCGTGATCGATTTTAACTTTGCAGGAGGTCTTTCTGCCGTTCCTTGGGTCGCTTCACTCGTGACGGTCATCGGAATTTTGTTTACGATATGGGGAGCGCAGCACCAGAAACGTCACAGGTAAGAAAGGATAGCCAACATGGTGGACTTTGAATGGTACCGAAGCTTTATCAGCATCTATAAGCATAGCTCTGTATCGGAGGCTGCCAGAACGAGGATGATGACACAGCCAGCCATGAGCCAACATCTGGCCTCCCTTGAAGCAGAGGTTGGGGAGCCATTATTTACACGAGCTCCTCGAAAAATGATTCCTACCGAGAGAGGAAAAGCGCTCTATACACAGGTAGTTCCGCTCATCGAAGCTTTGGAAGAAACCACGCAAACTCTCAAGACGAACGCGGCTACAGCTCTACCCGTTATTCGGATCGGATCGGCGCATGAGTTCTTCCGGGAGAAGCTAGCTCCGCACATCGGAAGCTTCCAAATGCGTGTCATCGCCTATCTCGGTGTCGCTTCGAAGATACTCGAATTCCTGCTGGAGGAAAAAGTAGACCTCATCGTCATGTCGCAAAAGCTTTCCGCGCCAGGCGTCGAATATATTCCGTACATGCAAGAGGAATTTGCTTTGGTGGCACCTCCCGATTTCGGGGAACCAACGTTTGACGACAAGGATTCTTTTGAAGCGTGGTTATGCTCCCAGCCATGGATCAGCTATGATTTGGATTTGCCGATCATCCGCCGTTTTTGGCGCGAGCATTTCCAAAAGCGTCCACAAACGCATCCGACACACGTCGTACCCGATTTGCACGGTGTACTGAAGGCTATTGAGCACGGCGCAGGCATCAGCCTGTTGCCTACGTTCATGCTGGATGACCATTTATCCAGAAACAAAGTAAAGATCATGTACCCGTCCTATACGGTTCATAATGACCTATACTTGGCCTACCAGGTGAAAAACCGGAATCTGCCTCATTTGAAAACATTGATTGAAGCGCTGAAAAAGGCGGTTTAATCTACACTTTCGTCCAAGCTAGAAAACAAGGCTGTCGTCCTTTCCTGGATAACAGCCTTCTTTTTATCTCTTTTCTTCAGACAAACGAAACGCTTGCCTTTTTATCAATTGAGTAGTAAAGTGATAATAAGCTCAGCGAAGGGAGGCAAACTAACATGCGTAATAACACCATCGGCTCATTAATCTGGTTACGCTTGATGCGGTTTACCACCCAAAGCAACCAGCTGTCAAATGAGTTTCTCAAACGCTTCGACTTAACAACAGCGCAATTCGATGTTCTGATGCAAATAAGCGTCTACCAGCCTCTCACCCAGTCGGAGTTAGCTGAGAAGGTAACCGTTACACAGGGTGGTATTTCCCGGATGCTCGTAAGACTTGAAAAAGAGGGCTACATTGTACGCAAGCAGGATTGGAAAACGAAAACGATCAGCCTTACCGAAAAAGGGGAAGCCGTACTGGAACAAGCCTTTCCTGAACAACTAGCGTTTCAGTCGTCATTCTTTGATGAGGTACTAAGTGAAGAAGAACAAAAAACGCTTTACTCCCTAATGACACGCGTCCATAAGCATAGCCAAAAAAAGGAATTACCGCCTGAGTAATTTTTTTTAATCATTCACTTGATTAGTCAAGTTAAACGAGGAGGAACTGCCATGCACACCATTCCAGGCCATCACCATGTATCTATGTTAACCAAACATGCTCCATCGAATAATCACTTTTACCAAAACGTATTGGGACTGCGCAGAGTGAAGAAAACCGTCAACCAAGACGATCCGTCGATGTATCACCTGTTTTATGGAGATTTGACAGGCGGTGCCGGAACAGAGTTGTCGTTTTTTGAAATGCCGATGGTAGGAAAAACCGTACGCGGCACGAACGCGATCACTCGAATCGGACTGCTCGTTCCGTCACTGGAGAGCTTGACCTTTTGGAAAAAGCGCTTCGAGCAACTAAATGTTCACCATGGCGACATTACCAAGTACGCTGGCCGCGATGCCTTACATTTTGAAGACCCGGAAGGCCTGCGTCTGATTTTGATCAATAACAACGGCGAAGGAGTTCCATCGAATTGGGCTCCATGGGACGAATCCGTGGTCGAAGAAAAGCATCGCATCTTGGGAATCGGCACGGTTGAGATTACCGTCCGCTCCTTGGACAAATTAGCCAATCTGTTAACAGATACATTCGGTTATACCGAAGTATCACGCTCAGAACAAGAAGCCATTTATCAATCCGTCCCAGGGAAATCCTTTGGAGAAATTGTCATCAAGCAGGAAGATGGCTCACCTGAAAAACCCGGTCGAGGAAGCGTTCATCACTTGGCGATTCGTGTGAGCAACGATGACGAGCTGCAATACTGGGATGACGCCGTTCGAAATCGCGGTTTCCGCTCAACAGGGATCGTGGATCGCTTCTACTTCAAAAGCTTGTATTTCCGTGAGTCAAACGGCATCTTGTTCGAAATTGCAACAGACGGTCCTGGCTTCACAGCAGATTCAAATGTCGAGGAGCTCGGAAAAGCTTTGGACTTACCTCCATTCCTCGAAGAACGCCGTGCAGAAATTGAAGCGAAATTGACACCGATAGACTAAAAGGAGTGAATCAACATGGAACAATATCGTATCGACGCCAAAAAGGGACTTGAATTCGGCTTATATTCGATTGGCGACCATGTCCCGAATCCACACACAGGCTCCAAGATTTCTCCTGAACAGCGCATCAAGGAATTAATCGAGGCAAGCAAGCTGGCAGATGAAGCAGGACTTGATGTATTCGCTGTCGGCGAAAGCCACCAGACGTATTTTACGACGCAGGCGCATACCGTCATTCTGGGTGCGATCGCACAAGCTACGAAGAACATTAAAATCGCTAGCTCCGCCACTGTATTGAGCACATCCGATCCGGTCCGCGTGTATGAGGATTTTGCTACCTTGGATCTGATCTCCAATGGTCGGGCAGAAATTGTTGCGGGACGCGGTTCCCGAGTAGGAGCATATAGCCTCCTCGGCTACGATGTGCGCGACTATGAGGAATTGTTTGAAGAGAAGATGGACCTTCTTCTCAAGCTAAATAACGAGGATCGCGTGACCTGGGAAGGGCAGTTCCGTGCACCGCTACAAAACGCTACCATCCTGCCTCAGCCTTTACAAGGACGTCTGCCCATCTGGCGTGCAGTAGGAGGACCACCTGCAAGCGCAATTAAAGCCGGTCAAGCTGGCGTGCCTATGATGCTGACCACACTTGGAGGTCCAGCCATCAACTTCAAAGGCTCCGTCGATGCTTACCGAGAGGCTGCGAAGCAAAATGGTTTTGACCCAGCTACCTTGCCAGTAGCAACAACGAGTTTGTTTTATACAGCCGACAAAACTTCGGATGCGCTTCGCGAGTTCTATCCGCATCTAAATGGTGGGTTTATCGCATTGCGTGGCGGTGGCTATCCGAAGCAACAGTTTGCACAATCAGTCGATTATCGTGATGCATTAATGGTAGGCAGCCCTGACGTCATCATCGAAAAAATGCTTTTCCAATACGAAATGTACGGACAACAACGCTTTATGGCACAAATCGATTTCGGCGGTGTACCTGTTGATAAAATCGCGAAAAACATTGAACTGATCGCAACGAAAATCTTGCCAGAAGTGAAAAAGCATACCACCAAATCGTAGTAAAAAGCCTATGAAAATCGTCGTCTTCAGTGACGGTTATCTCAAATTAGAGACACTCGCGAAATCTTCCAAGACGCAGCTCTTCTTCTCACAAGGAAAGAAGATCTGCGTCTTTTTTATTTTTCCACGATAGTTAAAATTATCCGCAGTGGATTATAATCATGAAGCAACAGATGAATCACACGTAAAAGGTGGCGTGACGACTTGTGAATATTTGGAGGATACTGGACATTGATCCTACCGAAGATATTTCGACGATAAAAAAAGCCTATGCGAAAAAGCTAAGGCTGCATCACCCGGAAGATGATCCAGAGGGTTACCAACAACTGCGAGAAGCATACGATCTGGCTATTAAAATGGCGAAGCAGGGCCAGGGAAAACCGCGGATGGAGCCAATTCTGGTCGATCCTTCTTCACCAGCCGAAGAGGAAGTCGAAGAAGTGGTGCCCACCCAGACTGTTAAGCGCGTATTGTCCATTGACGACGTTCACGAACAACTTGATCGTAATGATCATCAGGTGGACTCAATCGACAATTTTATAGAGCAGGTACAAGCTTTGTACGACGACTTTCCCGCTAGAATCAATCCCGAAAACTGGACGAGACTGCTTCATTCTGATCTGGTTTGGGATATCCAACAGGGTCGATTTGTACGTGAGCGCCTGTTTGACTTTTTAGAAGAGCATCATCATTTGCCAAAAAGCGTGTGGGTGAAGCTCGAGGAATGCTTTCATTGGCGAGAACTCATTGAAAAACCTTACTATATGGACGAGCATTCGGAAGAATTTTGTGCTTATTATCGAAAACAGCTAGACGAGCCCGGATTGCGTTTTGACACTTTACTACAAGCAACCGATATCGATCACGATTTATTTCTATCTTATCGCGATACAGCTTATCAAGCATTGAAAGAAAATCAACTGGAGCTTGCTAACCCCTCACTCAACGCGGCTATTGCTTTATTTGCCGATGATCCCGATTTGCTTCGACTGCTGGGGGAGTATTGCCAGCGCATCGGCGACATGGATGGTGCGATAGACGCTTTTTCCCGTATCATCAGCCTTCAGCCTGACACTATCGACAACTACGTGGCTCGAGCCTATATCTGGTACAATCATCAGCACTTCACCGAGGCTCTGAATGAATGTGAATACATCTTATCGCAAGTCCCAAACCACGCAGAAGCACTCAGCCTGCTTGGAAAATGTCAATTGGAGCTGGGTGACGCCGCTTTGGCCAAAGCCACTTTTCAGCAGCTATTGGCAGCCAATCCACACGACTATCAGGCGCTTATCATGCTCACGCAGCTTCGTGCAGACATGGTAAAGCAGGCGAAGAATCTGCCAGCAAAAGAACGGGACCTTGCCTTGCAACCGCTGATTGCTGAGCTGGGAGAACGAAAAGGCCTGCACAAACAAACGAAGCAAGCTCTTCGCTTTCAAGTAATCTACACAACGGTGGTCCTTGCCCTCATCGTGCTTTTCCATTCTCTTTTCTCAGGGGCGTTTGAGGATCATACGGGATTGGGGCCCATCTCCTACGTTAAGCATGTTGTGAATGGACCTCTCCACATCACATCGGCATACGAATTCGACCGAATGGAGCCTGACCAATTCATCACTACCAGGATAACGGATGCCCATCCTCTCGGTATTTTTCAGTATCAGCAAAAGGATGCAGACGGAAACAGCACCACTACGTATGAATCGTACATGTCGGTCGCCAAAAAAGGCTCTACTGTTGCCCCCTCAGCCTGGGCGTACATTGGCCACTTGGATGGAGCACCGGTCATACTCTTGGCTACAGCAGAACAAGCGGTAAAGATGAATGAAACCAAGACGCTTGAGATCGTGCAGGGGAAGATACAAGAAATGCCAAAAGAAGTACTGGATGACGCAGAGGAGATTCTACAACAGCCTGGCCTTAATTCTACATACGATGCCACATCTCTCGTAACCGATCATCTAATCGATGCGAAGCAGCATAAGCTCGCGTGGCCGCCGTTTTCCGCCGCTTTCTGTGGGATCATTCTTCTGCTCTTGTATCGCGTCTTCTTTCGTACCCTTTACAAGATATACCTCCTCACTCGATTCTGAAAAACAAGGAGTGAACTTTTCACACATGTTCATCTTTACCAGTAAGAAGGAAAAACAATTTACTCTATTTACCCACAGTATGCATGCGGCCATTACGATCGGAGCTGGAACTCGTTTAATAGATATAAAGGATAACTACACCAAATGGGGTATGAAGGACGCAACAAGCCAGAGATCCAGATTGACATGGATGCTGCAAGAAGGGGAGCGAAAAGAGTTTGCCCGGCTTCACCATTTCATGACTGCCTTATCGGAGTCAGGGCGAAAGGAATATATCGACTCCTTGGAATCAGACCAGGAACGCATCGCCAAGGCGAAGGTTGTTCAATTTTATATGCGTAGGCTGCCCGCAGAAGGGATAGCCGCCTACGATTATACCTGGGCTTCTTTTCTAAGTCGTCGGAAAGGGGACTACGGCTATATCAGCAAAGAAGAAGCGAGACAGTTTAAGCTACAAGCCACCCGACAAACCCAACAAGCCTATAACAATTGGGGCGAGTTTTTCACGGGATATATCGCTGGCTATCAATTTATGACTGCTCAGACATCGCTGGATTACCTGCGCGAAAATGAGTGGGAATTTACCCGCTACTTTGTTTCCAAGCACAGCTCGATTGTAAAAACGGATTGGCATACAGACTTTTCCGATCTTTAAATCGAGTAGGAGGGAGTGACTAACTCCCGTCCTCTCACACCACCGTACGTACCGTCCGGTATACGGCGGTTCATCAAGCTTGACGAAGAACAGAATATCGTTGTACTAAACTTTTCAGCCCTTGTTGTTGCCAGTATGCAACTCCGAGGGCTTTGTGTATTTGAGGAGTCTTTGTGGAACGCCACGCACCCTTTCGGGTGTTTGCAATTTCTATTGCTTGGACGTGTGATAAACCCAGAGAACGAAGTTCTCGATATCGGGTTTTTATTCGCTTCCACTGAGACCACAAGCAAAGTCGGAGTCTGCGCCGTATCCATTCTTCGATGGATTGTAGAATTTTCTTTGCATCTGCAAGGGCGAAATATCCAACCCATCCCATGAGATACTGGTTTAGCTTCCCAATCCTTTCATCCATAGAGATGCTCCATACCGGATTTGTGATGAAGCGGATTTTCTCTTTCAACTTCAGAAGTGATTTTGGATGAAGCCGAATCCTTGCTTGCTTTGCGTTAGTGAAACTGAAACCGAGGAACTTACGTTTCCAAGGTCGATCCACTGCACTTTTCTGCTCATTTACTTTTAGCTTAAGTACCTTCTCCAAGTAGTTTTGGATACTCTCTTTTACCCGTTCTCCCGCCCGCTTTGTTTTCACGTAGATGTTGCTATCGTCTGCATATCTACAAAAGCGATGTCCTCTCTTTTCCAGCTCTTTATCCAAGTCGTCAAGCAGGATGTTCGCCAATAACGGACTAAGCGGGCCACCTTGTGGTGTGCCTTCTACTGCCGAGAGGCAGACTCCATTGATCATGATGCCTGCTTGTAAGTATGCGCGAATAAGTTTCAACAAAGCTTTGTCTTTTACTTTTCGGGCAACCCGACTCATTAAAATATCGTGATTTACCCGGTCGAAGAATTTCTCTAAGTCCATATCTACGACAAAGCGATATCCTTCGGAAATATAAGATTGTGCCTGTCTCATAGCGTCATGCGCACTGCGATTCGGTCGGAATCCGAAACTCGATTCTGAAAAGTGGGGATCGAATATGGGAGTAAGAACTTGGAGAATGGCTTGTTGGATTAAGCGATCTATCACGGTAGGAATACCTAATAACCTTACCCCTCCGTCAGTTTTCGGGATTTCGACTCTGCGGACAGGGGAAGGTTTATAGGTTCCTTTCATAATCTGTTCTTTAATGGTTAACCAGTGTTCACGGATATAATCGCGCAGTTGTTCGGTTGAAACACTGTCGATTCCCGCCGATCCTTTGTTTCTCTCCACTCTTTCGAGCGCCACTAATAGATTTTCCCGTGATAGGACTTTCTCCAACAACTCCATGACGATACCCTTTCCTTCGCACGCATCCTTCTAGTCTTGTCGGTCAATACTCAGCCCTCTCTTGTACCCTCAGGGCTTCACCCTTATTCTCCAAGAGTAGTTCCTTACGGAATTCTGCTTCACAGTATGATCACGAAAGTGATTAGCGGATGTGTTGACTTAATGTTCAGCCCTTCCCCGTTCAAGCGTCCTTTATTTGGGTACTATGGCTTCTGCTGACTTCTGCATGTTCAGCGACTCCTTACGGAGACGGTTACCAACATTTGAAGGCACTTCATGCAGACCTCCCCAGGTAAGAGCGATAACTTTCATCCCATGTACCTGCCCAAGTTTACTGCTGTATTCCTTGGCTGTATAGGGCTTCGTCTTGTTCAGCAGACTCGCCCGAATACAACAGCCTCAAATTGGATTCGTGTACCTCAGGTCGGGACTTTGCCGCCGGCTTCCTCCAGATTCCACCTCACGGTAGACACCCTTGCCTTGAGCTAACGGTTGGTACAGCCAACCCCCGTTCGGGACTTACACCCTAGAGTTATCGCCCATGCTGGGCGCACTGAAAGAAAAAGCTCTTCCCATTTTGGGTGAAGAGCTTTTTTACTTTCGTCCTACTTCTGCTTCTGCCCCACCAGCCCAAAGAAAAACATATCCACCCATTGCTCCATACTTAGCGTTACTCGCTCACGATCCGATGCTTCCCAATGACGTCCCAGCTCATTTTTGTACATCGTAAAGTACATCATCATCATTTCTTCTGTCAGATCACCCTGAATATAACCTTCCTGCTTCCCAAGCGCGACAAACTTCGTAAAAAAATGCCTGATTTTTTGCTCGTATTCACTTTCGATTCGTTGCAGCAAACCACTTAGTTCAGAAAAGGGGGCGTTCTGAAGCTCGTCCGTGAGGGTATGCAAATTCTTGGATTCCAACAGCATGATGTCCTTTGTCTTTTCAGGAAAAGAACTCCCCGAATCGAGAATCCTCTCGTACTGCTCCAACTGCTTGTCCATCCAGTTCATTAGCATGTCCGCGTAGAGCTGTTCTTTTGTCCCAAAGTAGTTATAAATGGTCGCCGGAGAAACCTTCGCGTTCTGCGCAATTTCATTTACGCTGACTTTTTGGAAGCCATGCTTGGAGAACAATTGAAAAGCGGCGCTGTATATTTGATCGATTTTGTTCTGTTTTCGTCGTTCGAATCCATTCATCTTCTCCACCTCTTTCTGTAGTGTAGTTCAGGTTTTAGAGTATTTCAATAAATTAACTACAAAATGATTGAAATGGGGTGGTTTTGATAGTTATAATTATTTTGTAGTAAATAAGTATATTCACTACATATTTTTAAGGGATAGGAGTGAATTTATCATGAAACAAATACGGATCCCCGCTTTTTTGCATGACGTCTTCGGTGAAAAGCAGAGCATTGGCTCGATCGCAGCCATCCTGCTGTTCGGCGGAGTGCTGACCACTGCTCTCTATTTGCGATTCCCAGAACTCACGGAGAGCTTGCCCATTTGGCGCAGCACGCTGGCACTGTTGCTTGTATTCGATATATTTTCTGGCTGCCTAGCTAATTTTACGATCTCAACCAGCAATTTTTATGCCGCACGTAAAAAAAATCGCATCGTCTTCATTGCCATTCACGTCCATATCATCCTGGTTGCCCTTCTCTTACAACAAAACCTCGCGTATTCCATAGGGGTATGGGCTTATACGATTGTAGGAGCTTTTGCTGTGAATGCTCTTTTTGGGAATCGTTCGCAGCTGTTTGTCGCAGGCATTCTCCTGTCCGTTGGCCTTGGCTGGATACCATTGCTCCCGGGGATGCATCCGTTTCTGTTGATCACCTGCTTATTCTTTATGGTAAAAGTCTTATTTAGCTTTGCTGTCAATCATTATGGGAAAGTAATCGATGACACAGGTACAGAAAAATGAAGACTTCCTACCGCCTTTCCAAACTCACAAAGTCGGATAAACCCGCATTCGTATCACTCATGAGCAGGGCATTTTCGCGTGATCCTTTCTTTTTGCACGTATTTGGGGATTCAGAGCTCGATCATACAGCAAGAAAAAGCGTTACAGCCTTTCTATCTTTTCTGTTTGATAAGAGCTTTCTGTTTCACGAGGAAGTGTGGGGCATTTTTGACGAGGACAGCTTGCTAGGCACTTACGTCGTCGAGAAACCACAAACAAACAAGCATTCGAATATAAAAGGGGGGCTCCTGTTAATCGGTAGATTGATCCCGTTAGTATTTCAACTTTCTGGAAAAACGCTGATACTCCTTAATTCCTATATGCGCATCACACGTTCTGCCGCTCCTCCATGGAATCATCACTACCTCATTATGATTGGCGTAAAACCGGAGGCTCAAGGCAAGGGAGTCGGCAAAACCCTGATGCAACACCTGTTTCAAACCATAGAGGCTGACCACGAATCGCAGGGAATCGCACTGGATACGGAAAAGAAAGAGAATGTGGGTTTGTATCAAAAGCTCGGATTTACGTTACAAGAACAAACCAAAATCGATGATATACCTGTGTATTGTATGGTCTATCAAAAAAATCGATAGAATGACGGATACATGCTGCCGCCACTTCGCATTATGTTACAATTATTGTAAGAAGTATGCACATCGATGGAAGCGAGTTGATCTTATGAAAAAGAAAGTGATCCTGGCTGGCGGCACTGGCTTTATCGGCAAGTATCTGACAGACAAATTCAATCAACTTGGCTACGAAGTAAGGGTCATCGCAAGAACTTCCCCTCATATCACATGGCACAATCACGCGAAAATCGTAGAAGCTTTGGAAGATTCCGAGCTGCTCATCAACCTGGCGGGCAAATCCGTCAACTGTCGTTACCATGAGAAGAACAAGGAAGAAATCCTGAAATCCCGGACAGAGACCACTCACATACTCGGCGATGCTGTTTTGGCTTGCAAAAACCCGCCCTCGCTCTGGCTCAATTCCAGCACAGCCACCATCTATAGGCATGCGGAGGATCGTCCCATGACGGAAGAAGGCGGAGAGATTGGAACAGGCTTTTCCGTCGATGTCGCCAAGGAGTGGGAATCTGCCTTCTTTTCCTTTGATTTGCCGAATACGAGACAAGTAGCCTTACGCATGGCGATCGTGCTGGGCGAAAACGGTGGGGTTATCGATCCATACAAAAATCTCGTTCGCTTTGGACTCGGGGGTGTACAAGGGTCTGGGAACCAGCGTTTTAGCTGGATTCATGTCGAAGATATCTTCCAGATCATTCTCTTTTTGAAAGAGCGAACTGACTTAAGTGGCGTATTCAATTGTTCGTCTCCCCATCCCGTCACAAACCGTGAATTCATGCAGCATTTTCGCAGCGTGATGAATCGGAGCTTCGGACTTCCTTCTCCCAAATGGATGCTGGAAATGGGGGCCATGATGATCGGAACGGAAACAGAGCTGGTGTTAAAAAGCCGCTGGGTCATTCCAGAAAGACTTGAGCGTGAAGGATATCAGTTCCGTTTTGCCCATATCGATAAGACGTTGCAGGATATCGTGAAATGACCGACAAGCCTTCCAGGAATTATGTTCTTCACGCAAAAAGCAAGCAATTTTACTGGGAAGGGGACGGGCAGCTTTCCATTAAAACATTTCGTAATGGAAGGGCACATTACAAGACGAGTAAAGGCTTTTTTGCTGTAGATGAGGGTAGGTATCTCTTGCTGAACGAAGGGGAATATACCATTTCCATTGACGAAGATGAGGATGTGGAATCGCTTTGTATTTTCTTCCGGCATGGTTTTGGCGAGGAGATTTTAAGCACGTTCGTGGATTCAACCGACCTCCTTCTCAGTGATCCGTATAAGGAAACGGCTTCGATCGGTTTCTTTGAAAAAACCTATCATACGAGCCATACACTGGCATTTCAGTTAGCGGCTTTGAAAGAGCGTCTCACCATCCTTGATCCGGAATCCATCGGTTATGAAGAACAATTTCACCAGATTATGCGGACCTTATTGCTCGGGCATCTCGATGTAAGAAAAGAAATGGACGCTTTGCACGCGCTTCGGCAATCAACGCGCGAGGAGCTATATCGAAGAATCAGTACCGCCCACGATTATATACGGGCTTTTTATGATCAACCAATCAGGCTCGATGAGATCGCACAGATTGCTTGTTTATCCCCCAACCATTTATTGCGAGCGTACGCCCAAGTGTATGGAAAAACGCCCCACCAGCATATTTCGGAATACCGGATACAACGAGCCAAGCAGCTGTTAGCCAAACTGGACTTCAGTATGACCGACATCGCCTTTGAGGTTGGATTCAGTAACCCTGTTTCCTTTAGCAAAATGTTTAAGCAGCATGTCGGGATTTCTCCTCTATCATTCAGAAAAAAAGTGATTTTGGATAAGAAATAATCATTGGATTCGTTTATGCTGATAAGGAAACGCGAACAAAAGGGGGACTTTATCATGCAAACGAACCTGATTCAAAAAGTAGGGCAAATCGGCATCCCTGTCAAAAACCTAGAAAAGGCCGTCCATTTTTACAAAGAGCAACTCGGGCTCCCTCTTTTGTTTCAGACAGGCAATATGGCGTTCTTTGAATGTAACGGCCTTCGCCTCATGCTGAGCCTACCGGAAAAAGAGCAATTTACACACGCCAGCTCCGTCCTTTACTTTCAAGTGGATGACATTCAATCCACTTTTGAAGATTTTAAAAAAAGGGACGTTACGTTTATCGACGAGCCACATCTCGTAGCCAAAATAGGGCAAACGGAAACGTGGATGACCTTCTTCAAAGACACAGAAGAGAATACGCATGCCTTCGTGAGTGAAGTACAAGGAGAGACCGTTTCATTCTGAACGGTCTCTTTTTTCTTAACAAGAAGAAAAGCCTCCGAATGCTCGGAGGGGAGGTTCCTATCTACCCTTTCACTGTAGCAATCGGCGCCACTTCGGCCACAATCTCAGCCATCCCATGATCCACATGCGACTGAATCACCGGAGTAATATCTTTATAGGCATACGGCGCCTCTTTTTTCAGCTCTTCTTCCCATTTCTTCAAAATATCGCTCCGTCCACGCAAGTCCGCCCGCTTCGGGTCAATCGGATTGATCACGCGGAAGTTGGCAAGAAACTCGCGAAACCGGTCATCGTCCACTTTCACAGCATCGCCCCGAGAAAGCGCACGACCTGCGCCATGGCTTGCGCTATACAAGCTGTCCCGATTGCCTAGCCCCGCCAAAATAAAGCTGTGCGAGCCCATCGAACCGGGAATAAACACAGGTTCGCCCGTATACTGAAACGGCGTGCCCATCATTTGCTCAGCCGATTTCGCCGTACACGATCCTTTTCGATGCAAAAATCCGCCCACCTGCTCGAGCTGTTCTTCCCACAAATAATTGTGGGGCGCATCGTACAACAGCCTGTGTTCAAAATCGCCCAACACATCGGAAATCGATTTGTACATCATCAGCCCCAGCATCAATCGATTGGCAAATGCAAAGTTCGCCGCATTGTGAAGGAGGCTCCAAAACATTTTCCACTGTGGAAGGGAACGCTCCGAAAGAGGCAGTGGATACATGCCGTTATCTGGATGCTTCAAGGACGTCGGGTACATCTTTTTCAGCATCTCTTTGATCCATGCCCCGCTGTGATAACCAATGGAAACAGAGCCAGTATGAATCATGAGAACGACTTGCCCTTCTTTCAGCCCCCATTGACTGGCGATAGAGCCCTGATGCACTTTTTTGACCACCTGAATTTCAAAAAAATGATTCCCGCCGCCAAGCGATCCGATTTGTGCATCCCGGGAAAGCTCGGCAGGACCGAGAAAGTCATCAAGTCCAATCGTCGATTCCGCGATAAAGGACCCCATTTTATTGACATGGTTCAAATCGAGCTCCTGCTGCTTCTCGTTGTAATAACGCCAAATTCCCTCGCCATTCGCTTCCTTGTGACTGTCCAGTATGCCGATCAGGCCTTCCTTGAACATTTTTTCGCGCATCTGCCGCGTCATGGGAATATTGCGGCCCCCTTCGAAAAAAACATGGCGCACATTCCGTTCAATCGCATCCAGATTTGTGCGAATCTGCTCCTCGGACAAATCCGTGACATACAGACGCATCCCGCAGTTAATGTCGTTGCCAATCGCTTGCGGCAGTACAAACCCACGTGTAAACAGCGTCGTGCCTACAGGGATGCCGCTTCCCTTGTGAAAATCGGGCGTAATGGCTACTTCCAAAACCCCGGTATTGGGATCGTCAAAATAATCGGGTGAATGCTTTTGCAGCGTTGCAATTGTTTCATTCACCTCTAAAAGTCGATGAAGCTCCTCTACCGCATTGTTTTCCACTTTTACTTCCGGATTGATGAAATATTTGATCGGCGTGTTGCTCAAAAGAAGACCACCTTTATTTGTTTTATAGGAACGTATGTTCTTTGTTTTTCAATAGAAAAAGCCGCTTTTATGCTCATTCCTTCCGTCTGGATGAAAAAATGCAGCATGGTATCGCAGCCTTTACGCTTGGGGCTATTCAGTTATCGTAGGGGCGTTATCCGCAGTCTATGGGAAACGGAGTTGGCTCACCCTTCAACAGCGCAATTGCGTAAAAGGCATACCTATGGAGTTGGATTTTATCGCTACATTGTTTGTTTCAGGCTTGATTACGTATGCGAACATGTTTAATCCTCCTCCTTTCGTTTCTTGCTCACGATCTTACCATTGGATAAATTTTACTGTCAAGCCCCCGAATTATCGAGGGCCCTTGTGATCTTTTCCTTTTACATCGAATCTAATTCGCCTTCCATAAACTTGATCAGGTACACCTCCGGCTGCGCAAGAAATTCCGTAAAACTGCACAAGTCCGCATACTCCTTATGCTCCTCATCATAGCAGCCGATGCTCCCTTTTTTCTTCGGATTCCACACAAGATGCAGATGGGAGTAGTTGTCGATTTCGGCAGACAAACGCAGCAGCTTTTGCCGACCGATTTTCATCTCAATCGTATCGGTCAATGTGAAAAAGTCGATATACGCGATGTCATACTCATTGTCCGCCAGCTCAAGACGCAGCTCTTCTCTGGTAAGTAAGCCCATCAGTTCTTCGGTCAGTTTATATTTTTGCAGCTCGTACTTTTTGTTCTCCACATCATGCAGCTCGGCAGGTTCCATCGATTTCAAATACGTAGCCAACTCCGTATTTTTATTGCTGACCGCGATGGTATAAGGCCGCTCGCCACCCTTTTCCGCAACCATAACGTCCGCACCGCGTTCAACCAAATACTTAACCATGGCGACATTCCCCAAGCGCGTAGCCACTGTTAATGGGGTCGCTTGATACGGATACACCATATTCGGTTTGTTGTAATTGATGTCCACCCCATGATCGAGCAAGTAGGCCGTGGTCGTAAGGTCATGATCCGACACGGCTTCACGCAATACATCGCCGCCATGCAGTCTTATATCCAGTCCCAGCTCTTGAATGAGCGGGATGTTCTTTTTGTTGCCGTAGTAAGCCTCCGAATATGCGCCGGAGCGGACCTGATTGACCATGTCTAGCTTGGCTCCTTGCGCTGCAACATAACGAACGAGCTCTTCCTTGCCATAACGTACGGCCTTCAAAAAAGCCGGTTTATTTTTGACATTCAGATTAACGCCATGCTCTACCAGCAGCTTAACAACTTCTAGTTTCTCCGATACAAGTGCCAGATCTAACGGACTTATCGTCGTATATTCGCTTAGCACGATGCCCTTTTCTATATCCCAGCCTGCCGCAATCGCATCTTGCAAAGCCGGGACATTTCCTTGATAAATATGCATCGCGATTTCTGGCAGCTCTTCGAAACTCCCGATATCTTTCAACTTGATCATCGATTATCCTCTCCTGACCTATGTCTTATGAAAAATATAGAAAATAAATTGGCAAAAAACAACAAATTTCTACTATATTCTCCTTGATTAGATTGAAAATACAGTTTGTTTTGTCGATTTTTGACGAATTTACCCGATAAAAAGCTTTTTCTCAATAAAAGGAATAGTCTTACGAGAAGAGAAATACTTATGCAAATCGTCTTATACATATTTTTTAAGGAGAGTGGACTGATGAAGAAGATGCGTACTCTCGCTTCTCTTACGCTTGCAGCAGCACTCATGCTGAGTGGCCTTCCTTACAATGCACTGGCAGCGGCGGAGTTTAGTGAACAGGATTGGGAAAAAGTAAACGAGTATACCAATGCGGAAGTAGAGATTGGCTCCGAAATCTCGAAAATCTCCCCCCTGCTGAACACCAGTTCTAGCAAAAACGTCAGTGTCATTATTGAGCTGCAAAGTGAACCTTCGATCACAGCTAAACATAGTGAAGGTTCAGAATCTTCCGTTATATCGTTGCGAGCGAAAGTAGAGGATGAACAAGCCTCCTTCCTCGATGAAGCAAAAGACAACAAGGTCAAATTGAAGGTAAAGCGCAAGTTTGAGCATGTATTCAACGGAATGGAAGTAACGGTGTCAGCCGACGAGCTGGAAGAGCTGGCTGCACTGCCACAGGTGAAACGCATTTATCAAAATACGTATTATGAGCTTCCCGAAATTGATGCCGTCAGCGAGAAAGCATCGTCCACCAAATGGGATCAGGCCCCTCTCCAACAAATTGGCGTGCTCGATATGTGGAAGGAAGGTTTGACAGGGAAAGGATTGAAGGTCGGCGTCATCGATACGGGTGTCGATTACAAGCACCCTGATCTCAAGGATGCTTATAAAGGCGGATATGACTCCTTCGACAATGACAAAGATCCTTATGAACAAGCGCCAATCCCTGTGGAAGAGGACCGCGATGGAAAAGGATATGAAGGCTCCAGCCATGGAACTCACGTATCCGGCACGATCGTAGGACGCGCCAAAAACAAAACCTCAGATGTACAGGTAAAAGGGGTTGCCTACGGTGCAGACCTCTACGTCTACCGCGTATTGGGCCGAGGCGGCGGTAGCTCCGCTCAGGTCATCGACGGTATCGAAAAAGCGGTGAAAGACGGCATGGATGTCATTAACCTGTCGCTTGGCTCCGCTTTGGAAAAGGACTCTGACTCTCCAGATGCCATCGCTGTGAATAACGCGGTGCTGTCTGGTGTGATTACGGTTGTATCGGGTGGGAATTCGGCCGACGATGAGCGCGGCAGACATTTCTACACGGCTGGCTCCCCTTCTGGTGCGAGGCTGCCGATAACAGTTGCAGCGGTAGACTCCCCTACCGTGCAATATGACGGCTCAGCAACCTCTTCCTTCGGAGCTAATTACGAATTTCCTGTGATGGCATGGCAGGTCAGAAAGGATAACTTCGCCTCCATCATTGGAACCAAACCGCTGCCAGTCGTCTATGCCAACCTTGGCTCTCGCAGCGATTTTGAAAAGGCAAATGTAAAAGGCAAAGTCGCTCTCGTTTCCCGCGGTTCTCTCGGCTTCACGGAAAAAATCGAAAACGCCCGAAAAGCTGGTGCTGTCGCTATCGTGGTCTTTAACGGTAACGACATCGACGGGGATGGCGTAGCTGACCTGGATATCCGTGATCGCGAGGGCTACGTCAGCACGATCCTGGGTGACCAGATCGAAGCAATCCCTACCTTTGACATGAAGGGTCTGGAAGGCCGTACACTGGCAAAAGAGCTACTGGCTAACCCTGAAAAAGCGAAAACACTGACGTTCACGTTCTCAGAAAAATACCCAAGCACAAATGACCCGGGCGACCGCATCGCCGGCTTTAGCTCACGCGGTCCAATCATGGGCGACGATTACAGCATCAAGCCGAATCTGGCTGCGCCAGGTGTAGCCGTTCTTTCCAGCTATCCATCTTGGAGCAAGCTGATCCCTGACGCCAAGTACGACAAGGCATACGCTCGTCTAAACGGTACAAGCATGGCGGCTCCGCACGTTTCCGGTCTTGCCCTGCTGATGAAACAGGCACATCCGGACTGGACACCTGCCGATATCAAGGCAGCGCTCGCGAATACCTCAAAACCACTGTACAGCCCAGATGGCACACTGTACGATGTGTACTCCCAAGGTGCAGGCCGCGTAAACGGCCATGCCGCGTCGAAAACACCTGCTGTTCTGACAACAGTAGAGCAGCTCACCATTTTGGGCGAAGATTTTGAACCGAAGACCATTCCGTATTATGCGGATAACGTTTCCTTTGGCTTGCTGAAGGCTGGTAGCAATACCGTTACGAAAACACTCCAGCTGAAAAACCTGTCCAAAAAGGATGTTTCTTACGATGCAAAAGTGATCATGCATCCATCCGTCACGACAGATCCGTACAAGCCAGGCTCCAAAACGCCAGATGTGGATGACATCGATGTGGAAATCTCCGACAATTCCATCTCCGCTAAAAAAGGCGATGCGACCACATTTGAGCTCAACCTGTCCGTTGACTCCGATGCAAAAGACGGCGTGTATGAAGGGGAAGTCCTGCTGACAGCGAAAGGAAACCCTGACCTGCGCCTGCCGTTTGCTGTACACGTGGGAGACAAGCGTGAGGATACCAACTTTGGTTTCGACAACCTGAAGCTCTCCGATACGACAATCACGCCTGATGGCGATGGCAATGAGGATTCGTTCACACTCGAAGCCGAGCTGCAAGCCAAAGACGTGAACCAGATCTCTGTTGAGGCATGGAGCTTGGACGATAAATACGTCGGTACGCTCGCATCCGTGTTCAACAATTACGCGTTGATCACGCCAGGCCCTATCACCTTCTCTAATCTCGATGGTACCTACTACGATGGTGGCCAAGTAGCGAAGAAGCTCGATCCAGGCAAATACAAGCTGAAGCTCGTCGGTCGAGTCGTTGACCAAAGCAAGCCGAAGGGTGAACAGATTGTAAAAGAATACGAGGCTTGGAAATCCTTCATGATTAAGGCATCTAATAAAAACGCGGTCTTGTCCAAGGTTGTAGAAGAAGCCGAGGAGCAATTCGAGTTTGAGGTTGCGAACATTACAGAGCTGGATCATCCAGTGCTTGCCCTGCCGAAAGAAAGCGATGATGTGACTTATCAGGTGACGAAGAGCTCTGATGAGGCGCTTATCGACGATGAGGGGATTTTGAAGGAGCTGCCTGCCGAAGGTGAAGAGACCGTTACGCTGTATGTAACGATTACTTCTAAGGAAGATGAGTCGGTTACGCGGACTGTGAAGGTGGATGTGACATTAGAGGCGGTAGTAGAGTAGTGTTGGTTTAACGTTTTTAGATAGATGAATGAAAGGCTCCGCCACACATCATGGCGGAGCCTTATCATTTTGCCAACTATACCGGCCATTACAGCTTGTTTAAAATTTCCTCTTTGATAAAGGCTCTGATCTCTTCGCCGCTCTCCAGAGTGAGGACGTGTTGTGCTGTTTCCTGTAGCGACTTGTAATCCAGCTTTCTCAGCAAATCGCGGGCCCGGAGAACGGAAGTGGCACTCATGCTGAATTCATCCAGTCCCAACCCCAGCAGAATCGGGATCGCCAATTCCTCCCCGGCCATTTCTCCGCACATGCCGACCCATTTGCCTTCCTGATGGGCTGCCTTGATTACCTGATTCACCAGCCGTAAAATGGCGGGATGGTACGGATCGTACAAGTAGGCGACCTGCTCGTTCATTCTGTCCGCTGCCATCACATACTGAATCAAATCATTGGTCCCGATGCTGAAGAAATCGGCTTCCTTGGCGAGCTGGTCTGCGATCATCGCGGCAGCTGGCACCTCGATCATGATTCCTACTTCCAAATGATCGTTAAACAAAATGCTTTGGTTGCGCAGCTCTGCCCTCACTTCGTCCAGGATCTGGTTCGCTCGACGCAGCTCAGCTATAGTGGCGATCATTGGATACATGATTTTGATATTGCCGTATATACTTGCCCGGAGCAAAGCTCGTAACTGCGTCTTAAACAGTTCCACGCGGTCCAGGCAAAGCCGGATGGCTCGATAGCCTAGAAACGGATTCAATTCTTTCGGCAGATCGAGGTAGGAAAGCTCCTTGTCCCCGCCGATGTCCAATGTTCGAATGACAACTGGTCGATCCTTGCCCATGGTTTCTGCAACTGCTTTGTAAGCCGCAAACTGCTCTTCTTCCGTAGGGAACTGCTCCCGCCCCATATAGAGAAATTCGGTACGAAACAGTCCGATCCCCTCGGCGCCATTTTCAACGGCCTGCACGGCGTCCCGCGGATTCCCGATGTTGGCTGCCAATTCCACGCGGTGCCCATCGGCGGTAACACTTTCTTCATGAACCAGACGAGCCCAGTCCTCTTTTTGTTTCCAATATGCCTGCTGCTTGGCTTCATAGGCTGCGACGACAGCTTCGTCCGGTCGAATGTGCACCTCGCCCTCAAGGCCGTCGACGATGACCAGATCCCCGGTTTGCAGCTGCTCTGTAATGTCCGACATGCCTACCACCGCCGGGATTTCCATGGTGCGTGCCATGATGGCGGAGTGAGACGTGCGGCCGCCTATATTCGTTGCAAATCCTTTTACCTTTTCCCTGTCCAACTGTGCCGTATCGGATGGCGTCAGATCGTGTACAACCAGCACCACCGGCTCAGTGAAATCCGCTTGCAACTGATCGTGTATGCCGAGCAGATTCTTCATCAGACGCTGGCTGACATCGCGCAAATCCGCCGCCCGCTCCCGCATGTACTCGTCATCCATGCTCTCAAAAATGGCGACAAAGCTGTCACGAACCTCCTCCAGAGCTGCTTCCGCATTCACTCTTTCGCATTCCAGCTTCTCCTCAATGGCACCAATAAACTCCGGGTCCTGCAAAAAAAGCTGGTGGGCTTCAAAGATTCTCGCTTCTTCTTCGCCCATCTCGTGGCGGACCTTCTTCTTGACTTGCTCGAGCTCCAGATCTGCCGCTCTCACACTTTCCCGAAATCGCGCAAGTTCTGCGGCCACCTCATCTTGGTCAAGAATGCGTCGTTCATACCGAACCATCTCTTCCTTTTGTACAACAGCTCGTCCAATCACGATTCCGGGAGCTGCAGCGATCCCTTTTTGCAGCATTACAATCGCTCCTTATCGAAGCCGCACCCCCTGGTGTCCAGAGGGGGCTTCCTGTCATGTTACCCGTGAACGGACATGAGCAATTTGCCAAGCTCCTCCATTGCTTGCTCTGCCTGTTCTCCAGTGATTTCAAGGGTGATTTGCTCCCCCAACTTCGCACCCAGTGTCATCAAGCCCATGATGCTTTTGCCATTGATCTTTTTCGTGCCCTTGATCACGTTTACCTCACAAGGAAACGAGGTAGCCTTTTGTACGAATAACGTTGCCGGACGGGCGTGCAGTCCAGTCGGATTTTGAATGGTGAAAGTTTTGGTCAACATCTGGTTCCAGCTCCTTTTACTCTACCGCATCTTTTTTCAGAACTTTTAGCATGAGTGCCGTAACCATTGTTCCGGCAAGAATGGAAACAAGGTAAAGCGGCCAGTTGCCGATTACCGGCAAAACGAATATTCCGCCATGAGGGGCTGGCAATGTGCACCCAAACAGCATCGATAACCCGCCAGCTACGGCAGAGCCAACTACGAGCGAAGGAATGACGCGTGTCGGATCAGCCGCCGCAAACGGGATCGCCCCCTCCGTAATGAAGGATGCTCCCAGGACGTAAGCGGTTTTACCCGCCTGCCGTTCTTCCATGGTAAATTTCTTCTTGAACAAAGTAGTCGCCAAAGCGATTCCGAGCGGTGGAGTCATCCCTGCCGCCATAATGGCTGCGTGAGGGGTATAGTTTCCCTCAGCAATCATCGCAATCCCAAACGTAAATGCTGCTTTGTTGACAGGGCCACCCATGTCAAAGGCCATCATTGCACCCAAAATCACACCAAGGATGACGGCGTTACCAGTGCCCATGTTTTTCAACCAGTCACCCAGCGCTGTATTGGCGGCAGCGATTGGGTCAGATACTACGTACACCATGACAAAGCCTGTAAGCAAAATCCCAAACAGCGGATACAACAGCATCGGCTTGATACCCTCTAACGATTGGGGTAGTCCAGCCAACACTTTTTTCAATCCGACCACAATATATCCGGCCAGGAACCCTGCGATGATTCCTCCGAGGAACCCCGAGCCGGAAGTAGCCGCCAACAAGCCTCCTACCATACCGGGAGCAAAACCCGGGCGGTCAGCGATGCTCTTGGCGATAAACCCAGCCAATACCGGGATCATCAGCTTGAACGCAGTTCCTCCACCGATATCCATCAGGACTTTAGCCAGCGGATGGAAGGACGGATCGTTTGGATCAAACGCCTTGATCCCAAACATAAAGCTTAGGGCAATGATAATCCCGCCACCCACGACAAACGGGAGCATGTTGGATACACCGTTCATCAGGTGCTTGTAAAAAGCAGGCTGCTTCGCTTTTTTCTCCGCCTTTGCTTCTTGGATATCGTCCTGATAGCTGGTCCCGCCTCCGCGGTAAATGCTTCCCTTTTGCTCTACTGCGCGCTGAAGCAGTTCTTCGGTATTGCGTATCCCTTCCGCAACCGGCACTTCAATGACGATCTTGCCAGAAAATCGCTCCATCTCCACTTGCTTGTCAGCAGCTACAATCACCGCTGTCGCTTCCTCAATATCCTGCAAAGAAAGCTTGTTTTTCACACCCCCGGAACCGTTCGTCTCTACCTTGATGGCAATCCCCAGCTCTGCTGCTTTTTTCTTCAGCGCATCGGCGGCCATGTAGGTATGGGCGATCCCGGTCGGGCAAGCGGTTACCGCAACTACTTTTATCGGCTGTTTCTTTGAGGTCTCTTGTCTTTCCTGTTGCTCTTCTAGCTCCTTGCTCTCTACAACGCTTTCATTTTCGCCCTGGATTTCTTTTTCTTTGCGCGTGATAATCTCGAGAACCTGTTCCTTGGTTTCTGCGCGCGTCAGCTCCTGACGAAATGCTTCATCCATGAGCATCTGAGAAAGCAATGCCAATGTTTCGAGATGGGCCTGGTTGGCGTTCTCAGTAGCCGCAATCATGAAGAAAAGATGTGCTTTTTGGTTATCCAACGAGTCAAAATCAACACCCTCTTTGGAAAAACCGTACGCAATGCTAGGAGTTTTGACCGCTGCTGTCTTGGCATGCGGGATGGCGATTCCTTCTCCAATTCCGGTGGAGCCTTGTGCCTCGCGGGCGAGAATGGCCTGCTTCATTTCTTCCTTGCTGTTGAGCCGTCCAGCTTCGTCCAATTTTTCAATCAACTCATCTAAGACCGCTTCCTTGGAGGAAGCAGACAGAGGGAAAAGAATCGTTTCAGCTTTTAGCAAATCGACAATGCGAATCTCGTTATTCATCGTTGAACCCCCTTTATCAAATGGCGGTTATTGTGATTTCCGGAAGAAATGCTTTTATCTTTTCATGTGTACAGAAGTCTTCCGACAGGGCAGTCGTGCTCCCCGCGGCGACGGCAAAACGAAACGACGCTTCCGTATCCATTCCCTGCCTATAGCCATAAAGGAATCCGGCAACCATCGAGTCTCCGGCACCGATCGAATTGACTGGTTTGCGCTGCGGAATCTGGGCGACATAGGCCGCTTGCCGATTGACAAATACAGCACCCTGACCAGCCATCGAAACGATGACGTTCTGTGCGCCCATTTGCAACGACTTACGCGCCATGTCGATCGCCTCTGCTGGTGTGGCAATCGTCACCCCAAACAGTTCCCCCAACTCATGATGATTGGGCTTGATGAGAAACGGCTCTTCCGACAAACCGGTTTCAAGCGCTTTCCCCTTTGCATCGAGGAAGATACGTACGCCCTTGCCACGCAGCCGCTTCATGATCGTCTGGTACATATCAGACGGCAAGCTTTTCGGCACGCTTCCCGCGAGTACCAGATAATCGCCGCTCTGCAAGCTGTCGATCTGTTGCATCAGCCTTTGGAGCGCTTCTTCCGGGATGTCCGGTGAGACACCGCTGATATCCGTTTCGGTCTGCGCCTTTATTTTTAAATTGATTCTGGAATCCTGTCCGATTTGAATCAAGTCATGAGAGATGTCGGCTTGCTCGATCTGCTGTTGAATAAACGCTCCCGTAAACCCACCGACAAACCCCAGCGCCGTGCTGTTTTCCCCGAGTACGCGGAGAACCTTTGATACATTTATGCCTTTTCCGCCAGCGACCTTCCACTCTTTTTGGGCCTGATGAATAGTTCCTTGCGACAGAGCAGTAATCCACAAGTGGTAGTCAATCGATGGGTTCAGGGTTACTGTGTAAATCATGCTTTCACCACTTTAAGAGTTGATAATCTGCCGTAAACTTGTTGTTCCTCTTCGCTCAATCCGTCATCCGTGATTACCGTGATGCCTTGCAGGTCTCCCACTTTGGCAAAGGTGACCCTGGAAAACTTGTCAGAGTCGGTCAAGACAAATCGCTCGTCAGAAAACTGCAAGGCCAGCTGCTTGACGTATGCCTCATCCGGGTCAGGTGTGGTCAGACCGTGATGCTGGTCAATGCCGTTGGTCCCGAGAAAGCATTTGTCGAATCGGTATTGACTGAGCGCAGTGATCGCATCACGCCCCACCATCGACAGTGTAGCCGCTTTCAATTCTCCGCCCAGCAGGATCGTCCTGATATTTCGCTTGATAAGCTGAAGGGCAATGTCCACCCCGTTGGTAACGACCATGATATTTTCGTAAGGTAAATAGGGCAGCATCTGATACGTCGTAGTTCCCGCATCGATGAAAATAGAGTCGTGTGGTTTTATCAAACTGGCGGCATATTTGGCGATCGCCAGTTTCTCCCGCTCATGTTTGACCGATTTTTCCAGAATCGTCGGCTCTTCGATTTTGCTCTGTAGCACAGACGCCCCTCCGTGCACGCGTTTAAGCAAGCGCTGTTCTTCCAATTCGCTTAAATCTCGCCGGATCGTCGATTCCGATGCCCCAGTCGCTTCCACAAGCTCATGAATGCGCACAATATCTTTTTCTTCCACTAAAGCTACTATCAGTTGATGACGTTCAGGGGTTAGCATCGTATCCTCCCTTCTCCTAGTTGCACCAGGATTGATTTTGATTATACATTCAAATTCAATCAAAAACAATCATTAATAGTCATAATCAGTCAGTGATCGTTCACTCCTTCGGATAACAGACAAAGCTACCTCAAATCATCGGAGTGGCTTCCATATGAATCTATCCTAAACTTAGCTTGCCGAATGAACGCGACCGCGACTTACTCTGCTTTCATTTTTTCAAGGACAAGCGCTATCGATTTCTCCTTGATGTGGGGGAAATCACTGATGATCCAGTGAGGAACGACATATACATGATTGTTTTTGACTGCTTTTAACTGCTGCCATAAAGTGCTGTTAGTTAACTCTTGGAATCTCTTATCGGATTCTTCGTCTGGACCCTTGGCTGGATTTCCAACCTGAATGAAAATATGATCTGGATTCAGCTCCGGCAATTTTTCCATAGAAATAACTTCAAACTTTTTCATAGCTTCCATTGAGGGAGCGGCTTCAATCCCAAATCGCGGGCAATCGTCGCGGCAAACAGTTGATTCGGTCCGTGAACCCGATATTCTTTTGCCATGGCATAGGGCTTGATGCCAAGAGCGTAAAGAGAGTCAGCCGGCCGATAATCAAGCACTGCAATTTTCTTCGGCTCCCCTTTTATGGTGGTTTTTCCGGAATAGTGTTCAATGACCCGCTGTGCGGATGATTGATTGTTACGTGCAGTAGACATTTGTTCCTGGCTAGCACCGCAGCCGATGAGGAACAAGCAGCTTACCAGAATGAAAAAAAGAACCTCCAATCCAAAAACGGATCGAAGGTTCACTGTAAGATTGCCATTAACTAATTAACTATAAGCCAGTTCCTTCTCGCTTAGACCCAGCGCCTCGTCAGTCGAACGTTGAATCTCGTGGAGAAGCTCTTGGTTTTGCATGAGTGACACGCCATAAGAAGGAATCATTTCTTTGATTTTCGGTTCCCACTCTGCCATACGTTGTGGGAAGCATTTTTCTAATACCTCAAGCATAACCTGAACAGCTGTAGAAGCACCTGGAGATGCGCCGAGCAATGCAGCTACGGAGCCATCAGCGGCACTAACTACTTCTGTACCAAATTGAAGGGTACCTTTTCCTGCTGGTGTATCCTTGATAACCTGCACGCGTTGGCCCGCTACCACGATACCCCAATCCTCGCTTTTCGCATTCGGAATGAACTCCCGTAGTTCTTCCATGCGTTTTTCATGCGATAGCATAACTTGCTCGATCAGGTATTTGGTCAATGCCATTTCTTTTACGCCTGCCGCCAACATCGTGATGACGTTGTTCGGTTTTACAGAAGTGATCAAATCCAAATTGGAACCTGTTTTTAAGAACTTTGGCGAGAATCCCGCAAAAGGTCCAAACAGCAAGGATTTTTTGTTGTCGATGTATCTGGTATCCAGATGCGGTACCGACATTGGAGGAGCGCCGACCTTTGCTTTACCGTACACTTTTGCATGGTGCTGCTCTACCACTTCCTGATTTTTACAAACCATGAACAATCCACTTACCGGGAAACCGCCGATATGTTTGGACTCTGGAATACCAGTTTTTTGGAGCAGATGCAAGCTACCGCCGCCACCGCCGATAAAGACGAATTTGGCAATATGCTCTTCGATGTTGCCGGTGCCCATATTGTACACTTTTAATTTCCACATGCCGTCGCTCGTACGTTTGATATCCTCAACAGCATGTTTGTAGTTAATCGCGACGTCTTTCGTCTTCAGATAATCAAACAACATACGTGTCAAAGCACCAAAATTGACATCCGTACCAGAGTCTATTTTGGTTGCAGCTATTGGTTCATTCGTTGCGCGGCCTTCCATGATGAGCGGAATCCATTCCTTCAGTTTTTCAGGGTCATCGGAGTACTCCATCCCTTGAAAGAGAGGATTGTTTGCCAGCGCTTCAAAACGCTTTTTCAAAAAGCTTACATTCTTTTCACCTTGCACCATACTCATATGAGGTATTGGCATAATAAAGTCTTGCGGATTTTGGATGAGATTGTTTTTTACAAGGTAAGCCCAGAATTGTCTGGACAGCTGAAAATGTTCATTGATTTTAATCGCTTTGCTAATATCTATAGACCCGTCAGCTTTCTCGGATGTATAGTTCAGCTCACAGAGTGCCGCGTGGCCAGTACCCGCATTATTCCATTCGTTCGAGCTTTCCTCGCCTGCTTTTGCGAGTTTCTCAAAAACTTTGATTTCCAACTCCGGTGCCAATTCTTTTAGTAATGCTCCCAGAGTTGCGCTCATGACACCTGCACCAATCAAAATAACGTCTGTTTTTTGCTGTATGGAGCTCATATTACCCTTCCTTATCTACTGTTTTTGTAAAAAAGAAGTAGTAGCTCCTTGCCCCGTTGCAAGACGCTACGAAAACATCTTACCTTTCACAACTATAACTATATCATAGAAATTATTTATTGATTCAATTATCTATTATAATTAGAGGATTAATAACTATTTAATGTTGGTAAAACAGGGAGGATTCCGCAAACGGTACCTGAGGAACCCATAAAAACCATTGTCTTATCTCAATTTCTTGCAGGGATGAAGGATTTGGTTTGTTATTACCAGTGAGGAGATTAGCATATAAATTCCGCTATGACCATGGTATATACTGGAAATATCTCATATCTAAGGAGAGATGGAGATGAACTCTTTGACCCACCTGACAAACAACATTCCGTGGCAACGTTTGAC
The DNA here is from genome assembly GCF_000010165.1 of Brevibacillus brevis NBRC 100599. NCBI lineage: Bacteria > Bacillati > Bacillota > Bacilli > Caryophanales > Paenibacillaceae > Brevibacillus > Brevibacillus brevis. Next base: position 6,195,938 of record NC_012491.1, read on the forward strand.
GACAGCCTATGGCAGAGGGACGGACATTCCGCAGCTTATACAGACCGGGCAATATGAGGAATTGGCCAATCTAATCGAGCACCAAAGCACCTTGTGGCAGACGACGCCTTGGGTGCTGCTGATACTCCTGCAGAAGCTTTCCAAACAAAAACCAGAGCAAGTCTCTTTGCAGGAAATTCAGTTGTACACGGCTGTAGCTTCTGCTATAAACGTGGACGAAATGGATTCACAAAATGCGGTTGAGACCATGAACGAGCTACTGGACGAAAAGTACTTGTGGCCAGAGGACGAGGAAGACGATGAATTATGGTGGGAAGAAGAGGAGCCGCGGGGTTATGAGCAGGAAGCATTTTTCAGCTATTTTTCTTACAGTTATTTGCTGCTAAAAGACGCCATTCCCGTTTTCACTGCGATTATGGAAGAGAATGAGAAGCTCGCTCCCGCTATTCAAGAGCTGCTGCTTATGCTCCAGTCAGAAGGGGAACGTGCTGTCGAATAGGCATCGGTGTCTCCTATGATAGTCCGTACCCACCCACGTCTCCTTATGACGGGGCGGGTATTCCCAACTGCTGTACGTAATATCGATGGGCAACTTCTGCAATGCGATCCTGGTCTTCCCAGAAGCTCTGATCAAGCTTATCCAGCCGTTCTGCCTCTTCCTCAGTAAGAAACTGTGGAATATCCCAAAGTTGGGTGAGGCGGTTGTCCTCTGACAAATGCTCGATGCAGGCATATCCGGACTGGACGATTTCGAGTGCATGGACTGCCCCGATGGCTTGTAAGGCCCGTACCGCGTAGATATATGCCTCTTCTCCCCAGTTGCAAAAAAACTGCAAAAACCCGCCGTTATATACATCAGCTTCCAACAACCATAATGCGGCAATTTCTTGTTCCTGTGAGGTCAGTGTGTTCCAGCCCGAAGCATTCTTTTTCTGTACAAAGGCTGCGGCAAAATCGAACCATACATCATGGATATCCATCTTACTCAATCCCCTTCTAGATCAGCTATGCACAAACAACACGAAATAAATTAATCTTATATGAATACATAGTCGTTTGGTAGATGGTGGTAGCTTCGCGTGGCTGGCATCTAAGAAAAAGAATCGTTTAGGAGGTTTGCAATGGATCAGGTACTTATCGAACAATTGAATCGCTGGCATGAAGAAGACGAACAGCAGCGAATTGTGGACTTGCTGTTAACCGTTCCCGAGGAGGAACGAGAGTATGAGGCGGTCAGCCGACTGGGCAGAGCTTATAACAACCTGGGACTTTACGATGAGGCGCTCAACCAATTGAAGAAAATTGCTGAAGCAGGTCAACAAGATCCAATCTGGCACTTTCGAGTAGGTTTTGCCCTCTATCATTTGAAAAGATATGAAGAGGCGACTGAGGCATTCCGCACCTCAGACAAGTTAGAAACCGGCAATCAGAATACTGAATCATGGTTAAAGTGGAGCTTGCAAAAAGCGGAAAAGCAGCAAAGACAGGAGCTTCGGATGGCAGCCAAAAGGGCAGCGGCTGTTGAGGGTTCAGCATCGGAGGAAGTTCCTTTTTCGAACATGTCGTTTGAAGACTTTTGGGACGACAGCGAGTACGCGAAAAAGGCATATCAATCCGCGCCACCCACGGATGAACTGATCGCATCGATCGAGGAAGAGCTGGGATACAAGCTCCCTGCCTCCTATCTTGCACTCATGAAGCAGCAGAATGGCGGCATTCCGAAGAACACGTGCTTCCCAACAGAGGACCCTACCTCCTGGGCTGAGAATCACATTGCCATTACGGGTATTTTAGGCATTGGCCGCGAGAAAAGCTATTCGCTCTGCGGAGATCTCGGCAGCCAGTTTATGATTGAAGACTGGGGCTATCCCGACATTGGAGTCGTCATCTGCGACTGTCCTTCAGCAGGTCATGACGTAGTGATGCTAGATTATCGGGCATGCGGGAGAGATGGTGAACCCGAAGTCATTCACGTCGATCAGGAAAGCGATTATGAAATTACTTTCCTGGCTGAAAATTTCGAGGCGTTTATCAGAGGCTTGGTGAGCGAAGAAGAATACGATACCTCCGAGGAGGACAAGGAAGTGGCTCTTTACAAAGTAGCCCACGGAAAGTTTTCTTCCTTGCTGGAGGAGCTGTGCACGCCCGTATCGGAAGTGGAACAAATCGATCAGAAAATACGCAGCATTTGTACACGAATTGTAGAGGAAAAAGGCTTTTTCTCTTTTCATGCGGATGAACTCTCGTATCTGATGTACGATGTGCAGTTTTGGCTTTACACGAAGTCATATCCCGATACCACTCGCGAACAGTACCTGGCTGTCTATGAGAAAATGATCGCCTTTGGCGGAGAATTCGGGCAAGGCGGATATGCTCCAGGATGGATCAGCGAGTGGCTGGATCGTCGCAAGGAGGAAGGTCGGATCGTACAGGAAAATGGACACATCCGGTTTACAGATCAGTTCGCATCAGAAGTGATTCAGCAGCTTCGAGAAGCCTAAAAAGCATGCAAGCAACAAAGAGCCCACGTCGTCGCGGGCTCTTCTTTTATTCAATTGACTGCTAGGCCGTACTACTCATGAAAATCGAGTCCCGATCTGACTTCTTTCACATACCCTGCCCGAATGACGAAATCTCCGAAGTGTTCGCCTTCTTCGCGTTCCTTCGCATACCGATTTAAAATTGGCCGCAGTTCATTCAATATTTCTGCTTCTCCGATGTTTTCACGATACAGCTTGTTCAATCGATTGCCAGAGAAACCGCCGCCCAAATACATGTTGTATTTACCGACAGCCTTCCCAATAAAAGAGATTTCTGCAAGTGCAGGTCTTGCGCATCCATTTGGGCACCCTGTCATACGAATGACGATCTCCTCATCGCGCAAACCCGCCTCATCCAAGATCAACTCGATCTCATCCAGCAGTGTAGGCAAATAACGTTCTGCCTCAGCCATCGCGAGTCCGCAAGTCGGCAACGAAACACAAGCCATGGAGTTTCTCCGGAGTGCAGAATAGGTAGCTCCATCGGTGAGCCCGTATGCTTGAATGATCTGTTCAATTTCCGGCTTCTTTTCACTGGTGACATTCCCGATGAGGAGATTTTGATTCGGCGTCAGGCGGAAGTCCCCTGTATGCACCTTGGCAATCTCTCGCAAGCCGGACTTCAGGAGGTAGTTGTCCTCGTCTTTTACACGGCCATTCTGAATGAAAAGGGTAAAATGCCAGTTATCGTCGCTCCCTTTTACCCAACCGTAGCGATCGCCATTATGCTCGAAGTGATAAGGTCGTACCTGCTCCAATTCCCAGCCCAGTCGCTGTTCCAGTTCATGGATAAACCATTCGATTCCGCGGTCGTCGATCGTATATTTGAAGCGAGCATGCTTCCGCACCGCACGATCTCCATAATCTCTCTGGATCATGACCGTTTTCTCGGCGACTTCCAGTACTTGTTCCGGTGTAACGAAGCCGATCACCCGCGCCACCTGCGGATACGTCTTCGGATCACCGTGGGTCATTCCCATTCCGCCCCCGACCGCTACGTTGAAGCCCAGCAGTCGACCTTCCTCATGAATGGCGATAAAGCCCAAATCCTGCGAAAAAACGTCAACATCGTTGGCAGGAGGTACGGCGATGCCGATTTTAAACTTGCGCGGCAAATAGACAGGCCCATAGATCGGTTCTTGCTCTACTTCATCCCGACTGTCGACGACTTTTTCTTCATCCAGCCAGATTTCATGATAGGCGCGAGTCCGGGGGTCCAGATGATTGCTTATTTTTTTGGCCCATTCGTACACCTCTTGATGAACTTCCGACTCGTACGGGTTCGGGTTGCACATAACGTTGCGGTTGACATCCCCACAAGCAGCTAGTGTACTTAGCAAGGCTTCGTTTACTTCTTGAATCACCTGCTTCATATTCCACTTAATCACGCCATGCAGTTGAAAAGACTGACGAGTCGTCAGGCGAATCGTTCCATTCGCAAACTGCTGGGCGATATCGTCCATCATCAGCCATTGTTCTGGTGTGACAACGCCACCAGCGGCACGCACGCGGACCATGAATTGATAGGCCGGCTCCAGCTTCTGTTTACTCCGTTCATTGCGAAGATCCCGATCATCCTGCATGTAGCTGCCATGAAATTTCATCAGGCGGTTATCATCCTCAGGGATAGAGCCCGAAATCCTGTCTTCCAGCGTTTCCGCCAGACTTCCCCGCAAGTAATCGCTTTTGCGTTTAATGTCCTCTACGTCGCTGTGAGGAGCACTGTTTGACGAAAGCAAATGATTTTCTGACATGGTTCCTATCTCCCCTCTCATTCTTTCTCGAAAATCAGTAGACATCTCGCTGATAGCGTTTTTCCTGCTGCAACCGTTTCAAGTACGCAACGACCTCCTCTGAATCAAGTCCACCCTCTTGTTGGAGAATGGTGACCAGAGCTGCGTGAACGTCATGCGCCATCCTTTTCTCATCTCCGCATACGTATACGTGCGCCCCATCCTGTAGCCATTGATAAAGCTCCTTACTCTTCTCAAGCATCCGGTGCTGAACATACACTTTTTCGCTCGTATCTCGAGAGAACGCGACATCCATATGCGTCAGTACGCCCTGTTTGAGCCAACGCTGCCATTCGAGCTGATAGAGAAAATCTGTGGAGAAATGCTGGTCGCCAAAGAAAAGCCATGTCTTGCCCGTCGCCCCAAGCTCCTCCCGTTCCCCCAAAAACGCACGGAATGGAGCGACACCCGTTCCGGGACCAATCATGATCAACGGGGTGTCCGGGTTGGCTGGAAGCTTAAAGTTGGGGTTATGCTGCACAAATACTGGCAGCGTATCCCCCGCCTCCAAACGATCCGCGATATAGCTCGAACAAACGCCGTACCGATCTCGACCATGAGCCTGATAGTGAACATTGCGAATTGTAAGATGAACTTCGTCTGGGTAGGACTTCAAACTGCTTGAGATCGAATAGAGACGAGGCGGCAGCTTTCTAAGGATGGAAACAAATTCTTTGGAAGACACGCCCTTCAAATCGTAGTCCTCCACCAGGTCTAGCAAATCCCGATTTCGAACATACTCGCGAAGCTTTTGCTCCTGTCCTTCCGCAAGCAGTTCCCGCAACCCGTTTCCTGATGATAGCTTTACGGCTTGTTCCAAGAGAGGCTTGGTGAGAACCGTGATTTCAAAATGACTGGATAAGGCCTCTTCCAACGTGCGCTCTTCCCCGCTTTTATGAATGGGAACAAGTTCTTCCGGCTTCCAGCCCATCGCGTCTATCAGCTCACGGACAAGGTCAGGATGATTTTTAGGATAGATCCCCAAACAGTCACCCGGTTCATACTCGAGACTGGAACCCTCAAGGGAGATTTCCAGGTGGCGAGTTTCCTTATCTGATCCCCGTCCGTTCAGATTCAAGTTCTCCAAGACCACAGCCTGAAAGGGATTCGACCGTGAATATTCGGTCTGTGACGCTGACCCGATCACTGCGCCGCCCACGATTGCGCTTGCCGCAGCAGCCTGGGTTGCCGAAGTTTCACTGAGAGAAGCCAGGACCTGATTCATCCATTCGGAGGCGTGCTCGTCGTAATCCACATCGCAATCAACCCGGGGAGTAAGACGCTTGCCGCCTAACTCTTCCAACCGCTTGTCGAACTCCTTGCCAGTTTGGCAGAACCATTCATAAGAGGTATCGCCCAATGCCAGCACAGAAAAACGCAGGCCCTCCAATTGCGGTGCTCTTTTGCTGTGTAAGAATTCATGGAAGGAAATGGCGTTGTCCGGTGGTTCACCATCTCCGTGTGTGCTTACCACAACAAGCAGGTTTTCAACCTTTTTCAACGCATTCGTCTTGAAGTCGCTCATAGAGGAAAGTGTTGCGTGGAAGCCGTGCTCCTGAAGCTTTCCGGTCAGCACCTTGGCAAGCTTTTGGCTGTTCCCGGACTGAGATCCGAAAAGCACTGTCACCTCTTTGGAAATGACTGGCCCATTCGTAGCTGAAGTGGCTTGAAACCCAGCGGCCATCGGTGCTTCCACTTTGTGAAAAGCTGCAAGATATCCGCTCAGCCAAACCTTTTGCACTTCTGAAAGCGTGGGCAGCAACTGATTTAGGAGCTCTACTTGTTCCTGACTAAAAGGACTGTCTGTCACCTTAAGTACCAACGATATGCACCTCACACGAGAAAAGTTAATTCCGAGTAATCTTATATGATTATTTACTTTAAGCTACCACAGTGAGTAGAACCCGAGCAATTGGAATTCGTTATTGTCATCATAAGTTTTCCTAATCGTTGGAAAACAACAAAGAACCCCGATCCTACGATAAGGAATCGGGGTATTTTTCACTCAAATTCTTACTATTCAACTTGTTGCGTACATGAAAAGTTACCTTTGTCCCTGTACCTTGCGTACTTTCGATATGAAGCCCTGTTCCGAAATGCCGTTTTAAACGCTGATCGGTATTGATCAATCCGACTCCTGACCTGCTATCTGCTTTTCTTTCTAACAGTCGTTGTATTTGATCTTCGTCCATTCCAATCCCATCGTCTTCAACGGTTATTTCCACATGCGTTTCCTGAACAGAAATCCGAATCGTAATTTCCCCCCCACGAATGCGGTTCATCACACCATGTTTGATCGCATTTTCAACGAGAGGCTGGATCGTAAGAAAGGGGATTTTTACGTCCTCACAGTCATCTATCTCCCAAACAACTTGCAGTCTTTCTTCAAACCGAACCTTTTCAATATACAAGTAAGAGCGCACCAGACTTAGCTCCGTTTCGATCGGAACAAGCCCGTCCATATCTTCAAATTTGAATTTATTCCTCAAAAAATTGCTAAACTCGTAAAGCAAATCGCGCATCTTATCCAAATTAATGTCACTTAAAGCTGTTACCGCGCTCAACGCATTAAATAAAAAATGAGGCTGGATTTGCGCTTGTAGCCATGCAGCTTCTAATCGCAGTTGTTCCCGGACAGATTGTTTAATCGTAGTGAGCGCCTCGATCCGCGATTTTATTTCCATTCCCTCTATTGGTTTGGTCACGTAATCGTTTGCTCCCGCTAAAAAACCACTTTGAATATCTTTTGGTTGGCTTCTTGCGGTAAGGAGCAAAACAGGGAGCTCTGTGAGTGTAAACCGCTCGCGGATCATTCTTGTCAGCTCATAACCGGACATCTGCGGCATCATAATATCGGAGATGACCAGATCCCATTCCCCTGTACCCAATATGGCTAATGCTTCCTTCCCACTGGTCACCATTGTTACCTCATATTCGTCTGGAGGCAGTATGGCTTCCAGCACCTGAAGGTTAACAGGGTCATCATCCACAATTAACAGGCGCGGACGATCGCGATTTACTTCCAATAAAGTTGTTGGTTTCGTAGCCCAAGAGCTCTCCGCTTTATCCTGAATCGGCATAGGTTGTACGACTGACGGTTCGAATGACCGAGAAACAGCTACCCCTTCCTCCGCTTCCATATGTGCCCATTGTAACGAAAAGGTAAATGTCGAGCCTTCCCCTAAAACGGAGGACACATCAAACGTACCTCCATGGAGCTCAACCAGCTGCTTGCTTATACTAAGACCCAACCCAAAGCCACCTTCAATCATGGTCTCGCTCGTGCTGGCTTGTTCATACGGGTGGAACAGGCGCTTTTTCATGTCCTCGTCCATTCCGATTCCTGTATCATGAATCTCAATAAAAGCTCTTCCGTCCTTGGCAAACGCTTGAATGGAAACGATCCCTTCATTCGTATATTTCACAGCATTGTGAAGTAAATTGAAAACGATTTGAATCACCCGGTTCTCATCCGCGTGTACGGGTGGAAAATCTTCAGGGATTTCATTTACGATTTTTACAGACTTCACATCTGCGTTAAATTGCAGCATATCAAGTACCCCAGTCACGATGGGCTGAATCCATATGGCTTTTTTCTGTAAGCGCGGGTTGCCTTCCTGTAAACTCATCACATCAATTAAATCATTTAATATCAAGGTCAGCCGTCTTCCTACAGATAAAACCGTTTCAAGCTCCTTGATACTCCTTTCCTGCAACAAATGTCGCTCCCGATTTAAAACGGATTGTGACATATTCAGAATGCTATGGAGTGGATTTTTAAATTCATGTGAAGTGTTGGCCAGAAATTGATCCTTATGGTCATTCATTCTTTGCAAGGTTGCAGCAATTTCTTTTGTGTTGGCATGCATGATGAAATAACCCTTAAACCATACAGTGGCTAAGCACCCCATCGAAATAATCAGATCAAATGGATAGTAGACAAGACTCATACCGCTTTCCCGCCAGATTAACGACCAAATAAAATGGTGAAGCAACGCAAGAAATGAAAAAAGCAGTAAAAGATTGCCCTTGATGTCTTTGATCAATTTCCTAAGGATGGTTATCAACGTGATCACTGCAGCAATACCGGCCACCAGAAAATAAACTGGAAATAACATCGTCACCTGATCAGGGTCTAAAAACAACGTAATGCCAGCAATCCCAAAATTCATCACCCTGTATACAGGATACACCCTGCTCCAATAAGGAAGTTCGCGATGATTCATACACTCCAACAAAGCATAGGCCCCAATGACGAGGGCGAAATTCGTTAATCGAAAATCCCACTCAATGCCGATGTAAAATAATTGGTGGAACAGCTTCTCATCATTGCTTAACACGCTAGTTAGCGCTATACAAAATGTCAGCAAAGAAAAATACAGCAGATTCTTTTTCTTATCTCCCAGTAAAAATAAAATAAACGCATAAGCAGAATGTATGAGAAATATCATGGCTGCCAGAAGCTGCGTAGAAACGGAGACTTTTATTTCCTTTGCAATGGCTTCTTCTGAACCAAATTTAATGGATCGAACAATGCCGCTGCTTCGACCATCCACATAATTTGCCGCCTGAATGACGATGTCGATTACGCCGTTTTCATCTGCCGTAAAGGTTGAAGAATAAGGCAGATTCTTCGCAATATATTCATCCTCCGACTCGCCCACCTGCCCGGATTTCGCAAGCAAACGACCGTTTACATATAATTCCGATGCCGTGCGCACGCTGGGTACACGAATGCTATAATTCAGGTCCTTTTCTGGATCCACATACAGACGCAAGCGATAAGAAGCAAATCCATAGGGAGTTGACTTGTCTGTATGCAAAGCTTCATTCCATCTTCCCGGAACCTGAATAAGCGATGGCCCCTTCTCGTTTACACCTTGTTGCCGTCTGCCATCCATCAGCCATTGAGAGGGATAAAACTCCCACTCTCCATCTAGCAAGAGAGTGTCGCCACCTTCTGCATTCCAATCACGCAAATCGAATTGCCCATTCTTAATGTCCGCTTGTTGATCACGAAACGATTCCATCCACAAAATCCGCGCACCGGATAAGATGATAAGTAATAACCCGAGTAATAGTAGGATATGGCTCTTTTTTATTTGGTATTTGGGTGAATGATTTACCAAGAAGTATTCCTCTCCTAGTCAGTTTCTTCTCTGACATTCAAATAGAATCTTTCCATAATTTAGCATATAGATTATGACAGAGAAATACAGTTGCCATAGAAAAAGCTACGTTTATCTGAAAGACAACGTAGCTTATCAATAGAAGTTATCACTCTATGTAGTGGCTATCAGGAATTCTTCTCCGCTTGGCAGCGAAAGACCATCGGTGCGGCCGGTAAAGTAGCGCTGGTTAAGTTCTGCCGAGGATACATGCTGGACTTTTCGGAAACCAGCTTCGCGGGCCAATGACAGCATCTCCGGCGGTGTGAAAAAGCTGATGAAAGGCGTGCCGCTTGACCGCGCTCCCTTTTCTGCCTCTTCAACTTCGGGACGTTTCTCCGTTTCTGTAAAGGTAAAGGGGAGCAAAAACGTCATAGCCAGCGTGGAGCCTGGAGCAAGCGTCGCTACTTGGCGCAGCGTAGCCATAATCGCATCCTTCGTAAGGTACTGGGTGACGCCAGTGGATGCTACCACCGCTGGTCGGCTAGCATCAAAACCGGAGTCCTTTAGTTGCTCCCACCAGGACCAGCCTGCCTCGAAGTCAACGGGTACGAGTCGTAACCACTCGGGGATGCCAAAGCCCAGCTCGTTCAAGCGTTGCTTCTTCCAACCCTGCGTGTCTGGCTGATCGACCTCGAAAATCCGCATCTGAGAGGCGATTTCCGGTCGTCGCTGAGCAAAGGTGTCCAGGCCAGCGCCGAGGATAACGTACTGGGTGACGCCTTGTCCGAGCTGTTCGGTGACCAAATCCTCAATAAAGCGAGCACGAGCCACGATAGATGCTCGAAACCCGCTGGTGCTCTTTGGGTCCATGTCGGGACGTTGGCGCCAGTCGTCTTCCGGAGCCACCAGTCGCAGACCGATCTCGTCTTCTAGTACATGCGGTGGAGAATCGATCTGTGCGTGCAACGCCCGCCACAACGCGACCCGCACCGCCGTGTGGTCTGGCACCGTAGTTTGCTTATCATGCATGGCTGCTCTCTCCTCTCGATTCGTTTCCTTCTCGTTTTCGATACAAAATGACTTCATTTTAATATGCTCCCATTTAATAGGACCATCCTGACAAATAGCAATTCAATACTTCTAGACCACTCTCCTCCCTAGACTTAGCTTCACCTAGTCTCAGTTGCATCGATGAAAGGTACTGTCCGCACCATCACCTTCACAGGAGTTCCCGTTTTTAGTCCTTTCCTGCACTGCCTTTTACACGCTGTTTTATGTGGCCTCTGGAAGGTTAAGACCATTTCCGAAAATGAAAAAAGGCCATTCCCCCGGCCGTTTGGCCGATGGGGAATAACCTTCTTAGATAAAAACCTATTCTTCACAACCAACTGTACCTGCAGGAGGAATTGCAATTTGTTGTGTAGCAGCAATTAATAACTGTTGTGTTTGTAACACTTTTACAGTAAGGTCTAGGACAATTTTTTCAGTCAGGCTATTAAACGTTCCCTCAGGTGTTGCTATAACCGGTGAAAAATCAAGTTCATAGAAGTTAGCAGCTACCAACTCACCAAATGGTTGTTCGTTGTATTTCACAAGATTTTGGAAGAAATTTTTATCCAAACGTGGAACCTGGCCATCCGTCTCATTAAGGAAAAATGCTTTACTCGCCTCAGAGATACCAATAATTGGCCTTGTTAAAAATGTTGTGATATCAGCAAAACCTGTAAAAGGAACATCCGCAATTGTATCTAAAAGTGCTCCAGTACATGCAGCAGAAGCATATTCAATATTTTTGCGAATGAATCCTCCTACAAATAACTTGGCTCTTGTAACATTGAAAAAGTCTGTAGTACCAATACGCGTAAATGCGACAGGAACAAGTTTAACCTGATTGAGGAATACATTTTTTACCACTCTCTTAATCTCAGTTGCTGGTGGGTTAAGTGGAATATTTGCTTCTACAACGATTTGAAGAGTTGGCTCTACAAGTACAACTGGAACTTTAATGGTTGGTACAGCTGCTTGAGAAATGATCGTAGTTGGTTCGACGGTTAATGGAATTTGTTCTGTCGAAATCACTGGACATGCGGGGGTCACTTGCTCTGGTTTGATGACGCTCATAATTGGAAATCAACTCCAATTTTAAAATTTGAGTGTTTTAAACTCACTATCACTATATTCCGCATTCCTTTTTTAGTAAGGGCAATTCTCTTAGATAACATAACCATTTTACATGAGTAGGTGTTTGATTACGTTATCACTTAAATTTTAGTGCCATCACAACTAATTCGAACTGATTGAATTTGTAGTATGTGAACAACTAATTTTCATGCTATTTTTTGACGTAATTGGTAAAAATTCATTACTGCCTCTTTTTGAATTGTAGTACCATTTGCTTTGTCAGCGACAGAATACTCGATATTTTGATGCATATATCCCTCCAGGAACAAATTCCCCCCGGGCCTTTCTTGTTTTTCCCCCTAATAATGGATGCAATTAGGTAGGATAGGATATATTAGCACCGGTTCTGCTACTACCTGTTCACGTTTTTTTCCATTGTCTGTTCATCAACTTCTTATTTTTTGCATACAAAAAGACTCACTCTATCTACAACAAATAGAACAAGCCTTGATTACAGCATTGTTATTCCTTGTTAGAAACCGATGGTGTAGAATCAGCTTCTTAAATAGTCTTTCGTCCCTGTTAATTCCGACCATCTGGCTGAAAGAAACTTCGCATAGTTTAAAGGAGCGATTCCATATGTCCCTAAAGAATGACCATCATTAATCTCCACCAGCTTCATATTCCCATCTCGATCAATTCCAAAATCTAAACCATAGGCAGCTGGCGCATCAATAAAATCATTAACCGCACTTTTTATAATACGTAGATCTAATTTTGAATCCCAAACACCTTTGTACTGCCTAATATCAAGTATTTCTCCATATCGTATGAAGCAACGCCATTCTGTTACAAAATTAACGATTTCCGAACACCAAATTCTCGTATCCTCATCCTGTTCAATCAATCCGATAAAATCTTTATATTCTTTTACCACTTTTCCAGCAAATTTTTTTGTTATGTCTTTCGGTTTTATAAAAACGTTCCAATCCTGTTTATTTTCAAAAAGCTGTTGAATCGTTGAAGTCCATATTTTCCTGCCAAAATAACTAGATAAAGAATCTGGGTAATCTATCTCTCCTTGGCTTCTTTCTATCCCCAATATTTCAAGACGTTTTCTCACGTTGCCAATACCGCCAACTACTATGTCTTCTGGATTCTTTTCTTTTATTTCATGAATATCATGGAACTTAATGATCTCCCATCCTAATGAACTGAAACCTTCAAAAGCAATAAATGCATTTACATTGTAGAATTCTCCACTTTTGTTTGCCTGTATATACGCTCTCATTCATATCACTCCATCATTTCATACGGGTTTTTCTTTCTCCATCGCCTGCTTGAGCCATCAACTTCGTTTTCATAATCTGACCATTCCATAATGTCATTTTCGAAGCCAGCAATATCAAACAACTCACTTTCCATCCTAATGCGCTCTGATACGCCTTTGCATACTCCGCACGCTAAGGCAACGAGCTCTTGTTCCATTTGCTTCACCCCCATCCTTTCATCTTGCCAATCCCGTCTCTATGAAATAGCGTTGCTTCATGCTAAACGAGACTCGTCTATCAGATCTTTTAACTGTTCATCAGTCCCCGTGTTCTCGATTGGTGTATATACTCTCATCACGAAGTCACCACTTTCGGGCAAGGCAAAAGAATGGTAACGAAAACTCAACAGGCCAGCTTTAGGATGCTGTATCACTTTTTCCCCTTTCGAAGTCCCGGATACATCATGTCTTCGCCACCACACTCTAAACTCCTCACTCTGTTCACACAATTTGTCAACGAATTCCCGATACCACGAATCATTCATGTACAAAGCGTATCGGCTTCTAAAATGAGCCAACAGCATCGTGGCGACGTTTTCCCAATTCACAATGCGAGCCTCGGTCTCCTTCATCATGAAGACTCTCCAAAGTATATTTCTCTCAATCTCTGCTATCTGATTAAAGTCTCCGCAAAGCGTACTTGTCATTTTGTTCCACGCTGTTACGTTCCAGTGTCTATCGATGACATAGGCAGGGTAGCTCCCCATCCTGTCGAGAATTTGTTGCAGGGCTGGAGAATTTGATTCGCCTACTGTGACGTATGGAACTACAGAACTATTTGCCAATACAAACAAATGATTGCGCTCGTCATGGCTGAGTTGGAGCGTCCGCACCAAACTCTCCAGCACTTGTTCTGATACCTGAATATCCCTCCCCTGCTCCAGTGCCGTGTACCAAGGCAAAGAAATCCCTGACAGAGTCGCCACTTCTTCCCGCCTAAGACCAGGCGTACGACGACGTGCATTTTCAACAGGTATTCCCGCCTCTTGCGGGGAAAGACGGGAACGACGGGTCCGGAGAAAATCAGCTAGCTCCCTTCGCCTTCTTTCATCATTCATACGATCATACACCTCAATATCCTACTAGGATTTATACTACTTTTCCGAATCGTACTGTAAATACAGAGCTGTTTGTCAATTTATGAAGCTGATTATAATCGACTCATCACCTATAGAGAAGGAGGACGATCTTATGGGAAATCTGGAACTTTGCAGCAGTTTGAAAGGCAAGCGTGTTATCCTGCTCGGAGGAACTTCTGGAATGGGATTTGCGACAGCGGAAGCCGCTGCGCGTGAAGGGGCATATGTTGTTGTAGTATCCAGTCGAAAAGAGAGAGTGGACGATGCTGTCTCGCGTCTCCCCAAAGGTACGGAAGGATATGTGGTTGATCTATCGAATGAGGAGCAGATTCGCGTATTTTTCAGCCGTATTGGTGAATTCGATCACTTGGTTTTCACCGCTGGAGAGCCATTTCAGCCCGAAAATCTCAACACGGTAGACATGGACAAGGCACGCCAATTCTTTACCATCAGGTACTGGGGTGCAGTTATGGCAGCGAAATATGGCTCAGAGAAAATCAGGCAGAATGGTTCCATGATTTTTGCTTCCGGCACCGCTTCAGTTCGGCCTCCAAAAGGATTGACGATCGCAGCCAGCATTTGTGGTGCTATCGAGTCTCTGACAAGGGCGCTAGCCGTCGAACTGAGTCCACTTCGTGTCAACGCCATACGTTTCGGATTCATGCGCACTGAGTTATGGGACAATATTCCTGAAGAAGAACGAAACACCATGTACGAGACTGTCGGGAAATCCCTCCCCGTTGGCCGAGTGGGCGAACCCGAGGACGCGGCCGAAGCGTTTCTCTATTTAATGCGTGAGAAATACTCAACCGGTCAGGTCATCGTCGTAGATGGCGGTTCTTCGCTGGTATGACAACGAATCCATTCAGCTTTCATCGGCGAAATGCCCTCTTATCGAGGGCATTTTCCATGTCGGTCATCCCCCCTTATGATATGGCTCACTGGGTTGTCTGTAACAACAGCACTTGAAAAAAAGAGTCTCCGGTTTGGAGAGCCGTGCAAAATACTCTCTATCTTGAAAAGAGACGTTCTCTTTTGGAAATTTTCGGTCCGTAGAACCTAAAAAATGGAGGCTACCTCATGCTGAGGTGGCCTCCATTTTGGCTTGGAGTTTTATCATTCGCTTTACATTTACTGTAAAGGCAGTTAATATGGCTTGGATTTGCATACGAAAGAGACCACGGTACTTGGCCCTGGTTAATCCATGATACCTTTTTAACTCAGCATTTTTATGTTCAATAATCGGTCTACGACGGATACGCTCTTGGAACACTTCGCTGTTCTCAAATTCGATATGCTCCTTGTAATGTTCCGCCATAATCCTGAAGGAATAGGTCTTGTTCTTTGCACCCGGTTTTAAACAGCCTTCTTTCAGCGGACATGCTGTGCATTTGTGTATATCAAAGTAGAACACGAGAGAACGACTATCGCCACTTTTTTTGCTGCCTTGCACAGCTTTACGGACACTGTTTTGTCCTGCCGGACAAATAACAAAATCTGCATCTTTGTTGTATGTAAAACCCTCTTGCCTTGATCCGCCATTATGGACGACAGGGTTTAAAGGAACTACGGGTTGAATCTTTTTAGATTTCATTTCAGCTAAGTTGTCTTTACCTGAATATGCAGTGTCAGCAATGATTTCATGGACTTCTATTCCTGTGGATATCGTTTGACTTAGAAGCTCTTTGAATTGCTTTCCATCATCCGAACTTCCCCCAGTAACTTCTACAGCCGTAATGATCTCTTCCTCCGTCATGGCGATATGTTCTTTGTAACCAAAAAAAGATTTCGTATAGCTTTTCCATCCAAAGCGTGCGTCTGGATCAATAGCCGACAGAATCCCTTTTTGGGAAAGAAGGCGCTCGTCTTCTACAATCCTCTTGGCGATCTGAAGTTTTTCTGAGATAGAACCCTCATGATCAGGTATTAGCGTCTCGACAGCTTCTCCCAGCTCCGCTAAGTAATGTAGCATGACTTTTTCCGCATTTTCCTGTTCTTTCTTTATCACTGGCATCCGAGGAAGTTTCTTTTCAAGTTTGGAATGCTTTTTTACAACGACACGAAATAGACGTTTTGCCGCATCTCGTAAAACGCCAAGTGGCTTTTGTTTTTGCGAAGCTGCCAATGTATGAGTAGAATCCATGATAATCGTCTTCGACTTGACGAGTCCTTTCTCGATGCACTGGCGCACAACTGATCGAAGCACCTCATCCACACCCGCTGCTCCCAATCGATGGTTACGAAATCGGGATAATTGAGAAGGGGCTGGTAGCGTGTCTTCTGGATTAAGGCCAATAAACCACTTGTAAGCAAGATTCACCTGAGCTTCTTGAATCATGCGCTCATCCGAAAGATTGTACAGAACTTGCAAGAATAACAAACGAAACAGAAGCTCTGGCTCGTTGGCAGGTCTACCGTAATATTCACAGTACGAAGAACGAACCAGATCATGAATGAACGTGAAGTCGACGACTTCATTTATTTTACACAATGGATGATCTCCTGGAATGAGTTTGTATAATTCGGCATGGAAGGACGCCGTCAATTGTTTGGCAGGCTGTAGCACTAGTCCCAGCTTCTTTCGTTTTATGTTTATTATACAACGAGACCCAGTACCTAACGGTACTGGATCAGTCTTTTTACATATTATAGGAGTCGTTTTGCACGGCTCTCGGTTTGGAGACCTCTTTTCGCTTCCCATACTTTTCTCGGGTCCAATTATTCGCTTCTCAAAATGTGCTCGATTCGCTTTTCCGGCACGACCCAAATCGCGGCAACGAGTACGTAAAAGAAGCCGGATACCCATGGACCCACATACGCGGTCAATATCGCGAGCAAATAGAGAACAGGCGATATTTTCACCTTCCAGTCTCTGCCCATTGACTTCACGAATGCAGAATCTCCAGAATGCTGGCTAATGATTGCGAGCTGAAGCATTCTGTAAGAAATCGCTGCAAGCAGAAGGATAATCCCGTACAATGCCATCGGAGTGGGCGCAAACTGGCTTTCCCCCATCCACGCGGTCGTGAATGGAATAAGGGATAGCCAGAAGAGCAATTTCAAATTCAGCCACATGAGCCGCCCGTTCATTGTGCGAACCATATGCAGCAGATGATGATGGTTGTTCCAGTAAATGCCGACATAAACGAAACTGAAGATATAACTAAGAACTTTTGGGCCTAGTTCGATTAACGAATGCCAATCGTGGCCTTCTGGTACTTTGAATTCCAGTACCATAATCGTAATGATAATTGCCAGCACGCCATCGCTAAACGCTTCCATCCGGTTTGCTCTCATTTGGTGATCACCTATTTCCCGCTTCTCGCGCTGAATTGATCGAATAGATATCCATAGTTTATTCTAACTTTTCTTCATACTGTCAAGCACAACCTTTCCCTCATTCGGGATCGTTTTAATGGACCTAATGGATTCATTTATTATGGGAACTAGAACATTTACATATTATGTATCTCTTTTGCCAAAATATATCTATTGATGTAAGATTGTAGAATAAACGTATAAGTGAGAAATTTGTCGATGGAGGTAATAGAATGTCATTTTCTGGCACATTTACGAATTGGCTTAAAAACACACAAGCATCCTTGCGAGACCAGGTAAAGAAGTTTCAGAATCGTGACTTCATGGATGCAGTCGTTGCCGGATGCGCATTGGTTGCCGCCGCTGATGGACACATTGAATCCTCTGAAAAGCAAAAGATGGCCTCTTATATCAATCGAAGTGAAGAATTGAAAGTTTTTGATATGAACGATGTAATTAGCCGCTTCAACCATTTTGTCAGTGGATTTGAATTTGACCACGGCGTCGGGAAGATGGAAGCACTCAAGGCAATCGGCAAATTAAAAAATAACCCAGAAGCAGCGCGAATTCTTATCGGCGTCTGTTGCGCAATCGGTGCCGCTGACGGTGACTTTGACGAAAAAGAGAAAATAATCGTTCGGGAAATCTGCCAGACCGTTAATTTGAATCCAGCTGATTTCCAGTTGTAACAAGCGAGATTGCCTCGGGCCAAGGGGGCAGTCTTGTTTTTTATCAATGGCGAGTTGGGATGAAGAGGGGAGCCGTTTCTTTTATGAGGCATTTTGATTACTTGCTCGAGAACGAAAAAGAAGAATTATTCAGTGTACACCCCCTTCCTATCAATCGAAACACCGAGAAGGAAGTGCTAGCCCACGCGTTGGGAGCTACACTCTACATGCCCGCCATACGAACCACCATCTCTCATGATGTAATGACGCAAAAGCACGAGGGCTTGGTCTCCATGGTCATCTGCCTGGAAGACGCTATCGGCGATCATGAGGTTACTGAGGCAGAGCAATCGCTGATTCGGCAGGTCCGTGATATTTCCAGCCGTCTACGAAACGGCTTGATCCAGCAGGACGATATACCGATCATGTTCGTGCGTGTCCGGGATGTCCACCAAATGAACCGGCTTGTGGAAGAACTGCAAGAAGATTTGATCAGCCTGACTGGGTTTGTGTTCCCGAAGTTTACGAGCCGCAACGCTGAGGAGTATCTGGAAGCGCTGCAATCGTGCAACCGATACGTTCCTTTCCCTGTGTACGGCATGCCGATTCTGGAGTCCGCCGACATTATTTACAGAGAATCCCGAACAGCCGAGCTGCTCTCGATCAAAAAAATTTTGGACAAATACCGGCACCTCGTCCTGAACGTGCGCATGGGAGCAACCGATTTTTCCAGCCTGTTCGGATTGCGCCGTGGACCGGATGTGTCTATTTATGAGATTTCCACGATTCGCGATTGCATTGGCGACATTGTGAACATGTTTACACGACAGGGCAGTGAATACGTCGTATCTGGTCCAGTCTGGGAGTATTTCAGCAACGGTGAAAGGTTGCTCAAACCACAGCTCCGCCAGTCTCCGTTTGAACAAAAGCTGGGCGGCGCATCAGGGCGCAGACTTCGCCAGCAATTGTTGAATCAATGGCAAGATGGGCTGATCAAAGAAGTCTTGCTGGACAAGGAAAACGGCCTGACCGGCAAAACGATCATCCACCCAAGCCATATCAAAATTGTCCACTCACTTGCCGTGATTACACGTGAAGAGTACGAGGACGCCAGGGCAATCCTGCAAAGCCAAACAAACGGAGTAACGAAAAGTCACTACGCTAACAAAATGAACGAAATCAAGCCACATACGAGCTGGGCGAAAAAAATAATGATCAAATCAAAAGTGTACGGGGTGTTCCATGAGCATAACAACTTTATCAACCTGCTCGCTCGAACAGCAAATATCCAGTTTCAATATTCTCGGTGATTTGAATATCACCATCCACGTTCGACAAAATCCGTACCATCTTCCATTGGAAGCGCTATTCCAAATGGCTGCCCGAATCAATAAGAAACGAAGCTTCCTGTTTGTCAGCAAGGTTCTGGGAAAGCATTTGCCCGTGCGGCCGTCAGCGTCTGTGCTAAGCGGTATGGCATTGGCGGCACGTCTCCTTGAAGAGTTTTATTCTCATGAAGTCAGTGATCTTCCAGAGATCGTGCAAGGTATCATTCAGCAGGAGAAGAGCGAAGAGATTCTTCACAAACTGCTGCAACATCCCCTCGAATTACCCGAGCCCTTGTTATTCATCGGATTTGCCGAGACTGCCACTGCACTTGGACACAGCATGTTCAGCGCTTTTGGCACCAAGGCAGAATACATCCATACAACAAGAGAACTGATCAAAGAGGTTCCGTCAACAATTGATTTTGAAGAAGAGCATTCTCACGCAGTAGCCCATCACTTTTATCCATTGGATAAAAACTTGCTACATTCTGCGTGTCCGATCGTATTAGTAGATGATGAGATTACGACAGGGAAAACAGCGCTTAACATCATTCGCGAGATTCAGCAGCATTTTCCGAGAAAGCAATACATCGTTGCTTCCTTATTGGATTGGCGCTCGCCTGACGATCACCGCAAGTTTCTGGAGCTTGAAGCCGAGCTGGGTATCGAGATCACAGCCATCTCTCTAATTAAGGGAGAGATTGAGGTGAACGGCGTTCTTGACGAACAGCAGGCTGAGCAGACGAAGCCTGCCTTTGTCGAACCAGAAGCTGAGCCGACTGTCATCACGCTGGAGACCGCTGCGCTAACCAAACTGTCCTTTTCTTCCATCGATCAGACAGGCTTTGTGAATACCTTGCCGTATTTGCAGCAAACTGGACGCTTTGGCATGACTTCCGAGCAGCAGCTTCAATTGCATGACACACTTCGGGAGCAGGGCCAGTTTTTGCAGCAATATCGTAAGGGTACGACCTTGTGTATGGGAACAGGCGAGTTTATGTACGTGCCGATGATGATCGCCGCTTCTATGGGCGATGGGGTTTGGTATCAATCAACGACGAGAAGCCCGATTCATCCGGCAACAAAGGAAACATATGCCGTTCAAAATGCATTTGCGTACGAAAGTCCGGATGATCCCACTGTTCGCAACTTTATGTACAATATCCCGGAGCAACGGTATGACGAGCTGTTCCTGTTCCTTGAACGCGGGACAAGCGTGGAGCGGCTCAATAGTCTTTATGCGGCCTTGGCCCAACTGCCGATTCCGAACAAGTATCTCGTAATGTTTCGCTAACTGCAGAGAGGGGTAAACCGAATGGAGCAAGGCTCATTATACACAGCAGAACTCATGCAGCCGATTAAAATGGGGAGCTACCCTGCAGAGGATGTTACATTCCTGTTGAAAGAAATCAGCGGATTGATGGAAGAAACCAACACGGAGGACCGGGAAGAATTGATTCAGGCGGGGACACATTACTCCGAGATGCTGCCTGTTGAGTATCAGCCCTCCGCCGAGTACATCTCATTGTTTCATCAGGCCTTGCAGACGACAGCACGAAAAGTGGCGCTTGCGTCAGGAGTAGTGGCTGAATCCATCCTTGCACGCAAAGGCAAGGGGGTTGTGCTTGCCTCGCTTGCAAGAGCAGGAACGCCGATCGGTGTTTTGATCCGCCGCTATTTGAGACAAATTCACCAGCTGGATACGCCGCATTACAGCATCTCCATCATTCGCGGCAAAGGTATTGACGAGAATGCCCTGCGCTATATTCTTGAGCATCATCAGGGCAAAGGAATTCAGTTCGTAGATGGTTGGACAGGCAAGGGCGCTATTACATCGGTCTTGCACGAGTCGATCTCCCGCTTTAACCAGAAATTCCATACGCGGCTTGATGCCGATTTGGCTGTTCTCGCTGACCCAGGGCATTGCGTGCAGACGTTTGGCACTCGCGAAGATTTTTTGATCCCGAGCGCTTGCCTGAACTCGACCGTGTCCGGTTTGATCAGTCGTACCGTGCACCGTGACGACCTCATTGCGGCTGGTGAATTTCACGGAGCCAAATTTTATCGGGAATGGGCTGACGAAGATGTTTCCAACCTGTTCGTCAATACGATTTCGGCGTATTTTACGGATATTGCCGACGAGGCAAAGGTAAAAGCAGCTGAATTGATCAGCCACGAGGACGACCACGTGCCGACCTGGAAGGGAATGCGCGATATTGGGCGGATTCAGCAAGAGCTGCAAATTGATGATGTGAATCTAATTAAACCGGGAGTTGGCGAAACGACACGCGTGCTTTTGCGCAGAGTCCCCTGGAAAATTCTTGTCGATTCAGTCGAAAACCCTAACCTTGCTCATATCATCATGCTTGCCAAGGATCGTGGTGTATTAGTGGAGGAACGTTCGGATATGAGCTATTCCTGCTGTGGTATTATCCGATCGATGGGAGGGGAAAAACAATGATTTTTGCAAGTGACCTAGACCAGACCCTCCTATACGGGAAACGATTTCTCACGGACGAAATGCAGTCGTTTCAGGTAGTCGAAGTGCTTGAAGGCGAACCAATCTCGCACATGTCTGACAGGGCAATCGAACTTCTTCATGAAGTCCATCAAAAGTCTCTGTTTATACCCGTGACAACAAGAACGATTGAGCAGTATCAGCGAATTTTGATTTTCCAGAATGAGCTTTTACCTCGCTATGCAATTACCAGCAACGGCGGCAATGTAATCCGTGACGGACGAATAGACGAGCAGTGGAGTCGTCAGGTACATAGCCGAATGGTCAACGAATGCGCGCCGTTTCCCGACATGCTGGCCGGTTTCGCCCAGATTAGCAATGACAGTTGGGTGATTCGGGAGAGAATGGCAGAGGATCTGTTCTTCTACAGCATCATTGATCGAGAAAAAATGCCTGTCGACGAGCTGCGCGACTTCGAGCGCTGGGTGGCGCAACAAAACTGGAGCATGTCCATTCAGGGCCGAAAGCTCTACCTCGTGCCCCAGGCGGTCAACAAGCGCGATGCGACCTTGTACGTGTGCGAGCTGGAGCAGGATGAGCAGCTGATCGCAGCTGGTGATTCGCTACTGGACCTTCCTCTGCTGGAAGCAGCGCAACTGGCGATCGTTCCGCCGCATGGGGAGATTTATCAGATTCGTAACCATGGTGGCGCTGTGGGCAACTTCCACTTTACGCAGGCGTCGGGAATCAGCGCTGCAGAAGAGATTTTGCAAACCGTTCTGTCATGGTATCACCAACTGGTCAAAGCAACATAAAACGAGTGGAGAACTTGCGGCACTTTGATCCTGAGAAATGAAAAAACACTCCCGCTCATAAAAAGACACAAAACTGATGTAATTTGTTGTTTTTTGCAAAAAAATGTAGATTTTATTGGATAGCAATGGAATAATCGAATTGTAATCTGCAAAATACTGGGGTATAGCCCGGACAGAGTAGGAGGGTGACATGTCAGTTATCAGTTTGCAAAAAGGGCAAAAAATTGACCTGACCAAAGGAAATGCCGGCTTGAGCAAAGTGCTGGTTGGACTTGGCTGGGACCCGGTAAAAAAATCCGGCGGACTACTTGGTGGACTGTTTGGTGGTGGACAAGCCAACATCGATTGCGATGCGTCCGTAATCATGCTGAACGAAAATGGAAAATTTACAAAAGAAACAAATCTCGTCTATTTCGGAAATAAGCGAAGCGGTTGCGGAAGCGTCAATCACTCGGGGGACAATCTTACCGGTGAAGGGGAAGGCGACGATGAGCAGATATCTGTCGAGCTTTCACGTGTCCCTTCCGATGTTCACAAGCTGATTTTCGTGGTCAATATCTACGATTGTGTCAGTCGCCGTCAGGATTTCGGAATGATTGGCAACGCATATATCCGCATCATGAATCCATCTTCTCGTCAGGAACTGTGCAAGTTCAATCTGACGGAGAATTACTCAGGGAAAACCTCACTGATCGTGGGTGAACTGTATCGCCACTCAGGTGAATGGAAATTTGCTGCTATTGGTGAAGGAACAACCGATACGTCGATTTCCCAGCTGGTCAGACGCTACACATAGCACCTATCAGATTATCCTTACTACAATAAAAAATCCAAACTTCGGGAGGAATAACACATGGCAGTATCTTTGCAAAAAGGACAAAAGGTTGATTTGACAAAAACGAACCCTGGCTTGACCCAAATCAAGGTAGGTCTTGGCTGGGATACCAACAAGTATGATGGCGGCGGCGAATTCGACCTGGATGTGTCCGTATTCCTGCTGAACGACCAAGGCAAAGTGGAAGACGACAAACATTTCGTATTTTTCAACAATCCATCCAGCCCTGACGGCTCCGTTGTTCACTCCGGTGACAACCGCACTGGTGATGGCGACGGTGATGACGAAGTGATCGAAATCGACTTGTCCAAAGTTTCCGCGAATATCCAAAAGGTTGCTTTCACCATCACGATCTACGATGCGGCTACCCGCAACCAAAACTTTGGTCAGGTTTCCAATGCGTATGCGCGTGTACTGAGCGCAGGCACTGGCGAAGAACTCATTCGCTACGACCTTGGAGAAGATTTCTCCGTTGAAACCGCTGTTGTAGTTGGCGAACTGTATCGTCACGGCAGTGAGTGGAAATTCAGCGCAATCGGATCAGGCTACAAAGACGGTCTTGCTGGTCTGGCGCGTGATTTTGGTGTTAACATCGGCTAATTAACCAGTACGAAACGTGGAAAGGATGAACTTACCATGTCAGTAATCAGCTTATCCAAAGGTCAAAAAATTGATCTGACGAAAGGCAATCCGAATCTGACCAAACTGATCGTTGGACTCGGTTGGGATACGAACAAATATAACGGTGGATTTGATTTTGACCTCGACGCAGCGGCGTTTTTGCTCCATGCAGACGGCAAAGCAACTAACATTCAGCACTTTGTTTTCTACAACAACCTACAAGGCGGCAACGGTTCCGTTATTCATACTGGTGACAATCTGACGGGTGAAGGCGATGGCGATGATGAACAGATCAAGATCGACCTGACCAAAGTACCGTCCGAGATTGAAAAAATCGCCATTACGATTACGATTCACGATGCAGAAAATAGACGCCAAAATTTTGGACAAGTCTCCAACGCATTCGTTCGTGTCGTTGATGAAAATACGAACCAAGAAGTTCTTCGTTACGACTTGGGCGAGGATTTCTCCGTTGAAACCGCTATTGTCGTATGCGAATTGTATCGCTACCAGGGCGAGTGGAAGTTTGCTGCGGTGGGCAGTGGTTTTTCCGGCGGCCTCCAAGCGCTTTGCAATAACTTCGGATTACAAGCAGGTTAATTCGTACAAGCCAAAGGATGCTAGTTTGATAGTAGGGACTAGCATCCTTCCTTCATTTTTTCGGCAAGACGCAACCAAGGCAACGCCACGGACTTGGCGGAACCGAGTTTTCTGAAATAGGTGATAGTGATGACGATGATGGTTGTTAAGGGACAAAAGGTTGATGTAACGAAGCAGTTTCCAGGGCTGACCAAGGTGATTGTCGGCCTTGGCTGGCATACCGGTAGCGAACTTGATCTGGATGCATCGGCATTTCAGTTGGGCGCAACCGGGAAAGTGAATCGTGAGGAGGATTTCATATTCTACGGAAATCCTAAATCAACGAACGGAGCTGTCTCCCTGCGGGACGGCACTGGAGATAAACAGCAATTCGAACTGGAACTTTCCGCAATTCCGCTTAACGTAGAAAAGATCGCCTTTACGATTACCATTTACGACGCCATTTCACGTGGCCAAACGTTTCGACAGGTTTCCGATCTTTATTTGCGAATCTTGCATCCTGTCACATTCACTGAAATGATCCGATTTCCATTAGTTGATTTTTCTACAGAAAATTCGATCGTGACAGGTGAATTATACCGCTACAATGGCGAATGGAAGTTTAATGCGATTGGAAGCGGCTTTAACGGTGGACTTACTGCCTTATGCGGTAATTTCGGCGTAGAGGTGGCACAGGAGCAAGCCTCTTCACCACAACCGAGTCCAACCACTCCTGCGCCACCTCCAAAGGTTGAGCAACCACCGGCACCGCCGATCAATCTATCCAAGGTTGAGCTGACGAAAAAAGGTGAAACGATCAGCTTGCGAAAATCAAGCGGGGCGTTGGGGCAAATCAGTGTGAACCTAAACTGGAATAGAAAAGCCAAGAAATCAGGCGGTTTTTTGGGCTTTAATAAATCCGATGGCATCGACCTTGATCTTGGATGTTTGTATGAGATGTCAGACGGGAATAAAGGTTGTATCCAAGCGCTGGGCCGACTTTTTGGTGAATATCTCCATTTTCCGTTTATCGAGCTGGACGGTGATGACCGTACAGGATCCAGAACTGATGGGGAAAATCTCCGCATTAACGGCAACCACTTGAGAGAGTTTAATCGTGTCCTTATCTATGCCTATATCTATGAAGGTGTAGCAAAATGGGCCGAAACGGATGGCGTTGTCACGATCAAACAGGCCGACAACCCGGAAATTGTGGTCCGCATGGACGTGCACGACCCTCGGAAGATTACGTGTGCCGTTGCCATGATCGAGAGAAAAGGAGATACCTTCGAGATCAAGCGTCTGGTTGAATATTTCAACGGACATGTACAGATGGATCGCTACTACGGTTGGAACATGCGTTGGGGCGCAGCAGGCAGCAAATAACCTAGGAGGAAAAAAGAATGGAGTTTTTGAATGGGCTTATTGAAACCTATTCAAGTTTTTTTTCATGGGAGGTTTTGCAGGGGGTACTGACCAATCCTGCTAACTGGACAATTATTCTCTCATTGGTCATCCTGGAAGGATTACTTTCAGCTGACAATGCACTGGTATTAGCAGTAATGGTAAATCATTTGCCAGAAAAGCAAAAGAAACGCGCATTGTTTTACGGCTTGCTCGGTGCCTATTTATTCCGTTTCCTGGCAATCGGTTTAGGCGTTTTCCTGGTCAAGATGACCGCGATCAAAGTAATGGGTGCACTCTACCTGCTCAAGATTGCAGCAGACCACTTCTTTGGCCATAATGAAAAAGCGCAAAAAGCAATCGATTTGCTGCTATACCTGGGAATGGCAGCGTGCTTGTACTTTATCCCAATCCCGGTTGTACAAATTCTCGGTGGATTGCTTATCGTCTGGCTGCTCTACCGCTTATTCAAGTCTGGTGGGGAAGAAGAAAACGAGACCGAGAACAAAGGAAAAGGCTTCTGGCAAACTGTACTTGCAGTTGAAATGATGGATATTGCCTTCTCCATCGACTCCGTTTTAGCTGCATTTGGTGTCAGCAACCAAGTCTGGGTTCTGTTCCTGGGCGGAATTCTCGGTGTCCTGATGATGCGGGGGGTTGCTCAAATCTTCCTGAAACTGATCGAGCGAATTCCGGAATTCGAAACAACCGCATTCGTACTTATTGCGCTCATCTCCGTGAAAATGTTCTTGGGCGCAGCAGGCATCCACATCGAGTCATACCTCTTCTTCGGCGTTCTGGTTCTCACCTTCCTTGGTACCTTCATCGTGCATAAGATGAAAAAAGGAAAACATGGGGAACAAGAAGACTCGAAGGAAAACGTTGCGTAAATAGCATGAGGTAAAGGAAAGCGAGGTCGAACAGACACTCGCTTTTCTTTTCGAATAAAGGAGGGCAACCAATGAGAAAACGGATTTGGTTCAATCGAACGTTCGCTACGGCTTATCCAATCGTCGAAATGATTCGCAATAACCCGGATAACTTCACTTTCGAGATCTATGTAACTCACCCGAAACGTCATAGTGTGATGCTACAAATCGCCGACTATGCTGAACTGGAGCCCACGCTGGATGTGCCAGAATACATCGACTATTGCCTGTCGTTTTGTAAAAAACACCGGATCGACGTATTTCTCCCCAACTATCGATTGGTGGAAATCTCCAGGCATATCAAAGAGTTTGAGCGGCAGGGCACGCAGGTTATGATTGCTCAGGAACATCAGTTGCTGGAGGATATTTCGGATAAGGGGAAGCTGTTTCAACTGTTTCAGGACGTACCGGAAGTACCGATACCCGCCTATGCGATTGTGAATACAGCTGAACAATTCCAAATCGCATATGAACAACTGAAACAAGACGGAAACAAGGTTTGCTTCAAGCCCGCCCGAGGCGAAGGCGGAGCAGGCTTTTATATTGTGGAGGAGCAGCTTGATCCGATTGACCGACTGTTTCGATCAACCCACCAGCAAATCACGATAGAAGAAGTAGTCCGCACACTGTCCACACGGGAGACGTTTGAGGATATAATGGTCATGGAGTATTTGGACTCGTATGAGTACAGCATCGATTGCCTCGCCTATGAAGGGCAGTTGCTGGCAGCGGTGCCCCGCAAGAAAGTAGAAGGGCGTATTCGCGAGCTTGAGGACAACGATGAACTGCTACGAATTGCCGAAGCCGTGCAGCAGCGGTTGCAGCTTTCCTATTTGTTTAATGTGCAAATCAAATACAAGGAAGGTATCCCCAAGCTGCTGGAAATCAATCCGCGAGCTTCCGGTGGCATGTATATCTCTTGCCGGTCCGGAGTGAATTTTCCTTACTTGGCACTAAAACTGCTATTGACTGGAAAGGCGGACGTTCCTGTTCCAAAGCTTGATATTTTAATGACCCACGTTGAACGAGAGAGAGACTTGACTAGAATATTGTAAAATATAGGAAAAAATAAAATTTATCAAGGGAGAAACCCTCCCTGCCCATGTGTGGGGAAAGTACAAAAAACGTTGCCTAGTATATTATGAAGGGGTAGGGTTTCGTTGAAAACAGCGAGTGAGATACTTTCGATAATCAGTCATGACAGTTTCTTAGAGAATGTCTTCCATAAAGACGATGATTGGGACGCTAAATTAGACGCTAGGGATGCTGTTGAATTTGATGTAGCCTGGATTTCTAGTTACAAAAAAGTTGATCAAATTGCCCCCTCTGAAAATACGGTGATCAGAGAAATTAGGGAATTTGTGTTCAAAGAAACTTTTCGGATAACCCAGAATTCGGAAGTAGCAGGGTATGCATCGGACGACTTTGGCCTCATTTCCAAGGCGTTTGAAAACAAGATCAATATTGAGTTTATCAATAAACTATGGGATTCCTACCTGCAAGGGGAATTCCCCGACTCCAGTATATGTGAATGAATCTTCATACGTTGCGATTATGAGAGTAGTCGAAAAAGACCGGAGAAGCATATAAAATATGCACTCCGGTCTTTTTGGATTAGGAAAGAGAGTTCCCTTTACTTTTTGGTTGCTGCTTCAATATCTTTGTACGCCCAATGGGTTGGAGGTACTCCGGCCAGCTTTGTCCAGTTACCGGACTTAACTGTTCATGGTTCAGCAAACGATTGATAATAGTGACTGTTTCTGCTCGAGTCAATGTCTTTTGGGGATGGAATGTACCATCTGGATAGCCGGCCAAGTAGCCATCTTTACTTACTGCCGCAATAATCTGAGTTGCCCAGTGATCTGCTGGTACATCGTAGAAGTTGTTCGGCATACCGTCTCCATTTAATCCCAAATACTTATATACAATGGTCGCCATTTCCGCGCGCGTGATTCCGCCTCCCGGATTGAACGTGCCATTCGCATAACCGTTCATCAGACCTGCTTCATTTGCTCTTCTAATCGCAACTGCCGCCCAATGCTGGTCGGCTACGTCCATAAACATTCCGCTTGCGGATGTAGTCTTGACCATTCCTGTGTTTACAAGAATCATGGCCATTTCTGCACGAGTCACTTGGCGATTTGGATCGAAGTTTCCGGTTGGATAGCCGTTCATGTAGCCTGTTTGGTCGTTTTTCTCTTTTGCTGGCTCACTTGGCTTCGGTTCTACATAACTGGAGCTGCCTCCAGTAAAGAACGGATTTTGAACTTGATGAGTGTTTTTCCGATCTTTTTTCCGTTCTTTATCTCGGTCTCTGTCTCGTTTATCGACAGATTCTAAATCTCTTCTTGCTTTTTTAAGCTCAGCCAGTGCTTCGTCTACCTCTTCTTGGGTTGCGTCAGGATCTTCTAGTACGTCTTTTGCTCGCTTCAATGCTTTTTCGAGCTTTCTCCAACTTGAAGATGTATAGTCATCTTCATCCAAATCTTCATCGTCGATTTCATCTACTTTTGCTTGCAGCTTTGATTTGTCGACGGTAGGTGTAGGCTCAAGAATCAACCGCCTGCACGCCTTCTGCTTGCACTAGCGCTAACAAAAGCATGAGCGCCAGTGGGACGCTTCCACCAATTTTGTAGCTTCGCAATTTTTTATAGCCCTTTCTTCCTCTCCCCTCGGATTCTGGATATTTTGTTGAAACTATCTATTTTTCAATAGACTTCCATCCAATATGTCATCTTAACAGGGACACCTCTACATAACCTCTACAGCTTCCCTAGTCTACCTTGATATATTCTTTTTAAGAGGTGTCCTGAATATCTTGTCGAAGAGTATTCATTATGAAAAAATTGATATTCTTCGGATTTGTGAACTAACAATCTTCTTACTACTATTCATTGAGGGTAATCATTAATATGAAAACAGTCGCCTGGAAATGGACGAAAATGATCGTTGTTGCTCTACTAGTGGTAACAGCCGTTCGCTTACTCTGGATGAGTTTCCTTACCACCTTTGACTACGCTGAAAAACCAGTGGCTGTACAAGGTGTGCTTGATTTACGCGGATGGGAATTCTCGGAATACCAAACATTACGGTTGGATGGGGAGTGGGAGTTCTTCCCTTCTCAGTTCATAGAGGGAAACGGTCTAAAGAAACCTGAGGGACAGACATACCTTCAAGTACCCAATAAGTGGGATGAGGCATTTGTTCATGAGCAGGGTTTATCGGACTCTTTCCACTTCGGCACCTATCGACTACGCATCTTGCTTGATCCGGAACAGGAACAGACACTTGGTTTCAGGATCAATGAGCTTCGAACTGCCTCGACCGTCTATGCCAATGGGAAATTAGTGGCCCAGGCGGGACAACCGGCAACCAGCAACATAGAGCATCAAGCACGCAATATTCCCTATACTGTCAAACTGACACCACAACAAGGCCAAGTAGAGTTGCTTATCCATGTTTCCAATGATGCCGGGGCAGGAGGAATTACAAAACCTATTCGCTTCGGTACGATAGAAGCTGTACAGATGCGGACGATCCTCTCCATCAGTTTGCAACTATTATTACTCGTCGTGTTTCTGATCCATAGTTTATATGCCTTGCTCCTGTACTTCTTGGGTGCCAGAAATAAAGGCTTGGTATATTTCTCATTGGTCATGGTTTGTGGAATATTTACCGTGGTGACAGCCGATGACAAGTTATTATTTGTCTGGTTGCAGTTCGATTATGATTGGACAGTTAAGTTGACGTATCTCGTCTATGTTGGTGCAGTCGCCTTCATCCCTCCCTTGTTTCATCATCTGCTTCCTGCTTATCTAAACAGAAGGATTTTACAAGGTTTCAGTGGCTTGTGCAGCTTATACGCCATCTTCATCCTCCTTGTACCTGCTGGAACTATCTTAGCGATGATCAGAATGCTCTCTATCGTGCTGCTCCTATCCGTCATTATTTCTGCTTACATACTCTGGAAGGCCATTCGGGACAAGGAAGACATTATATTTCTCCTGCTAGCTTGCTTGTTTGTAGGGGTGAATGTGATCTGGACGATCGCTTATAGCATATTAGGATGGGAATTTATTCACTACCCCTTCAACCTGATCTTTGCCGTACTTGCTTTTGCGGCATATTGGTTTAGACGATTTTTCCGGGCAACGACTGAGACGAAACATCTTGCTGAGAAATTACAGCAAGAGGATAAGCGCAAGGACGAATTTTTGGTGAATACTTCCCATGAACTGAGAAATCCATTACATGGCATCATCAATATCACACAAGCGATTATCGAGGATACAAACAATCCCCTTCATGAAGAACACAAAAAGCGTCTGGATATTCTCCTGCATGTCAGCAGACGTCTGACACTCATGCTAGATGATTTGCTGGATGTAACCCGATTAAAGGAGAACAGCATTCGCCTGCATGAGAAAAAATTAAACCTGCAGTCTATCTTCGCTGGTGTTTTCGATATGGCGAAACTAATGCTGGACGGAAAACCGATTGCTTTACAAGTGGAAATAGACGATTCGTTTCCTGCTGTTCGGGGAGATGAAAACCGGCTGATTCAAATTCTTTTTAATTTGGTGCATAATGCCATTAAATTTACAGATGAGGGAACTATCACGATTCGCGCGACAACGTCTAACGGATTTGCGCAGATCCAAGTAGAGGATACTGGGGTCGGTGTCGAGGAAAAGGCTCTACAAACTATTTTTCAACCTTATGAACAAGCGGAACTGAATGCAATCAGAGCTAGTGGCGGATTCGGGCTTGGCTTACACATTTCCAAACAGTTAGTTGAGCTGCACGGCGGTACTCTATCGGTTCAGTCCACCCTGGGAAAAGGCTCTGCCTTTACTTTTACACTCCCACTTGCTTCAGATTCCGTTCTAATAGAAGAAAACAGCGCTCAGACATGGATGCAGACTTCACTAGAAATGGCCGCTGCAACGACTGATCGAATCATTACATCGACAGAAACCGTTTCTTCTATGAATAGAAGAGCAAGAATTATCGTTGTAGATGACGACAGTATTAACCTGAACATCCTTAGCAAAATGCTTGAATCAGATCAATACGAAGTAAGCACGGCAACCAGCGCTCAGCAAGCCCTGTCCATACTGGAACGTAACCCGGTCGATCTGGTCATCTCAGACGTCATGATGCCTCACGTATCCGGCTATGAACTTACACGCATCATTCGGGAACGATTCTCTGTTTTAGAACTGCCTGTCCTGCTCTTGACCGCGCGCAGTCGTTCCGAGGATATTATCGCCGGCTTTCAAGCAGGGGCGAACGACTATGTTAAGAAACCCGTCGATGCTTGGGAATTAAAAGCAAGGGTAAAAGCCTTAACAGAGTTTAAAATATCCTTCGATGAACGTTTGCGTATGGAAGGAGCATGGTTACAATCACAAATTGAACCTCATTTTTTGTTTAACGCATTAAATTCAATTGCCGCCTTGGGACTTCAGGACTTCACGAAAATGCAGACACTGCTTGAAGAGTTTAGCAACTATTTGCGTTTGAGCTTTGACTTTCATAATTCTGAACCCGTTATTTCGCTTCACGATGAACTTGATCTTGTTCGATCTTATTTGTATATCGAGAAGCAACGATTTGGCGATCGCTTGCAAGTGGAATGGGATCTGGACCCTGATCTCGATTTTTGCTTACCACCCTTATCCATACAACCGCTAGTCGAAAATGCCATCAAACACGGCTTAATGCAACGCACAAGTGGGGGAACTGTCTGGATTCACATCAAAGACAACGAGGAGTATTTCGAAATCTCAATCCAAGACGATGGGGAAGGCATAGCAGAGGAAGATCTGAATCAACTATTCAGCCAAACAAGGCATGGCAAGAAAAGAGCAAGCGTAGGTCTGCGAAATATTGAACGGCGACTAAGACAACTATATAACCAGGGATTAACGATTAATAGCTCACCTGAACAAGGTACGATCGTCACTTTTGGAATCCCCAAATAAGGAATAAGCCACTTGGTTTATTCCTTATTTTTCTGCTTCCAAAGTTGATACCATTCTGTAATTGCCGGATTAGGCTGTTCTTGCAATTCGTTCCATAACACACTCGTTAAATGATCGTATTGCTTATGAACCGAAGAGTGCCTACCCGTGTCAGCAAATATTTTCATAAGGAAAAAATAGGCTTCTTCCTCGAGCGGATAACGCTGACAAATGTCCAAACATAGCGTGATGGCTTTGTCCCATTCATCATTGGCGTAATACCAATCCACCATTTTCAAAGCGGTTTGCACCCATTGCAGTTGTAATCTTTGACGCTCGCTTTCTGCCCATATGTAATTATGCTCTTGCAAATAATCTCCTTTACACAGAGCCATGGCTTGTTCATACTCGTCAATTGTCTCCGCAGTTAAGGATAAGTCAGAGCGAAAAAAACGCTCAAACTGATCTACATCTAAGATGGTTTGTTCTAGTTTTACCTTGTACCCTTCTGATGTATTGCTAATTTGAAAGTATTTGCTAAATGGCGCCAAGGTTTTGCGAATATGATAGATAGCCGTATACAACTGATGATTGGCTTTTTCCGGTTCAAGCTCTGGCCAAAGCAACTCAATGATCGCCGTTTTATTAACCGTAGTTCCCCTGTGTTGAACCAAATATAAGAACAACTGCTGCACCTTGGCAGTTCGCCAACGAAGTGGGATTTCCTGGCCTCCATCTACAAACGTTACTTGTTGAAACAGACTCATTTGTAAATTCTCCGATTTCTGAGGGGAGAAGGTCTTATGTTCCTCCATCATCGATTGAATTCGTTTCATGGTATTTTGCAGACGTTTCTTGCCAACCGGCTTTAATACATAGTCAAGGGCGTTCAGCTCAAATGCTTTAATCGCATATCTCTCATATGCGGTGACGAAGACAATTTGCAATTGAGGTTTCACTTCCAAAAGCTGTTCGGCCAACTCGATACCGTTTAGCTTTGGTGTTTGAATATCCAAAAAGACAATATCAATCTCTTTTTTTTCAATCTCTCGTTTGCCGATCATCGGATCCGTAAACTTGCCAACAATTTCAAAATCGCCGATATTTAATAACTGATGCTCCAAATAATTTAATGCCAACTCTTCATCGTCGATTAAGATCGCTTTCATACTGTTCCCCACTTTAATATTCTATCTATTCTCTAAACTATTCCCTCCCTGAACATTTGCTCAAACATTCCCGCTCCACTACTTAGGTTACTACTCAACTTACCTTTAACTCTGCTCCCCTTGTATCGTTGGATTTTCATTAAGCCGCGCTTTATAAGACTCGCCCCATACTTTCATTGACATAATGACCGGTTCAAGAGTCCTTCCAAGATCAGTAAGGGAGTATTCCACTCTTGGAGGAACCTCTTTATATATTTCGCGATGAATGATGCCATCCCGTTCAAGCTCTCTTAACTGCAAGGTGAGCATAAACTGCGTGATTCCCGGATTGAGGCGCCTGAATTCATTGAATCTTTTCGTTCCGTTTAGGAGCTGATAGAGAATGATCCCCTTCCACTTTCCACCAATAACATCCAGCGTTGTTTCAACCGGACATGCTTGCATATCTGGACTCACTCCATATTTATTTCTTCGGTCTCCCATCAGCTTACCCCCAATGGTTTGATTTTTAATACTATACCATAAAAATATGCGTACTTACTTAAAGTAATTGAATCGTTTTACAATGCAACTGTACAACATTTCCTATTTGAGAGGATGGATACCCATGAATAATACTCACCAAAAGATGAAAGCTGTCGGTGCTTACCGATACCTCCCTATATCTAATCCGGAAAGCCTTATTGATTTGCACGTGGATAAACCGGAACCTACAGGCCGTGATTTGCTTGTACGTGTAAAAGCAATCTCCGTCAACCCTGCAGACGTAGGCGTCCGCGAAAGTCATAACTACGAAGCCGATTCACCGAAAATTCTTGGTTGGGATGCTGCTGGAATCGTAGAACAAGTTGGTCCTGACTGCCAATTGTTTAAACCTGGGGACAAGATCTATTATGCGGGCAGTGTGTCCCGACCAGGCAGCAACAGCGAATTTCACTTAGTTGATGAACGAATTGTGGGAAATATGCCGCGAAGTTTGGATTTCGCTGCCGCTGCCGCATTACCGCTTACCTCGATAACTGCATGGGAGGGTCTTTTTGATCGCTTAGGAGTTAGCGTAAATACAGGTGAAAACAAAAGCATACTGATTATCGGTGCAGCTGGAGGAGTAGGATCGATTGCTATTCAACTTGCAAAATTAGCAGGTTTGACGATCATCGGTACTGCTTCACGTCCAGAGTCAATTCAATGGGCTAAAGGTCTCGGTGCGGATTTTATCATAAACCACAACAACCCTTTTCTCCCTCAACTCAAGGAAGTTGGTATTGACGCCGTCGATTATATCCTTTGCTTGAATGATACGGTTGAACATCTTGAGAATATGGCAGAAGTCATTGTCCCCCAAGGTAAAATTTGCGCTATCGTTCCTGCAAATAAGGCTACCTGGGCAGGGAGCTTGAAAATGGACTTGCTGTTTTCTAAGAGTGTAACGTTTGTATGGGAGTTCATGTTTACACGGTCCTTGCTTCAAACCAATGACATGATCAAACAACACGAATTGTTGAATGAACTGGCGGATTTAATCGATGATGGAAAAATAAAGACTACGCTGACTGAACGACTGGAGCCCATCAATGCAGCAAACCTGCGTCTCGCGCATGAGAAGTTGGAATCTGGGCGGACCATTGGAAAAATTGTTTTAGAAAACTTCTGATACGATGAAGGCGAAGTAGGTATGTTTGGTTCCAAAAAGTGTTAATGTGAATAAATAGCTCTAAGGCCCCTGCTAATATGGGGCCTTTACATCCACGCCGTTCCTATTGTCCTATCAACCTGTTGCCTCTCCATAAATGTTCTGCTGCAAGTAAGCTCATGCTTCTCCACTTTCTAGATCGCGGTCCACTTGATATTCTGACTTCTCTATATCCATAAGAGCAACTCTGCGCTGGTAAGAGGATCCATATGCGCGCGACCTAGTCAACAATATTAACACCAGGAATTATTTGCAAGAGCGCACGTATTTCGCTTAAAGATAACCCGCTTTCCTTAGCCAACACACTCGCATCACCAATTATAGCGACACATTCCCGATCCGAATCCGTATAAATGTCCAAAGTCAGACCGATTTTTTTCGGCCATTGTTGTGAGATCACAAAATCCCGAGCTTCAGCCGGATTCAACAAGCAAAAGCATGGCCATTTGGGAATAAGAATTCCCTTCATGTCACAATTCAACAAACGGCAATCTTGCAAACGTGCAGATGAAAAATCGCACTCTGACACGGATGATCTGTCCATGTCTTCCCAGTCGCCAAAATCACAGCCAATATACTTGCCCATAAACCTGACGCGTAAGAAATGTACACCCTGAAAATGAAAGTTCCTTAAGGCTTGCTTTTGATCGAAAATACCTCCATGCATCCTCAATCCAGCAAAAACCATTCCTTGCCCATCGGTATCTGAAATGACGGTGCAATTATGCAGTTCCAGTTTCGGACCCAAAATACTTACCTGATCCCTTTCAAGCTCAATCGTTTGACTAGAAAGCACTTGAGAATTCATTTTCACCTTGTTATCTTCCTTTCAATAATCTTGCTCCTCTATTATTGGGATTCTAAGAAGAAAAGTCAGCCACACAGATTTCGTTAAATATCAAATCGAGTGGCATATGCTCCACAGCATCAGCAATTTCGTCATAAGGCTGAGGAATTACAAAAGAAAATTCAAAGTCATCATCAATGATCAGCGATCCATTAAAAATACGCTGCCTGGATGTCAGCCCGATTATATCCCTCATGGATTGCCCGGCAAACAAGCACTCCTTATAGCGCCCCGTATAACTTTGATTGCAACCAATCGAGACAATCAGGCCACTAGAATCCACTACAATTGTCAAAGTGCCATCCAATGTATACGCAGATCTTACCTAAGGTCGGCTTATGCGCGCGATTAGAAGCGCGCGAATGCTCTCCGACTACACCATTTTTCAGACAATAAGTAACAGTTTTTCGCCGTCACTTATACTACGGTTCCCCGCATTGACTGTAACGGCAAGCAGAATGGGCTCCAACTTTCATCCCACGCTCTGGTCCGTCTGAGGAAACCGCAGGACGATTCGTGTTCCCGATCCCTCCCTGGATTCCACTTCAATTCCACCCTTATGAGCAATACTAATCGCCTTGGCGATACTCATGCCAAGTCCCGCGCCGTCCGTTCTATCCTCCGTATGCGTGCCCCGGTAATATCGTTCGAACAAATTGCGCCTCGTCTCTTCATCCATCCCGATCCCATTATCCTCCACGATAATGAGAGCATCGTCTCCTGCAGTTTCCGTTCTCACCGTAATCACTGTTCCAGGGGGATTGTGCTTGATTGCATTCGAGATCAAGTTGTCCAACATCCGCTTAAACCATTTCACACTCGCTTTCACAACCAATTCTTCTTTCGACTCCTCAAATGCAAAAGTCACATGCTGGATCGTCACATCGTTCACATAACGCAGCACGACCCTGCGCACAAGCTCATTCAACTTACTATTTTCTAATGAAAAGCTGATGGCGTTATTTTTCAATTGGAACGTGAGGGAGAAATCCTGCAGCAATTCAAGCATGTAGTCCCCTTTTTCCCGAATCATCTTGCCCATCCCCTGAAGCTCCGCGCCGGTCCACTCGTATTGACTGCTCTCAAGCAGATGCCCATACCCATGAATCGTAGAGAGCGGGGTTCTAAGATCATGGGAGATTCCCGTCATCCATTCCTCCCGTGTACTCTCCAGGCGCCTCCGTTCCTGCTCTAAAGCATCGAGCCTTGCAGCCATTTCGTAAAATTCGGCAATTACTTCCTTATACAGTCGGTAACGCAAGCGGATTTTGCCGTTTTTGCGGAACACCTTTTTTCGTTCTTTCTCCGTTAAAGCCTCATCATAACGCCCTTGTCCCATTCGATCAAACCAATCGACAAACAGTTGCAGTGGCTCACCATACCGATATCCATGCCAAAGCGAGAAAGCAAATGTCAGCAGCAGCATGACAACTCCCGTAACAATGAGCACTATGATGAATTCATGAAGAATCGGCTGGTTAACAAAGACGATTCCTTTCTTGGTCGTATGTAGAATCCATGTATTTCTGGATGCCGGCTCATAATTGATGAAAATATCATTCGGATAAATGCCGGGCTCCATTCGCATTGCGATCATTTCAAGCGGACGGTATTGTTCCTTGGGCGTAGAATTACCGATAGACTGGACTATCCGCCCGTTTTCATCCATTATCTCCAGGTATTCCTTTGATCGTTCAAGCTGCTGTTCCAGCTCTTTCACTGCAGTTGGACGGATCAACCCTTGTGTTCCTAGGGAGCGATTCCATTCCTTCAACCGGACCGCCCCGCTGTCTTCAACTCCCAGCATATAAAAGAGAGGCGTCTGATCCGTCGTATCCAGCATCGTTATTACTCGAAAAGATTCATAGCGTCCAGTTTCCTCAATCTGCAGCAGTTCGTTCGCACTGTAAGACGATTTCAGCAGGCTAGGGGCGTTCACCGAATAAACGACTTTTCCCTTGTCGTCCACAATCTGCAGCCAGTAGCCGCCTTCCGTGAGCTGTTCTATCCACCTCTGAGGTATCGTCAGAACCCCGTCTTCTTTTGTGGTTTCCACGGAAATGTTATCCAGGGCGCTTAGGGGGAAATTTTTTTTCATATCCTGATTCGTGAAATATTGAATGAGCAGAAACAGGACGGCAGCCAAAATAACAAAAATAAATACCCCCTGCAGGAAAAACCGATACGTGAAATGAACCGCAAGCCTTCGCCGAATTCGGTTCATGCGTCCTTCTCCTTGATCAGCTTATAGCCCAGCCCACGTACCGTTACAAGATAACGGGGTGCCCCCAGGTCCGATTCGATACGCTCACGGATTTTATGGATATGAACCATAACCGTATTATCGTCCCCCATGCCATCGATACCCCAAACCGCTTCATACAACTGCGCTTTGGAGAACACCATGTTCGGATTCTTGCATAAGTACAGCAGCAGTTGATACGCTTGTGCCGGACATGGCACCGCCTCCCCTCCCACCAACAGTTCGCCCTCGTACTCATCCAGCACAAACCCTCCGAAATCATAGCGGCGCCGGGTTTCCTCCGCATGCTGCACAGGCATAAGAACGCCGCGGCGCAGCCCGGCCTTGGTTCTTGCTACAATTTCAAGCGGATTGAATGGTTTGGTCACATAATCGTCTCCACCGATGGCAAACCCGGACAGCACATCCAGATCCGACGCTCTTGCCGTTAAATAAATGATATACGCAGATGAGATCTCCCGTATTTGGGGGCATAGGTCAAACCCCGACTGATCAGGGAGCATAACATCCAATATGATGATATCTACTTCATTTTTGGCTAGCAGCCGTAGCGCTTCCTGGGCCGTGCCCGCTGTGTAAATATGACGGAAGCCTTCTTTTTTCAGCACCGTTTCAAGCAATTGGATAATCGATTTTTCATCGTCAACAATCAAGATTTTCGAGTTATACATCCAATCCCCCCTTTTGCTATCGTAACAAATCAACTTTAATTCCAGCTAAACATTTCCAATTCCGTTAAGTAAACATTAAGGCAGACTTTAAGTGGATTTCAATCGTCGGTGCTACAATCGCTTTTGAGGTGATCGAATTTGGTTGGGCAACAACAACATTTGCACGACAATCTTTTATGGCTACGGGCTTGGAAGGTTCGGCAAGCTTGGCGTATTGGCCGGCTGCGGACTGACGCTTGTCATTTACACCGCGCAACTCTTCGCTAGCCACTGGTACTTTCGTGACCGAAGCACAGGCCACTTTGCTTTACTTGGGCTTAAAGAAGATCAGAAAAATGGGAGGTAGTTATGATGAAAAGCAGAGTCTGGATCGCGTTACTTATCTTTCTGTTTGCTAGCGTATCGGGAGCGGGTGCATACACTTCATCCAATGTGAACCAGGGGAAAGAGGCAAAGCCTGCCGTTGATGGTGCCAAGCGACAGCTTTGGCAGTCGAGAGGGTACGGGTGCATAATGGAGATAAACGGGAAGTCGGTTACTATGTACAACTACACGCGTGACAGCCTGCTGCTGTTTGCGATCGGTGATCTGGATGAGCAAGGGAACCTCAATCTGAAATTCCAGCTCGGCGACTCCAAACAGTTACCGGAAAGTGCGCGGGAGCGAATTTGGATGGGACGCTTTCAAAACGGCAGCCTGACCGACAAAATGGGTTATGTGAAACAGTTTAAGCAAATCAAGCAATTTCCCGCAGTGAAGGTAAAAGAGCTCAGCAAGGACCCGGTCGCCAATTTCGAGGTGTTCTGGCAAACCTTCGAAGAGAATTTCAGTTTCTTCCCGCTCGTAAAAGTAGATTGGAAAGAGGTATACAAGACTTACAGACCAAAGGTAACCGCGGCCACTTCCGAGAAGGAGCTGGAGAACATCTTCAAGGAAATGCTCGGAAAGCTGAAAGACGGGCATACCAATATGATTACCAACGAAAACTTTTTCTCTGCCATGCCTAAGATGGAGCGGGCAGAATTTTATGAAATCAATCTGAAAGCCATCCAGGGTACCATCGAATCAAACTATATGAACGGAGCGTTAAAGAGCAAGCTCGAGGGACGCATCCAGTACGGCCGGACGAAAAACGGTGACGCTTATATCCAACTGCGCGAATTTGACGTGTCTGACGAGAAGCTGATTGACGAAGCCCTTGCCGACATGGTGCAAGACCTGGCAGACTGCCGGAACTTTGTGATCGATATGCGCTTCAACAGGGGTGGCGATGATATCTTCGGGTTGAAAGTCGCCGGACTGTTCACGGGCGAAAAAAGGCTGGCGTATAACAAACAGGGCAGAATTGGCGGATACGATCAATTTTCCGAGCCGACAAAAATTTTTATCGAGCCGGGAGCCAAGCGTTTTACAGCCAACAAGATCATCGTCCTATCCGGGCCGTTGACGGTAAGCGCGGGAGAGACGGGCACGATGGCCTTGAAAAAACTGGACAAGGTGACGGTCATCGGCGAAAAGACAAGTGGATTCTTTTCCGACGTGCTGTTCAAAACGCTACCGAACAATTGGGTAATCATGCTCAGCAATGAACGTTATACTTCTCCCGAAGGCATCAATTACGAGCAGCTCGGTCTGCCACCGGACGAACAGATTATACTGAAACAAGCCGATGTGGATGCCCACAAAGATTCGGTAATCATCCGGGCTATGGAGCTATTGAAAGTGGCGAGTAAATAAGGATTCAACAAGGAAAGAGCATCCCTGCTCCTGGGAATCGAGGTGCGGGGTGCTCTTTCCTTGTTATTTTGGTCTGTTGCAGGAGGGGTATCAGCGAAAAATCCGTCACACACTTGGCTACCGCATGAAAACACAGTCAATTTTGACAAATAAAGTGAGTGAATGGTAGATTCTTCTTATATTAAATTCTTTCATTTGGGTGGGCTTATGAGAAAAAAATTACAAATATACATATCGTCTACTTATTACGATCTTATTGAAGAAAGACATACCGCTGTTGAAGCCGTACTTCAAGCCGGTCATATCCCTGCTGGAATCGAGCAATTTTTCAAGGAAAGTCCAATGAAAATGAGGAAGAGATGGATCGACGAGTCCGATGTATATATCCTGATTCTCGGAGGATTCTATGGTTTAACACTTCCTGATGAATCCATGAGCTATACGCATTGGGAATATGAGTATGCCGGAGAAGCAGGCAAACCTAGATTTGCTTTTGTTGTCACAGATGAAGCATTGAGACAACAGCCATACGACTTCACAGCAATTGAATACTATCAGAAGTTTCAAGAGTTTAAGCAATCGGTCATGGAACAAGTTCCCACCTATTATGTTGAAGATGTACGGCACATTAAAATGGTACTTCGTG
Source organism: Brevibacillus brevis NBRC 100599 (assembly GCF_000010165.1). Lineage (NCBI taxonomy): Bacteria > Bacillati > Bacillota > Bacilli > Caryophanales > Paenibacillaceae > Brevibacillus > Brevibacillus brevis. Next base: position 6,237,859 of record NC_012491.1, read on the forward strand.
ATCAATTGCCGGAGTATGCAGCAAGAGACGATTTGTATGGCTGGTTTTCCGGCAAGGATGTCCCGGACGTTCAAAAGCTGTTGGAAGAGAATGCAAGATTAAAGGCGGAGTTGGAGAAAAAGAAATGAAAGAGGGGCTGGCACAACCAGTCCCTTTCTTCCGTCTTCCATTAATATTCTCCTTGAATGACAATATTGCGGGTTTTTGGGGTAGTGGATATAATTACCGATCAACCTGCTAACGAGACGATACGGTACACCATGAATAGGGACTTAGATTAGATTTCAAGCAATTCCGCTATCGTTTCACCGAGCACTCTTCTCTCGACCTCTTTGCTCGGTGCACAACGTTGAACTGCGATTTTTGCCAAGTAAGGATCGCCGTATGGATGGTCCGAACTAAACAACGTTCTGTCAGGAAGCTCTTTCATCGCAAGGCTCAAGGCAAAAACCGTATATACCGCTGAGGTATCCAAAAAAGCATTGTCTATGTCCTTCGTTAAGTTGATTGTATCCAACCAGTTCAAGCCACCCAAATGTCCGAAAATGACTGGCACATTCGGATTCTTTTGAACAAGATAGGCAAGGTCCCGAATATCTACCATTTTTAATGGTTCGAACGTATGAACCCAAATCGGGAGGCCATGCCACTCGTTCGCAGCCTTGAATACGGGGTCGAGCAATCCGATCTGGCCTGACCCCAACGTAAATTCACCAAACCCTCTCAACCCGTTGTTGACGATTTTGGTTTCCACCCATTCCATCGTTTCCGTCTCGGAAAAACCGAGCGGTACGCTTCCGAAACCGATAAAGCGATCGGGATATTGCCGCACCGTCCGAATCAATTCGTCCATTGCCTTTATACGTGCCTCTGAGCTATTTATCCGATTGGCCAATATGTTTGACAATTTTCCCATCTCTTCAACAAACTCAGAATACGACTCGCTTTTTTCCGGATGAACAAGCGTCGAGAACAAAACTGTTTTATCGATGTTCGATTCGTCCATGATATTCAAGTGAGATTCTACTGACGAATGAACGTGTGAGTGGCTGTCAATAATCATTCGGAGCCCCCCTTATTTGATTTTGTTTTTCGTTCTGCAAACACTTCTGCAGCAACGGTCAGAATCGAATTTAAAGCAACAGGAAAACCAGCGTAAATTAACATTTGCATCATGCACTCCACAATCTCTTCTTCCGTCCATCCAAGGTTTAATGCTCCGTTAATATAAAACCTCAACTGCTGCGTATTTCCCATCGCCGTCAGACCTGCCACTGTAGCGAGAAGCCTAGATTTCAAATCGAGACCTGGACGGGAAAATATTTGGCCGTAATTGAATTCTACAGCGAGCTGTCCCAAATCTGGGGCCACTGTGTCTTTAAAACTATCAACAATGCTCTGGTAATGCTCGCTATCTATTTTTTTCAGGATTTCCATTCCTTTATTATAGGTATCATCATGAATTTGCATTTGTATTTTTCATCCTTTCAATTTTCGTATGGTTTACATTTTTTATGCCCGCCGATGTACTCATTCCGACAAAGACCATGATCAATCCAACCACGCAAACACCGGACCACTGCCAGTTGCTCCATGCCCACACTCCCACATAGGACCCAAGTGCACCCCCTATAAAGGTGAAAACCATATACAACCCGTTCAATCTGCTTCTAGCAGCAGCAGAAAGTTCGAATATTTTCGCCTGACAGGCAACCTGATTTGCTTGTGTGGAAACCGTTAGCAACAATGCGCTGCCAATCAATCCCGGCAGCCAATTAGCGGCAACCGCGGAGATCAGGAACGAAGCCATAGCTGCAAGCATGCAAATTTTATTGGCGAGTGCTGCCCCTTTCCTGTCAATGATCAGTCCAATCAATGGAGTTGCGACAGCGCCTCCGATTCCGACCAACCCAACCAATCCAACAACGGCACTGCCGTATTCGTACGGGGGTGATTGAAGCAAGAATCCTATAGTAGTAAAAAAGACACTAAACGATCCAAACACCATACCTTGACTCAAACAGGCGCTCTGGAGTGCTTTTTGCTTCACGAACAGAGGCCCCAACGAAAGCAACAACTGGCGGTATGGTAATGCTGTCTCACCTTGGCTTTGGGGAAGCCGAAACCGAATTAGGAGAGTAAGCAACAACATGAAGCCAAAGGAAATCCAATACATCACTCTCCAGCCCCATATGCTATCAACAATGCCGCTAACTATCCTCGCCCCCAATATTCCGCAGACAAGACCGATCGCCACTGTCCCTAGTAACTTCCCCCGATTGCGATCATTTGCCATACTGGCAGCTAATGGAACGATAAGCTGCGGTATAATCGTCGTTATGCCTATCGCAAAATGACTCACGATTAACCACGTTAAAGAACTAGATAATGCGGCCGATAAGAGCGACAATGAAACCGCCAACAACAAGAAGACAATCATTCGACGTCTTTCAAACATGTCTCCCAAAGGCACTAGCAGGAGATTCCCGATTGCATAGCCTACCTGGGTAAGAGTCGTCACACCTCCTATCTCTGCTACGGTTGAGTCGAATGTTTTCGCCATATCGACTAGTAAGGTCTGGTTTAAATAAACGTTTGCCACGGTAAACCCGCAGGTTATCACCATAAGAGCGATCAGACCTTTCGATGGACCAGATCTGATTAAGTCCTCCAGAACGATCACCTCCTTGTCTTTATTCGTAAACCTTACAGTTGTAAGATTAAAGTGCGAACAAACCTACAAATAGAAGCCTATTAATCATAGTATTAAAAGTAACAGGATTAGGCGGAGGGATTAGATGAACAACGATAAGGACAAGCGAAAAGAATTGGGGTTGTTTTTAAAATCGCGGCGTTCCCGGCTTTCTCCAGAGCAATTTGGCTTGTCCAAAGGTCCAAGAAGGAAGGTCCAAGGCTTACGGAGAGAAGAATTAGCGCAGATTGCTGGGATCGGGCTTACGTGGTATACGTGGCTGGAGCAGGGAAAAGACATTCAAGTATCGACCCAGGTGCTTGATAGTCTTGTGACGGTAATGAAGCTCGATACTGAGGAGCGAAATCATTTGTTTATGCTCGCCCACGGGCAACTGCCTGTTGAACAAACAACCTCATTTGAAGCAGGAATTACAAAGATCATGCAAAACTTCATGAACGATTTCGAAATGTGTCCGGCTTATGCAACGGATCAGCGGTGGGATATATTGATGTGGAATAAAGCTGCACAGTTGGTGTTCGGGGATTTTGAAAAAATGAATAAGAAAGAACGTAACGCAGTCTGGCGATGTTTCGCGTCAACCGACTATCGAAAACTTATGGGCGATTGGGAAAGCCACGCCAAACGTCTTCTAGGGCAATTTCGTTCTACCAGTACACCGTTCGTCGGGGAGGACTGGTTTAAAGAGCTCGTCGGCGAACTGATGGAACTCAGTCCTGAATTCAGAGAATGGTGGCCGCGTTACGATATACAGGGTACTCCCATCGGGACAAAACAGATCAATCATCCGACTGCGGGTACAATGACGATGGAGCATATGACATTTCGGGTGTACGATGCCCCCGAGTTGAAATTAACCATTTATCGCCCTTTGAAAGAGAACGATTCAATAAATAAATTGAACCTCTTGATGAATGGTGGGTAAAGTCTGTGCCTCACCAAAAGATCGGTGAGGACATCCAATTTGGTACATTGTAACAATTAATTCAAATTTTACACAAAAAAGTCTAATTTTTGTAAACCCTTATACCGATACACTGAAATATAAAGATAAATAAACAAATCTGGATGGAGAGAATTCATTATGGCTGGAGTGGACATTAAAAAAGGGTTTCAGTGGAAAATCGGTCAAAAATTATTTGCGGTTTTTCTCATTTTGGTTTTGGTCCCAAGTATTCTGATTGGCTACTTCTCGTATCGTTCAGCTACTCAAACATTAGATGTTCAACTACTCAATTCAGCTAATAAACAGGTCGAAAACCTCAGCACGATTATTGATCGTGTAGTTGTGCCCATCATGAAAGACACAGATGTTCTAGCAAGATCACTGCCTCAAAGCGTTTATCAAGACATGATAAAGGATGAAAAGACGAATTTGGCGTCAAATCAACAGGTGCAATCGACCCTTAAGCAGTTTAAAGCTGTGCATACCGATGATACCGAAGTGATTGGACTTGCCACCGAAGATGGACGCTTTGCGATGGAGCCGCAAAGTCCATTATCAAAAGAGTATGATGCTCGCACGCGAGAATGGTACACAAAAGCGATGGAACAGAAGGGTCAAGTGATTATTTCCAAACCCTATGTATCAGCCGCCTCTAAAAATATTGTGGTATCGGTAGCAAAAACTACGGACGATGGCCATGGAGTTGCCGTAGTAAATTTATCGTTGAAAAAGTATGTGACTGATACCGTTAATGCGGCAAAAGTAGGGACGCAAGGTTTCGCGTTTATCCTGGATGAGAGTCAGAAGGTTATTACCCATCCAACCATTGCTGCTGGAGAAGTGCCTCAAGATGACAGCTACAAATCATTTTATGAGCAGCAATCGGGAGTACTGTCAGCCCAAATCGACGGAAAACCTTCCCGGATCGTCTTTACCACGAACAAGATAACCGGCTGGAAAATAGCCGGCGTGCTTTATGACAGCGAACTTGACGAGCTGAAGAAGCCAATTATTACACAAACAGTTGGGATGATTATCAGCTCCGTTTTATTGTCGCTTGTCATTTTGTACGTGATCAACCGGATTTTTGTACACCCGTTAAAACAAATGACGCGTTTATCCAAGCAATTGGCAGCAGGGAACCTTGCAGAAACCCACATTACTGTGAAAAACAGAGATGAGTTGGGAGATTTGGCGCAAGCCTTCAACTCTCTTGCCCTCCAATTGCACCAACTCATCGAAGACCTGCTGAAAAATGCGCAAAATCTTAATCAAGTTACGGACGTGTTAAATTCGGAAGTGACTGAGGTTGCCAATGCCTCCTCAAAAATCGCTGAAATGAACAGCCGGGTTACCAAGGGTTCGATGGATCAGGCCCAGGGAATTTCGGAGATATCCCGGACGATGCAAGAAAGCGTGCTTGCTGTGAGCAATTTTGCCGAAGTAGCTTCAGAAATCGGCGAAATTACGGAACAAACGCATCAGAGAGCAAAAGAAGGAACTTCGATTGTCTCAGATTCACTGAATCAAATGAGGACAATTAATTCGGCTGTTTTGCACTCTTCCAATCTCGTGGAAACACTCATGCAAAAAACAATGGAAATTGATAATTTTGCCACTGTCATTAATGAAATCGCCAATCAAACCAATCTCTTGTCTCTCAACGCCAGCATAGAAGCAGCGCGTGCGGGAGAACATGGCAGAGGTTTTGCCGTTGTTGCTGAAGAAGTGAAAAAGCTTGCCGTACAATCCGCTGATTCTGCTACACAAATTACCAATCTGATTTTGGAGATCAATAAAGAAACCAGAAAATCTGTGGAATCGTTGACGATGGTGCAGCAGGAAGTTGAAGACGGATTGAACCTAAGCTCCAAAGTGGAAACCCTGCTTTCCGATATCATTGAAGATATGGCTAAAATCAATGATGAAATACAAAATCTAAGCAGCATTTCGGAAGAGGTTGCAGCGGGTTCCGAGGAAGTGAGCGCATCGGTTGAAGATCTTTCGAATATTGCCAATTCCAACTCCAGAGATTCCAGCGATACTCTGTCCAATATTGAAAAACAACAAGAATCTTTGCATGAATTAATGGAACAAGTGAAAATTGTCCTGGATACCGCACAACAAATCAGGAATAATGTGCAAAACTATAAACTTCGTTAGCAACAAATTTTATATATAAAGGTGGAGTGAAAAACATGAAAAAAAATATCATCACTTCTATCACATCTCTGGCTCTCGTTGCCGGGCTGTCTTTGACTGCTTTTGCAGCTACAACGGCTACTGTACCAGCACCACCTGCCAAGCAGGAATCCAAACCTGTGGTTGCCGCTAATCCGGCACCAAAAAATGTACTGTTTCAATACTCAACGATCAATGCACTCATGCTTGGACAGTTTGAAGGGGACTTGACTTTGAAAGACCTGAAGCTACGAGGCGATATGGGGCTTGGTACCATCAATGATCTCGATGGAGAGATGATTCAGATGGGTACAAAATTCTACCAGATCGACAGCACCGGAAAATTATCCGAGCTGCCAGAAAGTGTGAAAACTCCATTTGCGGTTACTACACATTTCGAGCCGAAAGAAAAAACTACATTAACCAATGTGCAAGATTACAATCAATTAACAAAAATGCTTGAGGAGAAATTTGAAAACAAGAACGTCTTTTATGCCGTAAAGCTGACCGGTACCTTTAAGATGGTAAAGGCTAGAACAGTTCCAAAACAAACCAGACCTTATCCGCAGCTGACTGAAGTAACCAAAAAACAATCCGAGTTTGAATTTAAAAATGTTAAGGGAACCCTGATTGGCTTCTATACGCCAAATTATGCAGCAGCCCTGAATGTTCCCGGATTCCATCTCCACTTCATCACAGAGGATAAAACAAGTGGCGGACACGTATTAAATCTGCAATTTGACAACGCGAATCTGGAAATTTCTCCGATCCATGAGTTTGATGTACAATTGCCGCACACAGATGATTTTGCCCACTCTGATCTGACACAAGTTACTACTAGCCAAGTACACCAAGCTGAGTCAGAAAGAAAATAAAGCAGCCTCATGCGAGAAATTTAGCGAGGACATGAAAAAGCTGGCCTATTATAAGTGCCAGCTTTTTCATATCTAGGAGTCCCCGACTTCTGCCTGGTAATTGGTGCTCTTTCCTGTACCAATAGTGTTTTTCTAATCCTGAAACTTCAAATCTCTATTTTTGTCTCCAAAAACTCAAGGTATTTTGGGTCATCTTCCATAAAGATCGCAATCCCGGCACCCATGTAAGCCCGGGTCAGCTCGTCTGCCGCTTTTTCAAGGTTGTCCTGTTCGTAATACAATTGCCCTAACCGAAGATGAATGTAAGGATTCCCCAGCCCCTCCGGACACTGTACAGCATTAAAGAAACACTTGAATGCCTTATCGTAATTCTTCATTTGAAAATGGACATCCCCAATAGCCACATATATCCACGTTGCGGCCTCCCATTCTCGATGATTTTCCGGCAATAATCGGAGAGCCGCGACGTACTTATTCTTGCCCTCCTCAAGATTGCCTGCTTTCACCAAATCATCGCCTTGTTTACACAGCACGGTAATTTCGGCATGGGTGGAATCTGAAAGTTGCATTGTCGATCTCTCCTATCCTTCTGCGATTTGACGCCGCCGTAGGTATTCGCCTCTTTACCAGCCACGCACTATTGTTTTTTGACTTTCATCAAAAATGATTGCGCTTGGTATTTCCGCCAAATAGTCTATCGCCCAAATGATATGATTCGTGAATTCCCGTCCTTCATCAGGCGAGAATACGAAGCGGATGCGTTCGGTACAATCTGTGATTTCAGGCGGGCAATCCTTGATGGTGCTTGCAATGTAATTTACATCTGCGGCTACATTACTGCCAGTTTCAAAATGAGCTGTAAAATTCCATCCCGGCCAACGGAGAATCAAGTATTTCTGTTTCGTAAACGGATTTGCTGATGCTCCTATTTCCAGTCCATTCTTTGTTTCAAAATCAAAGTAGGCGCTTAACTCAGAAGCAAGACGCTCATGGGAGTAAGGATCGGACGACTTCGCAAGGTAGGCATGTATTACGGACATAATATCTCCCCAATCGTATTGGATGTTCTCAACCGCCAATCCAATTCTGAAATTCTTGAGCAAGTTCATTTCGGTTCAATCGGGCAATCCAATCACATTCCAGTGCATTTGTATCATCCGATACAGTAAAGACTAATACTCCCGATTCGCTCATATCGGAGAAAAAACCTTCCTTTTTCAGTGATTCAAGAGCAGCCACGCAACACTCATAAACCTTCTCTTTATAGTCCCTGTGTCTTTCCGCCGACTGCATACTCATCACTTCGTTATACAATAGATTGGATATATCTTTAAAACATTCAGCACCTTCAAATTCATGATCCCATTCCCCTGGACTCCAGCGATAATAAATCGCATCATCAGGGTCTCCGGCAATCATTTTGTTCAAGTGATCGGTAGAGTTTACCGCCGGACATACGGTGATTGCATCCGAGTCGGAATACAAGGCGTAACCGCAAAAGCTTTGTCCTGCATATTTGTTTCTTACTTGCTCGAATGCAGCCCTCGCAGCCGCCTCGATTTTTAATTGCAGCACTTGAAAATCCATGTTCTCTCCTTTGTCCTACTTTAGTCGAGCATGTAACGACAGGATTGGAGGAGACTTCCCCCTCCGGCTTCGAGGCAACTCTCGCGGTTAAGGATAAAAATTTCGCTATTACTTGTGGTATGGTCAGCTTAACGGTGCCAGCTCATCTGCGATCATTTTTTCCTTTTCCGCAAGCTCTTTCATATCATCCACCGGAACAAGCTCGGCTAATTCGTAAGCCAGCGGATCACGGGAAAACTTGTACAACTCATCCCGAAGCAGGTTCCTTTTTTCTTCGGAGGCATCTATATAAAGTTTGCGCGACTTCCTATCCTCATCCAAATCATGCAAATCGACATAGCCTGATTTTTGAGATTCCAACACAATGGCTGAAAGATCGATTAGAGCTGAGCAGGCAATATCAAGTTCTGCTCGAAACGTACCGTTAGCATTTTTGATATCAAATCCAATACTTCCACCGCTTTTCAAGTCTCCCTCGGAAAGCAGGACATCCAGACCCAAGTCCTTTAAAATCTGATTGAGCGTCACATTCGTTGAGTCCAATTGTTCCAAATAGTCGACTAATGCCAGCGAATCATCGGACCCGCCAATTAAATCTCCCCACCATTTGCTTATGTACATGTTCTTCTCCCACTTTCTTTTAAGCATGGTAATTATGCAAATAAGATCGTTTCACTCAAAAGCATACTTATCAATGCGGCTTTCACCGAGCCACCGTCAGGCTATCCCCACCGACTTTTGCAGACGAATGATCAGCTCCTTGCGCGATCCCTCCGCCTTTCGAGCCAATACAGCCAGCTTCTCCACCTTGCCCCAGATCGGGTACAGTACCCGCTCGGCCTCGTCATCTGACAGAGTCTCTATTTGCTGTACGAATAACGATAGCTTGTCTTCGCTTTCCAGCTCCGGCTGAATCTTCAGCTTTAGCGAATCGTGGGAGCGCAGCAGGCAGGCGATCAAGGTGGGAGTCGAGCGTTCCGTTATGCCATAGGTTTCGGCAAAAACGGCTGTGAACTTGTCATGCACCAGTTGATGCTCATCATCCACTAGGTTCATGTAAGCTTCAACAAGCGGAAAATACCGTTCGGACGAAAGCCCCAGCCCGAACACAGCATAGCTGCCCGGCATTACGCTTTTTTCGCTTTCCGTATCCTCGTACCATTCAAACTCTTTCATCGCCTCACGAGCATATTCCTCCAATAAAGGATGTAGCTCGGGATAAGCCAGAGCATTTGCAAAAAAACGGTGCGTGTCCGATTTGGCTAGCCCTTTGATGGGCAAATACTCCTTCACGCTGGATTTCAACTTGATTTTGTAGCTTTTCGGGAAGTCCTTTCGGAGCAGGGAGAGAATAAACGAAATTGCCCGCTCGTACGCCCCGGCTTCTTCCTTGCGAATAACGATTGTGAAAAGGGAAAAAACATCGTTAGCCTTGCATTCGACCAATTCATGGCGCAAATGGACGTCTTCTTTCGAGAAGCTATCGCTGCCATCCTTCAGCATACGCGCGGCTTTACCGCTGCCAAGCTGCTTCGCCATCTCCAAAAAAGTCTGACCCTTGAGTTTGTTGAAGTCCGGCTCGTAACGAATAATCATTACCGCTCCGTACAGCAAAAGGTCAATAGGCTGATTCGGCTCATCCTTGTCCTCAAAAACAGCATCTGGCTTGATTACATACTCATTGGTCCTGTATTCAGAACGAGTGACATCATAGTAACGCGGCAAAAATACATTCTCGACCCAGTCAGTCAAAGCCCTAATGATATCTCTTCGATGCTCCGCGAGAGCCTCAACCTGCTCTTTATTCAACTCCTGAATCCGGTCAAATAAAGCTATCGTCTTTGCGGCTTGCAGTTCGGGGAACAAATGCGGATCGAGTAGATGACGCGCCAAAAAGAAGGTTTCCAGTCTGTTTGTCGGGTTAGACCCCTTCTCCAGTTTTTCCTCCATATAGGACTGAATTCGCTCCAAAAGCTGCCGCTTTTTCTCTTCATATACAGTCTCCAACACCGTTAATTCCACAAGCCCGTCCGTCGTTGCGAAGGTTCCTTGGAAGGTAAAACGGTAGTTGATCAACGGTGACGTTTCCAGCTTGTCCAGCCTCTCCCTAACGATTTCCACCAGCAGGGGCTGAACCTCATGCAATATCTGCTCCTGGGTAAAGGGTGAGGCTTTCATCGACTTTTTTCCTGCGGCACTTCCCACAGATTTCGAAGTTTCAATCCTAGTCCTGCCCGGCCGATAATCTAGCGTGACAAAGTTAAAGATGCCTACTTGCAGCGTGGTGCGTAAGACTACGTCCTCCGTGTCCTTTCTATTTTCTTGTTCGTCAAACCATTTATGAATCGCCGTTTTCATCTCTTCCAGCGCTTCTATTTGTAATTTGTTCATTGTCTCCCGCCTTTTTGCTGATCCATCTTAGCTCAATATAATCATACTATGAAAATGGGAAAGCTTGTTGGAATTGTATACGTCTGCCTGAAATCGACCAAAGCAAGCCTTAGCCCGTTCCTTTATACGAATATGCGAAGAAACTTAAGAGCGCAATGCCACTCATATGACCGTGGAATCAATTTGCTTGGGTGAGGCTTATGCACAAACGGAAGATAAGTGGGGCTATATAATAAGAAGAATCGGGATTGAAAAAAACACATTATCATCCCCGCAGAGCAAAAGGGAGAACGCCATAGAGGCCGTTCTCCCTTTTACGATTTTCCAAGCCTTGTATTCGCTCAGAAAAAGCTGTGTTAGACTTTGCAATAAAGCAGCTTTCGGAAAGAATGAATTCAATGTCTTCCAGTCGCAAACTTGTTCAATTTCGTCTCTGCAGCAAGTATGACAGCGGCAAGAACATTTCCGCGGCTTCCCTGTCCTCTTCTGAAATAGAGACTACGCAGAAAATTTTTACTATTCACACGGGCGATCGTCTGAACGTAGTTTCTCTGCCAGTCGACGCATTTTGTCAAACCGCTTATCCAGTCAGCAATCTCCTGCTGTGGAAGCAAACCCTCTTCAATCATGGTATCCACGATACTGGCGATCCGCTCATCATCCTCATCGCTAAAAATTTGTTTCCCATTATGGAGCATCCCCTCAATAGCAGCAAGTACTTCAAGCTGTACCGCTGTATCGCTCTCCGGACACTTGACCAGCTCCAGCAAAGCATCCGCACCGTGTGACGCACCATGAGCCCAGCCTCCTTCAGGCAGATAGCCGCGCAGATCCTTTTCCTCCTTATAATAGCGGAGCAGTGAATGCTTGAGATTTTGGAATTCAGCATAATCCAGAAAAGGCTTCTTGCTGTGAAGCCGTACTATTAAAGCAACTGGTAGAACAGAGAACGTCCTTGTAAATACAGACTGGTCACCTTCGCTACCAATATGATAGAACAAATGATGCTCATCGGTCAGAATGGCCAGAAGATTGCTCAATTCCGTTTCCGTAAACCGATTGTCTTCATAAATCCATGTATACAGTGTCGGATAGATCAGTCCATCCCGTAATTCCGGTTGAGGATCCCCGATAAATTGCAGCATGAGAGTTAAAAAATCCTGAGTCCGCTCACCTTCACGAAGCTGGTAATGTTCCTTCTCAATTCTTTGCAGGTCTATCATGAGTTTCGTCCTTGTATTGCTCACTATCTCATCCCCTTGAATAAACGCTATTTCCGGACTACTTACACCCCTACTATAAAACAAAATGACTGACACCTGTATGTCAGTCATTGTATGGTAGTAATATTGTTTTTATATATTCTTGTAATTCATTTCTCAAATAACAGGGCTCCACTATCTCGCATTCCTTACCAAAGCTTAAAATAAATTTCAGTAATCCCTCCTCATATGGAAATTGATCCACAACGATATATTGATTGTTAGGTGTTTTAGTTATTTTCTCTTTTTGAAAATACTCCGTTAATTGCTCTCCCATTTTATGAGTAAACTTTAAGGTAACAGTTATGCCTCGCGTAAGATAGCTATTCCTAATGACTTCCTCGATTTCTTTATTTGAGATATCCTTTTTTTCGAAGTCCTCACCCATTTTCAAATTCTTGATCCGTACTAGTTTGAACCTTCTGTAGCCATTTCTTTCTTTGCAAAAGCCCACTAAATACCATTGACCGGCGGAAAATGTAATTTGAAACGGTTCTACTGTTCTTTCTAGATACTCCATACTTCTGTTGATATATTCGAATACCACTAGCTTATTTTTTTCAATAGCATTGTTTAATAGAAGCAGGTATTCCTTTAATTCATTTTCCATACTGAAATGAGACAGATTAATGTCTAACTTGCTTGTATTCTTTTCTTGTTTAAGCGTATTCTCGATCTTTAAAACAATATCATGAAACGTTGTATTTTTCCCAAATAGAAAACTTAGATTATTCATTATCGCCATGAAAGTAGAGGCTTCATCTTTGTTTAAAAAAAGATTGTCCACATTATAGTCTTCCATAATGTAATAGCCCCCACCTTTACCACCAATGGATGCGATTGGGATACCTGCTTCACCTAACTTTTCTATATCTCTGTAAATTGTTCGTATGGACACCTCAAAATGTTCCGCAAGCTCTTTGCCTGTAACCGTACCTTTTTTTGAGATAATCAGTAACATGGATAGTAATCGATCTACGCGCATTTATATATTACGTTGATTTGCAACGTATCCTCTCTTATTCTTTTTTACAATGGTGTTAAATGGCCAATTCATATTATGTATTCAAATGACCGAACGGAGTCTTCCTTGCCCACCTCCGGTCATTTTGTTCTTTTCTCAAGTAAATACTACTTTCTTATCTGATTCAACTGTACTTCTAGCTCGATCCACTACTTTACCACTATTTGTGATAAGGTTCAGCTTAACGGGTCTATCAGCGAATTTATTAGGAAAACCTGACAGACTCCAACCCTCTGAGCAAGCATCGTCGGAGAAACACCCTTTTCATATTTACAAATCTATAAAAATAGATATAATGATCTATATGGAACCTTCATTGATTTATAAAGCTTTGTCTAACGAGACTCGTAGTCAAATTATGCAATGGTTAAAGAATCCAGAGGAATTCTTTGATGAAAAGCTCTATTTACAACAAGGCCTCAATTTTCGGATTGGTGTATGCGTGGGAGATATTCAGGCAAAATCGGGACTTGCACAATCTGTTATCTCGAGTTATTTGTTGACTATGCAAAAAGCTGGTTTGCTAGAATCCGAGCGAATTGGGAAGTGGACGTACTATCGTCGGAACGAAAAGATAATACAGGAATTTTCCGAGTACATCAAAACGAAACTATAAACGGAAAGGAGCTCTTTTTTTGTTTATTTATATCTATAATTCTATATATATGAATATAATCGGAGGCTTACATTTAACATGAAACAGGTTAACCCTTTGCTTATTATGATTCTGGCTTTAGGCGTATTCGGCATTATTACAACGGAAATGGGAATTATAGGTGTTTTACCCCAGGTCACTCAAAAATTCAATATTTCGACCGCGCAGGCCGGATGGCTTGTAAGCATATTTGCGTTAGTTGTTGCCATTTCAGGTCCATTCCTGACATTACTCGTTTCTGGTATTAATCGTAAAGTCATTTTATTAACCGCTGTGCTTATTTTTGCGATTTCAAATATTGTTTATGCCTTCACAACCCGGTTCGATGTGATGCTAGTTTTCCGTATTCTCCCTGCTATTTTTCATCCCGTCTTTTTCTCGATTGCCCTTGTGACCGCAGCCAAACTTGTCCCTCCGGAAAAAAGCAGCAAAGCGGTCACAAAGGTTTTCGCCGGAATAACGGTCGGATTTGCTTTTGGCGTGCCTTTGACTTCTTATCTCGCGGACAAGATATCGTTAGAAGCTGCTTTCCTATTTGGAGCTGTTGTAAGCATGATTGCCTTTGTAGGAATACTAGCTTGGCTTCCTTCCATGCCTGTTACGGAAAAAATGTCTTACGACCAGCAGCTTGGTATATTACGCAAACCTCAATTGTGGTTAACGATCGCGACCGTTATTTTTATCTTTGCAGCTATGTTTTCTGTGTACAGCTACTTTGCTGAATATTTAGGACAAGTAACACATATGAACGGGTCATGGATTAGTATCATGTTGATGGCCTTTGGAATCATCATGATTTTCGGAAATTTTTTATTTGGGGGCTTTTTGCATAAAAGCATTACAAAGACCGTTATCTTGTATCCTCTGCTCTATGCGGTCATTTACTTATTCACTTATTATTTAGGTTCTTCTTTCTTTCCAATGGCTGTTATCGTATTCCTTTGGGGGACAGTGCATTCCGGAGGGCTTATTGTCAGTCAAGCATGGTTAACAATTGAGGCAAAAGAAGCTCCTGAATTCGGCAACAGCTTGTTTGTCTCATTTTCCAATCTTGGAATTACTGTAGGGACTTTTATCGGCGGTTGGTTTATTTCTCACTGGGGCATACATCAACTCATGTGGAGCGGCATTACGTTTTCACTTCTAGCTTTCTTATTGATCATGGTAAAAATAAAAATTTCCAAATCGAACGCAGAGGAAGTAAACGTTCGTTAAACGAGCGGAATCGATCAATATAACGTGGCAGTCTAGAACATTGTTTCCGTGTTCAGGACTGCCAAACGGCAAACAAGGTACTCCAAGATCATTCCCTCGGCTAGTTGCCGCACTGTGCCAAGCCGTTTATCCAGTCAGCGATCTTCTACTGCGGAAGCAGACCTTTGTCAATCATGGTATCCACGATGCTAGCGATCCACTCATCTTCCTCCGCTAAAAATTTGTATCCCGATATGAAGCATCCCTTGAATAGCGCCAAGAACCTTGAGTTGCACCGCTGCACCACTCTCCGGGCAATGCTTCAGGTGCTGGAAATCAGCTTGATCCAGAAAATGCTGCTTCCTGTGATATTGCATAATCAAAGCATGTATGTTTGTTCGTACTAAAACTGTTGCCATCACTTATGATAAGGCTCAGCTTAACGGAGCCATCGGCGAGAAATGCGAAAAGAGCTGCCGCGGCGCATAGTCTCTCCTACATTTTCCGCTTGGCCCAAGAGCTATGATTATGCCTTTATAAACATGCAAAGAAGGCCACCAAAGTATTCGGCGGTCTGATTGTCGGTGATTCAACTATCGTACCCGTTAGCAAAAACACGAATGCAGCCTGGCACCTACTCCACAATCGATTTTAGAGCTTCTGCGGCAATTATCTTAGCTGCCTCGTTGTCTTGCGGTGAGCTTTCCACAATAGTTTGGAGCGCTTTCTTTGCGATCTCCAGCTGTGTGGTTAAACGGTCAGCCATTTTGGCGATATAGACGGTAAAGTCGTCTGTTGACTCGCCATTGCCTATTAAGACGACCGCAATAAATTCAAATCTATTCTTCACTTTTGTTCACCTCCCTCAGCTTGATTTCATTGCGGTGAGGTACCCTACCCCAATTATTTATTATCTCTTCACGTGTAACACTGGGCTTGTTCAAATCATATTTAGCATTGAAATGACGTTTGCAAGCCCAACAACATGGCACCCCCAGTCAAATCCCCTCTTATCCAACCAGTCCATCCAATGTTAATCTGGGTTTTTGTTGGCATAGTTTTTGAAGTGTCAATCATTTGCTTGCCTCGTATCTTTCTTTCTCCGCTTCGACATAAGCCTCCAATAGCGGCCATATATCAAAATCGATATAAAGGTATAGACTGCCAGCCAGTTCGTCTATTTTCTCACTGTCAAGGTCACTTTGATAGATTTGGTATATTTGAGCCAGGGTTTCAGCTTCTTTATCCGCTGAAATATGGCGCAACGCGTCGATCATTTTGTCAGCATAGCGCCCGGTGCTGTTTTCCAACAGACCGCCAATCCCATTCATCGCCAACTCGGTGTCCATGTCGATGATCCAAATAATATCCTGTATGAATTGTGGATAGGCGGACAGCGCGTCACGGTCAACCGGTTCATCGTAAATCCGGGACATAGACTGTATCACATCGTTCGCACTCATGACACTAATATTGCTCAAAACTTCGTCAATAAAGCTCATGTGGTGCTCCTTTTGTTATGCCACGCTCTCAATCCAGCTGGCGCAACGCTTTTTCGATTGATTCCCTAACATCATTATTTTTCAACTGGGGATAAATTGCTTGAAGCTCAGAACGGAAGGATTCCGTCTGTACATCCGATAACCCTTGTGGATGATATGCAATGCCCATCTCATTAAGAAATCTATCAAGTCGCTTCTAATTTTTTGTAGAGTTGTATCTTTGGTCTTTTTTTCGTTATTTTTCACACGACTTCTTGATTGCGAACTTCACTAACAACCAACATTTTTCGCCGTCACTTATGATAAGGCTCCCCCCGACTAATCCGAAACGCTCGATAAACCTGCTCCAACAACACCAACCGCACCAACTGATGCGGAAACGTCATCTTCGAAAACGACAACAACGCATCTGCCCGCTTCAACACCTGATCAGCCAACCCCAACGATCCGCCAATCACAAATGCCACCTGACTGCGCCCATGCAAAGCCAGTTTGTCCATCTCCGCAGACAGCTTCTCCGATGACCACATTTGCCCATCAATCGCCAGCGCGATCACATACTGATCCTGCTTGATCTGCGCCAGGATACGCTCGCCTTCCTTGCGCTTCACCTGCTCCATCTCCGCCGCACTCATCTCTTCTGGCGCCTTTTCATCATTGACCTCGATCACTTGAAGCTTGCAATAAGCAGACAGACGCTTGCTATATTCATCAATGCCCTCACGCAAATATTTCTCCTTCAGCTTCCCTACTGTAATAATCGAAATTTGCATGCCCTACATTCCCTTCTCTTTCAAAAGCGCAATCTGCGCTGGCTCTCCACATTCCCGACAACGCTTGTCTACTCCATCGCCCTCAACCGCCTGTGCCGCATACGTATCCGGGGCGGCCTCAAAATCGTTTACGTAATCATCCAACTCCTGCTCCAAATGCTCCATGCAAGCAAACCGCACCGGATATTCCGCCAACAACTCAACTTCTTTCCCTTCTATTTGCAAGCTTTTCATCTTCATGTCCATATCAAATGCCTCTTTTCCGTTCATAATTGTCGCTTCTATTCTACCCCAGAACCGCAACAAAACAAATGAATCCACCAAAAAGACCTCGATGAGTTTACAATCATAAGCCTTTATATTTTATAGCTTTTATTTTGAAAACCTCGTCGGACAGTGAAAGCTGTAGAGAGAAAAAAGAAGAAAACGGCGAAAGTCTTTGGGATACCATCCGAAGCGCAATGGAAAAAGGGAAACCTGCCTTTAGCGTCCACCTCTGAGACACTACGTAGCTGCGCGACTTTGGACGCGGGTTTCACTTTTTCCACCGTGTAGGAAAGTTTAACTACTTCATTGTGAACACGCTGTTATGCTTAAACTTTCTGGAACGCATAAAAACTTTCCTCTAAAACGCGGTCGCTCCTCCGTGAATTAGCTTCGTATAGGAGTTTTTTTATGGAGCTGGGCAGAACCACCTCCAGCAGGTATCCCAAGAACTTGAGCGTTTTCTTCTTTTTTCTCTCCTCCACCAAAGCCCAGTCAACGAACAAAAAAAGAGAGCGCCGTATCAGCTCGGCGCTCTTAAGAAGGGATCTATTTAAAATAGATAGAGGGGGGGAACTTAGATACTGCATATATGCAAACGGGACAAAATGCATCCCGGAATTGCCCGTCAACGTTTGATTCCTTCACATGCCTGCCCACAAAATGGTCAGTGCTTCTTACTGCTGTGGCGGAGCGGTCAGCTTCACTTTGGCAGTCTTCAGGAGACCGTCACGATAGTACGTAACGTCCATCGTATCGCCCGGCTTTTTGTTCATCGTCAAATACTTCCGCAGCTGAGCGCTGGTGGAAATGTTCTTGTCATCCAGCTTGACAATGACGTCGAGTTGTCTCAAGCCCGCTTGACCCGCAGGAGAGAATTTGCCTACGTCAGTCTGAACGACAACGCCACTTTGCACTTGATCAGGCAGATTCAAGGTTTCTTTCCATTCGTTGCGCGGCACATTGGCCAAGTCGAGTGGCTGCACACCGAGGTAAGAACGTTGCAGCGTGCCTTTTTCCATCAGCTGGTCCACGATTACTTTGACATCATTGATCGGGAGGGCAAAACCTAACCCTTCGACACCTGTTTTGGAAATCTTCAAGGTGTTAATCCCGATGACCTGTCCCTCAATGTTTACGAGGGCACCACCGCTGTTACCAGGGTTGATTGCTGCGTCTGTTTGAATGACGTCCAGCTCCCAGTCGTCCTGGCCATCTTCGTTAAAGTCCATGGGCATGGAGCGTTCTTTGGAACTGATGATACCTTGTGTAACGGTCCGGGAGAACTGCATACCCAATGGGTTCCCGATAGCAATGGCCGGTTCGCCCACCTGTAAGGTAGAGGAATCCCCAAACTCAGCAACGTCCGTAACCTTGGAGGCGTCGATTTCCAGTACAGCCAGATCGGCGTAACCATCGGCGCCGACTACTTTCGCCGATACTTTTTCACCTGTTGGCAGGGCGACCTCCAGCTTTTGCGCTTTATCGATTACGTGGTAGTTGGTAACGATGTAGGCTTTTCCGCCTTTTTTCTGAAAGATGACACCAGAGCCTTGGCCCTGCTCTACATCCGTCGAGTTCTGCATCCAACTGTTTCTGCGCTGACCGATGTTGATTACACCAACGATCGCGTTTTCTACTTGTTTCACCGCCTCTACTGTACCCGATCCTACACTCACAGATACTGGCTTAGCAAACAGGCTAGAGGCGGAGGAGGCATTGCTGCTTATCGCATTTTCTGTTCCAGGCTTAACCATATTAATATATCCCGCATTGGAGAGAGTCGGCAGCGTGAGCAGGACGACCATCCCCCCAATTACCGCGGATGTTACCGACGTCACGACCATACGTCCAATGTTAGAACCGCGTTGTTTTTTTCGCTCCACGTGAGTGAAATCATCATAGAAACCCATGATTCATACCTCTCCTTTCTATCTTCTACTATTAATAGCTTTGCAGGTTTTTCATGCTCGTATACACAATGACATGCGCCGTATTTGGTTTGCATGATTGATTCCGTTGATGTCTGTTCCTTTTGACACCCTTAGTATACGACCCGCTTTCGGCAAAATGGCGTGAGAATTATGGAAAGGTTGTGGAATACAAAAAAGCTCCCGGAATATTTCTCCGAGAGCACGGATATGATAGATTAAAAGCTTTTAGAAAGGATTGATAGACTTGAAAGAAGTCCACCTCATCGCCAAACTGGCTGATCTTCAGGAAGTAGACTACCACAATACGCTTGTCCTGCATGCTTTAATCGAGCTGCTCGTAGCCAAAGGACTGCTGACACATGACGAGCTGACTGCCAAAGTGAATGAGCTCGATACACAATTAACTTTCCATATCGATACGTATGCGGAGCTCACAGAGCGCATCGCCAGTCGTCAAGCAGGGATCAAACCGATCTTATAGCTCTTCCAGCTTGGTAGGTCGATCCGGGTACGTATCGCGCAGATGCACATCGTTACCAACAGACAGCCCCCGCTCCTCCAAGATGTTTTTGACCGTCAGTCGGGCCAAATCAATCATGTTGTTTTCCTTACTCAAGTGAGCGAGGTATACACGCTCTGCTCCACCTGTTAGACAATCGAGCAAAGCATCGCCCGCCGCTTCATTGGACAAGTGCCCGACATCACTTAAGATACGTCGCTTGATGCTCCAAGGATACTGGGACATGCGCAGCAGCTCAACGTCATGATTGGACTCGAACACATACGCATCTGCTCCACGAATCGTCTCCTTGATCCGATCGCTGACATACCCCAGATCTGTTGCGACACTGAGCTTTTTCTTGCCATCATAAAAACAGAAGCCCATGGGCTCGGCGGCATCATGCGAGATTCCGAATGACTCGATGCCCAAATCCTCCAACTCTTTCTTTTCCCCCACAGAAAAGAAGCGTCGCTGATCTTCCTTGATCGTCCCGATTTGCCCATCCAGCTCCGACCATGTCTTTTCATTGGCGTAAATCGGCAATCCATATCGCCGCGCCATGACACCGACTCCTTTAATATGGTCGACGTGCTCATGGGTGACGAGAATGGCGCTAAGCTCTGCGGGATTGACACCAATGGTCTCCAGTGCCGCTTCTGCTTGCTTTCCAGTAATCCCTACATCGATCAACACGGAAACACGGTCTGTTGCCACATAAATGGCGTTGCCCGTACTCCCGCTTGCTAACACACTAAATCTCACCGAACATCCCTCTTCCCGTATCTATCCCAGGTTGTCTATCTATTCAGCGCTGCGTGACCATCGGACGCTCCAGAGCCCCTGTAATCGCGTTGACAAAATGCCATTTGCCATCGTGAACCACACGCCATACAGGCACCAGCGTCTGAATATCCGCATCGTAAGAACCGTAATAACCCAGGCTCACATTCTCAATCCGTTCCCCTGGTGTAATGATTTGCTTGTCCACCAGAGAGCGTAGGGCCGCATAACCAGAGATCACCTGTCGTTCCCCCTGCTGCTTGCGAAGGTGGAAAAAGGTCTGCCTGTAGCCAAGTACCGCTCCGTTGTCCAAATACATTTCTAACGGTGCAACGAATACTGGCATTTTATCATAGACCTGCCAATACAAAAGCCGCGCTTGATTCGATTGATACGGATCGGCTACGTATTGATCGGAATAAATCAGCCTCGGCCCAATTTGACGCAAGAGCTCCTGAGGATTCAACTGACCACGAATCTGCATCGGTGGGTTCAGCTTGGCAGCTAACGCCATCTTTTCTACCGTTGCCTGAAGCTCTGATATCTCATGCAAGGAAATCGGATTAATCCCGACATACTCCGCATCCAAATTGGACATTGCTGGTGTATCCTGCGGCACTTCTGTATCCAATGTGATATTTTGCTGATTCAAGTACAGCTCTGTATTCCATTTCTCACTTTGTGCGACTTCCTTATCATTCCACAGGCTAATGCGCGTCACATACACCTGATACAGGAGAAACAAATCGAGGAGAAGAAAGGCCCAGATCAGAATCGTCTTGGTTCTACTCCAATCCATGCGCCTTCCCTCCTCCCTGCTTGGTGTGCGCAGAAATATACAGGCTCGCCTGATTCGCCAATTCCACAACCCAGATTGGCATCAAGTCCACGTTTCCCTCGCCTACTTTGGTATGGTAAGCCAAATAAGCGTTCGTGATTTTTTCTGTGTCCGCCAGTTTTTTGTCACGAATATATTGATACAGCTCCGGACCAGACATGATCGTCCACTCTTTATTGTCGATATACTTGTCCAAATCCAGCAGCGATCGGCTCATCGTCACAACCTGGCCTGCCTCCGAGGTCATTTGGATTGTATCGATTTGCTTGGCTTCCCCCTCACTAATCAAGGGATACGCCCCCACGTACTGGCGGAATGTGATCAAGTCTTTTTCATTGTAGCTCTTCTTGATTCGTTCAAAATGATACTCATCAAGCCAGCCCAGGTGTTTATTCATAAAGGTAACGGCACTCTGCACTTTTTCTTCATCAGACAGCTGCTGATCACGCTGTTGATACGCCGGATCAGTAAACGTGAACGCCTTCTGTTCCGACCTTAATTGAATCGATCTGCTGCCATCTGTAAAAATAACCGTTTTGTCACGCTCCATGATCTGTCTGACGAGCGATTGATCGATAAAGTAAGACTCGATTAGTCTATCATTCGTAACAGGTACGTAGCTGTAGCGGAATTGCTGCATGCGCATCTGATTCTTGGGCAAATAGTAAGTGCTCCACATCAGCGCCGATCCTTCCAAATCTACGAAGCTTCGCTCTGGTTTGACGATTTTCATGATTTGCTCAGGCATTAAATCACCAGAAGCCAAATACGATTCTCGCAAATCCTTAGGGCTGATCGATGTTCGAGAACGCATCATGCGACCTTCCTCAGTCGACAAAAACAACGCGTAGACGACATCCTCGTCCTTCTCGTAATACAGCCACAATCGGTCAATCCCTTTCATTCGGTTGTCAAACTCATCCCGAAAGGTTACCAGCCGACCTACAATTGACAAGGGAACCGTGCTCCGAAAGCGCACTTCCAACCCCATCTTTTCCCGGGCAATATCTTCCCATTTCTCATTGGAGATGGTGAGCGGAGAAAAATCGAGGAAGATCCATTTCGACATTTCTCGCACGATCAAACTGTAAGGAGCATCGGTTGCGGATGCTTTCGTATGGCGATCTTCCCCATAGTGAAAAACAACGGATTCCGGCGTAACGAGCTGTTCGAGTTGTTTTTCCTGAACAGGCTTAGACTGCGTGTACTCTGCCGGTTCAATAAATTGAAGGTTGGGTTGATTCGACCACAACATCGCTGTCAAAACAAAGCTGGCTAGCACTAGCAGATTGAGTAAGACGGTCTTGGCAGGCTCTAGCATCCGCTTCATCCCGTTTTTCCTCCTTGGGCAAATGGCACCCAGAACGTGACTGTCGTTCCCACGTTCCATTCACTCGTAATCTCGATATCTGCACCGTGTGCCTGTACTAATTCGCGGGCAATCGCCAATCCCAGACCTGTTCCACCCTGACCGCGCGAACGCGCCTTGTCTACGCGGTAGAAGCGCTCAAAGATTCGCTTCAGATCGCGGCTGGGAATACCAATTCCTGTGTCGGTGATAGAGATTTGAACCCGCCTTTGCTTGTGGTTCTCTTTTGCCATGAGAACCACAGTGCCTCCTTGAGGCGTATACTTAATCGCATTGGACAAAAGATTATCCAATACTTGATTGATCGCATCCAGATCAATGTAAACCAGCGGAAGCTTGCTCGGCATATCCAGACTGAGCTGAACCTCCTGTTGCTCACTGAACATGGAAAAACGATCAGCAGCGTAGTGAAGCAATCGATTGAGGTCCGCTTCCTTGCAATGCAAACGGACCCCTTGTGAATCAAAACGCGATAGCTGCAACAAATCGTTTACCAAGCGAATCATGCGCTCTGTCTCCGACGACGTAACCTTCAAGAACCGTTGGGATAGCTCCGGCTCTTCCACTGCACCATCCAGGAGCGCTTCCACGTAGCTTTTAATGGTCGTCAGTGGTGTCCGCAGCTCATGCGATACATTCGCCACGAATTCACGGCGCTGCTGCTCCAGTCGCTGCTGATCCGTCACATCGGCTACGACAGCAATGATTCCACCCATTTTTTTGCTATCGTGCTGCAAGGGTGTAAACGTCACACGCAGGATGACTTCTTCCTTATTCGGCAGCGTCATCTCAATGATAAGCGGTTCTTCCTGCGCATAGAGCGACATCTCATCTTCTGGCGGCAGACCCAACAGATCGTACAAGGTGCGCCTCTTGAGAAGGACGTCAGCCATCGTCACCTGCAACATATCTTCTGCGGCTCGATTAAACAGGATGATCTGTCCATTTCGGTTAGCGGCAATAACACCGTCCGTCATGTTGCTCAAAATTCCTGCGAGCTTCTCACGCTCTTCCTCTTGCTGCAAGATGGCTTCCTGCAAACGCAAGGTCATATGATTAAAGGCCATACCGAGTTGGCCAATTTCATCATCGCTATAGATACGTACACTACTGTTAAAATCCCCGTCTGCCACCAATCGCGCCTGACGGGTCATCTCCTTCACAGGCTTGGTGATGGTGCGGGCCAATACGACCCCGAGCACCGCCGTAATGACCATCGCGATCATTGTACCTGTCCCCAAGATGCCGTTCATTTTACCAATCGTCGCATAAGTGCCTTCCATCGAAGCGACCATGTAGACCGCACCGTATACAATCTGATCGCCCTTAACAGGTAATGCCAATACTTTCACCCGCGCCCCCGTCTTCGGGTCGATCCGCATCGATTCACTGCGCGTCCCGAGCAAGGCAACCGTCACCTCAGGCTGCGAGGTTCGCTGTCCAATTGTACTTTTGTCCTCTGTCGTCGCGACCACCGTTCTTGTCTGATCGATGACCTGCACATTGGCTCCATTGATTTTTACCAGGTTGTTGATCAGGTTGTCGATGTACTGACGATTTTGTTCGGTGTTGGATTCCTTCCCGTCATGCGGGCGCAAATCGCTTTCCAGCAAACTCGCTAACAAACTGGCTTGTCCATTCAAGGCCTCGGAAAAGTTGTTGATGTAGTAACTCTCGACTTCCCGGGCAAAATACGCGCTAATAAATTGCATCGCAAGCAAAATTAACAGCATGTAAATGATGACCATTTTCCACTGAACAGTTTTGAACAGCCGCCTCATCCAGGCTGGCCTCCCATGCCGGGATTACGTAATGTATAACCCAAACCACGCCGCGTGATAATGTACTTCGGCTGACTTGGATCATCCTCGATTTTTTCACGCAAACGACGGATGGTCACATCTACCGTCCGCACATCGCCAAAATAGTCAAATCCCCAGACCGACTGCAGGAGATGCTCTCTCGTCAATACTTGTCCTTGATGGCGAGCGAGGTACACCAGCAGCTCAAACTCACGGTGCGTCAGCTCTAATGCTTCTCCCACCTTTTCGACGGTATACGAGTTCAAATCGATTTCCAGCTCATGCACGCGCAGTACATGCTGGCTATCCTTCTCTTCCACTTTCGAGCGGTTACGGCGTAAATGTGCCTTTACACGGGCTACCAGCTCACGCGTACTAAATGGCTTTGTCACATAATCGTCCGCGCCCAATTCCAGCCCGAGTACTTTATCCAATTCAGAGTCTTTGGCAGTCAGCATGATGATCGGAACATCATACGTTTGGCGAACGGTTCGGCATACGTCCATTCCGTCTCTGCCCGGAAGCATAACATCTAATAAAATCAGATCCGGTCGCTCATCCTTGACCACGACAAGTGCCTCATCACCATCGTAGGCACATACAACCTGATATCCTTCTTTTTCAAACGTGAATTTCAAAATATCTGCAATCGGTTTTTCATCGTCAACTACGAGGAGTTTTGCCATCCTGCGCCCTCCTTTTTCTGTAAGTACGTGTTCAACAATCTTTTGTTTCCTCTCAAACTGCCTCTTCAAGGATTCCACTTCGACCGTCACTATTCCTCTACAATACACCATGTATGCCACGTAAAGAAGGGCTTGGCATTCAATCCCTGCCAGCAAAAAAAGGGCCCCTCCTAAGAGTTGCCCTTTCCTATCCATAAATTACTAGTCTATTTTAAGTAACGAATTGGGTTTTGATTTCGTCCATTCTGTAGAACCTCAAAATGCAGGTGGACGCCGGTCGATTGCCCAGTAGAACCCTTTACGCCGATTTTCTTTCCTTGGCTAACAACATCGCCGGCCTTCACATTAATAACGCTCATGTGACCGTACAATGTCTTCATTCCATTGCCGTGGTCGATGATAACCGATTTTCCATAGTCACCATTCCAACCAGCGAATGTGACACGTCCATTGTCTGCCGCCATGACAGAACCAGCACCGGCAATATCAATCCCTTTATGCATGCTTCCCCAGCGTTGTCCGAAGCCGCTGCTAATATAACCGCTAGCAGGCCAGCTCAAACGACCTGTACCGCGCGATGGGATAACTTTTGTACCGCGCTCCATAATTTGGGTTACAGGCTGCACAGTTACATCTTGTTTGATGACTTTGCGATTAACGACTTGTCCATTTTCTTTCACAACTTCGTACTTAACTGTTTTACTGCCGTTTTTACCTTCTTGTACGACCTTCGTTTCGCCTTTAGGAACCTTGTCATTGTTTTTAATTTGGGTATTAAAAGCAATAACCTCTTGCTGATCTACTTCTTCTTTGACTTGTACAGTAACCAGTGGACGCACTGCGGTTACATTGATTTCTTGTCCTAATTTAAGGACGGTATTTTCCGTAACACCTGGGTTGTTCGCGTAAATATCTTTTGATGTAATGCCGTATTTCTTCGCGATGCAACCGATGCAATCGCCTTCTACGACCGTGTGCTTCATGTCCTTGAAGGTGCCTTTTACCAGCAACTCCTCGAGTTTTTCGGCAGACAAAATTTGAGATGCATCAACTGTTTCGGTTTGCATCTCTACGTTTTCTTTAAATGCGACTTCTTTTACCGGATTTGGTTTGACTGGGACTGTGGATGCTGCTGCTACAACAGCCTTATTCCCTGTCGTTGCAGGAACTCCGGAGTATTTTTGCTTCACTTCAGCCAGTACTTGATCAGCCGATTGCTGATCGGGCATGTAACCTACCACTTTGCCGTCAATCGTCAGCTTAACGCCCTGAACCTTGATATCCGCTACGGATGCCAGAGCTTGTACAGCAGCATCGTTATTGAACGGTGCCTTGAACTCACGCTCTTCTTCGAATGTGATATAGTCAGCCAATTGCAAGTTGAGACCTGTTTTTGCCTTTTCCTCTTCCAGCTTTGCTACTGTCCAGTTATGTATCACATTTGGATCATTTACCACGCCAATCTCTTTGCCGTTTACACTGACATGGTAGACAGAATTGACATTGCTTGTGTAATAGTATTGTGCAGATGCTCCAGCAGCAATCGTCAAAACTAGACCTGCCGCAATTGAAAGCGACTGTTTTTTATGTGACTGGATGTAAGAGCTTGTACGTTTCATTGTACGTTTCGCCAGATCACTGCAATCCCGAACGATTCGTGATGACCGTTCCTGCAGCTTGGCCTTCCATTCCGACCAATGCATAACTTGTCCCTCCTGAAAACAGATACAACTTGCTCGTTCCATTTCCTGAAAATTTTTAATTTATCGACTAGGTCGTAAATCCCAAAATTTAGTTTCCATTTATCTGCCAAATTGCCTAAAGAAACCAACTATGTCGACTTTACCATAAGATTAACGACAACATCAAGTGTAAATTGCTGTCGAATAAAAAAATAGACATAGAGTCACTATATGTACAAACAATTGGTAGTATTTATCATATCTGGAGGCTGATATACGTGAAGGAACGTAACATTCTTGCAGGATTTCACACCGAAGATGATGCCCAAAAGGCAGAAAAAGCACTTCGACAAGCTGGTTTTTCCACCATTCAGATCGACAGAATCGGACAATTCCCTGGAGACGGAAATGAACAGATCCTGAATCCCATATCCGGAGATTTTCCCAGCTTGGGCAACCTTACACTGGCAGCTGACTTCCCAAGTGGCAGGGATGCAAGTGTCATGGCCGCAGTAGATCCAGACGCCAGCGGCATGGCTGATCGAGGCGATGACAATTTGAATCGCAGTGTCTTGTTAACGGCAGTCGTACCAGAGGAACAAGGTGATCTTGCGACTGAGATCATCCGATCATATGGAGGCATGATCTAAAATAAATATAGCCATCTTCCCTTAACTGACTAGGAAAGATGGCTTATTTCGTTATGAACATCTGTGACTCACACCTCTTGCATCGAGGTAACGTCTTTTAACGCAAGTCTGCGTATTTTTGTTTTCTCGGCGTCATTTGGTTGTTTGTATGTGGTGATAAAGCATAAGTAACCATTATTGAAATGAGTCATGGTTCCCTTGATGACGACGCCATTGATCATCTTTACCTGTACATTTTTGCCCAGCAGCTTCATGGCCTTTTGGTCAAATCCAAAACCCATCATCATGATCACCTCTCCATTTCTCCCTATGTCTAACCATATGCCCAGAGGGTGCCGTTTCGTGTCTGTCCCTTGCAAAAAAAGAAAGCTGCCGAATACTCGACAGCTTTCTCTTCTATTATATAGCCGATAGCTTATCCGTAAATGCCACGAACAACGACTGTTTGTTCACGATCTGGTCCTACGGAGAAGATCGACATTGGAATACCAGTCAGTTGCGTAATGCGCTCGATGTAGTGACGAGCGTTTTCTGGCAAGTCGTTCAGATTGCGAATGCCTGTGATATCCTCTGTCCAACCTGGTAGTTCCTCATAAACTGGCTCGCATTTCGCCAGCAGGTTGAGGTTCGCCGGGAACGACTCGATGATTTCTCCATTGTATTTGTACGCTGTGCAAATACGCAATGTCTCAATACCAGACAATGTATCCAGCTTGGTGATCGCCAAACCGGTGATACCGCTGACACGACGAGCATGACGAACGACAACACTGTCAAACCAGCCTACGCGGCGTGGACGACCTGTTGTTGTACCATATTCGAAACCAACCTCACGAATATGATCGCCGGTTGCATCATTCAGCTCAGTCAGGAACGGACCGTCACCTACACGCGTCGTGTAAGCTTTTGCCACCCCGATTACTTGGTGAATCTTGGTTGGTCCTACACCAGAACCGATAGTCACGCCACCCGCAATTGGGTTGGAGGACGTTACGTAAGGATACGTACCTTGGTCAATATCGAGCAATACGCCTTGTGCACCTTCAAACAATACGCGGTTGCCGCTATCAATGGAATCATTGAGGACAACAGATGTATCGGTTACGTAAGGACGAATGATTTCTGCCAGAGCCAAGTATTCATCCAAAATTTCTTTAAGCTCAAAGCCAGTTGTATTGTACAGCTTCTCCAGCAGCATGTTTTTCTCTGCCAGGTTGCGCTCAAGCTTGCGAGCAAACTCATCGCGATCCAACAAATCAGCGATACGAATACCGATACGCGCAGCTTTATCCATGTAAGCAGGTCCGATACCTTTACGGGTCGTACCAATTTTGTTAGCACCGCGGCTATCTTCCTCTACGCCATCGAGCTTGATGTGGTATGGCAGGATCACATGCGCGCGATCACTGATTTTCAAATTGCTTGTAGAAAAACCGAAGCTGTGAATGTACTCCAGCTCTTTTACCAATGCCTTCGGATCGATTACCATACCGTTTCCGATTACGCAGGTCTTGTCACTATAAAAAATTCCGGATGGAATCAAATGCAGCTTATACTTGTTACCATCAAAAATAATGGTATGGCCTGCGTTGTTACCGCCTTGATAACGAGCCACTACCTCTGCACTTTCAGCTAGATAGTCTGTAATTTTACCTTTACCTTCATCGCCCCACTGGGTTCCGACGACAACGACTGTTGACATCGAAAAACACCTCCTGATATTATCATGTCTTTTCGGGCCTGAAACAATCTAAGTTTACTAAACGAGACTTCCTATGTCAACGCTAAATACGAACATTCATATAGTTAATTCTTAATATGTTCGGCAATTCAATATAGAAAAAAAAGCCGGAATTTCTCCGACTTTTTTTCCATTCCAACTATTAACCTGCTTGATTTCGAAAACGATGATCCAAGTTAACGAATTTGTTGAATTCCTTCAGAAACGCCAACTCTACCGTTCCAGTCGGACCGTTACGCTGTTTGGCGATAATGACTTCGATGACATTCTTGTTTTCTGATTCCTTGTCATAGTAGTCATCACGGTACAAGAAGGCAACGATATCGGCGTCCTGCTCAATCGACCCCGACTCACGGATATCGGACATCATCGGTCGCTTGTCCTGCCGTTGCTCTACACCACGGCTCAACTGCGACAGGGCGATAACCGGCACGTTCAGCTCACGCGCGATCCCTTTAAGCGTACGCGAGATCTCAGATACTTCCTGCTGACGGTTATCTCCTTTGCCTCGTCCATGAATCAGCTGAAGGTAATCAATCAGGATCAGGCCCAAGCCCCTCTCTGTCTGAAGGCGACGGCATTTTGCCCGGATGTCCTGTACAGTAACCCCTGGTGAATCATCGATGTAAATCGGCGCTTTCGCCAGCGTACCGATTGCCATCGTCAGCTTTTGCCAATCGTCTTCCTCCAGTGTACCGGAACGCATCCGGGACGCATCCAGATTGCCCTCCGCACAAATCATACGCTGAACCAGCTGAGAAGCACCCATCTCCAAGGAGAAGATGGCTACGGTCTCACCTGCACGGGCTGCTACGTTTTGCGCGAGATTCAAGGCAAAAGCCGTCTTCCCTACGGAAGGACGGGCCGCCAAGATAATCAGGTCACTGCGTTGCAATCCTGCTGTCATCTTGTCCAAATCAGTATATCCCGTAGAAATCCCGGTAATATCACCGCGTCGCTGACTCAAAAACTCAATCCGCTCATACGTTTCCAGAAGAGCATCCCGAATCGGTGTAAAACCGCCACTGTTGCGATTTTGGCCGATCTCCATGATGTACTTCTCCGCATCCGCGATGATCTGCGTGACATCATCCTCACGGGAGTAGCCGTCATTGGCAATCTTGGTAGCTGTATGAATCAATCGACGAAGCAGTGATTTTTCTTCTACAATTTTTGCGTAGTATTCGATGTTGGCAGCCGTTGGAACTGAACTGGCGATTTCCGTGAGATACGTAACCCCGCCGACTTCATCCAGCAGCTTGTGATCCTGTAGATCAGCTGTAACCGTAACCAGATCGACAGGTTCGCCTTTTTCATACAGGTCCACCATCGTTTGAAAGATGCGCTGATGCGCTGTCTTGTAAAAATCCTCCGGACGGAGAATCTCAATGGCCGTGATTAAAGCTTCCTTAGACAAGAACACGGCACCCAGTACCGATTGTTCCGCTTCCTTGTTCTGTGGCGGCACACGATCCAAAAACAGGTCGCTCACGTCACACCCCCCACAATTGAGACATTATTCTTCCACAACGTGTACTTTCAGAGTCACCGTTACTTCGTTGTGCAGTTTTACTTTGATTTGCGTCACGCCCAAAGCACGGATTGCATCCATTTCGAGCTTACGCTTGTCTACTTTGATTTTATACTGATCTTCAAGCGCTTGCGCTACTTGTTTGCTGGAAATTGCACCGAACAAGCGACCACCTTCGCCTGCTTTTCCTGTTACTTTCACTGTCAACTCTTCCAGCTTTTTGCCCAGCTCCTGAGCATCCAGCTTTTCTTGCTCCTTGCGCTTATCTTCGCTGCGCTTTTGAGCGTCGAGCGTTTTCACGTTGCTATCTGTCGCTTCTTTTACCAGCTTCTTTGGCAACAAGAAGTTGCGTACATAGCCCTCTGACAAATCCTTAACTTCGCCTTTTTTCCCTTGGCCTTTTACATCTTGAAGAAAAATGACTTTCATCATCGTTTCCCCCTTTATATTTTGGCCTATACGACCGAGTCAATCGCTTCTTTCAAACGACGTGTTGCTTCTTTAATTGATATGCCTTGAATTTGTGTCGCAGCACCAGTGAGGTGACCGCCTCCACCCAGCAGTTCCATGATCGACTGAACATTTATGTCGCCCAAAGAACGTCCACTGATCAAGATCGTATCGTCGGATCGCTCTGCAACAACAAACGACGCCTGGATACCTGACAAGGTGAGTAGCTGCTCAGCAGCTTGCGCCACCTGTACCTGCGTGTAATCCTCAGACGGATCGCCTATGGCAATCGCCATGTTGTCACGGTACGTTTCCGTATTCATGATAATTTTTGCCCGCTTCACATACTGGCCCAGATCTTCCTTCAACAGGCGCTGGACAGCCGCGGTATCAGCCCCGTTACGGCGAAGGAAAGACGCCGCTTCGAAGGTCCGTGAACCTGTGCGGAAGGCAAAGCTTTTGGTATCCACCACAATCCCTGCTAACAGTGCCGTTGCAATCAGATTGTCGATATTCAATCGCTCGCTCTGATATTGCAAGAGTTCCGTAACAAGCTCGGCCGTCGAAGAAGCATACGGTTCCAGATACAAGAGTACTGGCTCAATGAACTCCTCCGAACGTCGATGGTGGTCGATCACCACAATTCGGCTCGTTTCCGTCAACAGCTTCGGCTCAATCACCAGCGATGGTCGATGCGTATCGACGACTACCAGCAATGTGCGACCGGAGATGAGTCGGATTGCCTGTTCTGGCGTGATAAAGGTCTCAGCCAACTCTTCATTGGCATAAATCTCTTTCATCAGACGCTCGACAGAATGATTGCCTTCATCCATGACAATATAAGCCGTTTTGTTGTGCAGCTGCACAGCTTTCAATACACCAAGTGATGCCCCGATGGAATCCATGTCAGGCTGTTTATGCCCCATGACAATGACGTGCTCGGCCTCATGAATGAGATCACGCAAAGCATGTGCAATAACACGAGCCCGGACACGTGTCCGCTTTTCCACCGCATTCGATTTCCCACCGTAGAAAGTGAGCTTGTTGCCAATCTTGACAGCGCACTGGTCGCCACCGCGCCCTAATGCGATATCCAAGCTTGATTGCGCCATTTGTCCCAGCTCAATGTAAGTGGTAGCCGCCGCTCCAACCCCGATACTGAGCGTAATCGGAATCTTGTTGTCAGCCGTCATCTCCCGTACTACATCGAGAATGTCAAATCGCGATTCTTCCAATTTATCAAGTGCTTCCCGTTCCATCAGAGCCAAAAACTTGTCGGCTGTGATTCGGCGAAGATATATGCCATGTTTGTTGGCCCACTCTGTAATCACACCAGCCACGCTTGTAGAGAGCAGCGTACGGCTCTGATCATCCATGACTTGTCCAACCTCGTCCAAGTTGTCGAGGTGAATGATGGCAAGTGCAGCCTTTTCTCGATGGTAACGAGTCGTCAATTCTTTGAAATCCGTAATGTCCTTGAAATACAAAAGGCGCTCATCGGACCGAACAATGACTTCGTATACCCGCTCGTTATAAGTAAACTCCAGCCGTTTTTGCTCCGGCTTCCAAACCAGTTGGGGGAATACCTCTTGGAGGCTTTTCCCGATCATGGTTTCATCCCCGGACATATGCGTCATATACGGGTTTACCCACTCAATTGCCTTTTCCTCGTTGTATAAAAGAATTCCGATCGGCAGTTCCTGGATAACGCCTTCTCCCGCCTTCTTCACGCGATGGGTGACCGTCGCCAAGTACAGGCGCAAGTCTCGTTGGAACCCCTTTTCTGCTTGAAGAGCGTAAAGAACCAAGCCAATCAGGCACACCATGCCGATCGCCCCGTACATCCAATGGAACAAGGTCAAAATCCCCAACAACAGCAAGCTAAAGCTGAGTGCCAGGACCATGTGCATCCCGTACCAACGCTTTAACAGGAACTTGGGCATTTCCTCAGCCCCTCTTCACTCTTGTTTCCAGTTTTTCACGCAAACGAATTCCTAGGTCAAATATCCCTACTAGACTAAGTATAGTACTTAGGGGTGGAAAAATAAATAGACAGACAACGAGCACAGGAGTCAGCCTCTTCCAGCCGTATAAATAGGCTGCAAACAGACAAAAACTCAAGCCCTGCAAAACAAAAATTGCATCCAGCATGACTTTCAGGTTCATCAAGGCGATTTCCCAAAACGTTCCCTGCATGCTTTCGGCAAACAACAAAAGACTGATCATCGCAATGAAGTAGTAATAAAGCAATGATCGTGGGAAGCTCCATTCCCGAATTGGCTTCAATGCTGGAATCGGTCTGCGCAGACGTCGTCCAATCAGACTCGCCAATCCATGAATAATGGCGGTCGATAGAAAGCTGAACATGACAAGACTCGTAGGCAAGACGATTTTGCCCAGTTCAAGAAGCTGATCAAACTGCTCTTTTGGCACCATTGCTGGACGTAGCTTAGCAACTTCTTGCGTGATGGCATTAAAATCAACGTTCATCCCGAATGCCATAAATGCCATCATGGAAACGACACCTAAAAAGGCAACGCCTGCCCCTGCCACAATCGCCGGAAGAGCCGTTCCTTTTCTCGCATAAAAAATCCCCATGACTGAACCCCAAACCGCACTTGAAAAAGCAAGTGTAGCCGCAAACGGACCCGTAATGATCCAGCCCAGAAACGTAAAGGCAAGGGAAATCCATACCATGTTACGTACTGTTCGATTTACTGCCAAAAGGATAAAAGGCAGAGGTATCAGGAAACTGACGAGTCCTCCCAGTATGGTATATGTACCGAGAAACAGCAGCACCAGTGCGATACCCAGCATAAGGGCATTTTCAGCCAAGTGTTTCGTTTTGGACGGCATGTCAGCACCTCATTATTCATGTCTCATGTACAGAAAACTATGGAAAAAAGAGGGCCACGCAATTGTGCCCCCCTTTTTATAGCTTTTGCAACTTATTCAGCAGTGTAAGGCAACAGTGCTACTTGACGGGATCGCTTGATTGCGATTGTCAGTGCACGTTGATACTTCGCAGAAGTACCAGTTACACGACGTGGCAAGATTTTGCCGCGCTCGCTGATGAACTTTTTCAGCAAATCAATATCTTTATAATCGATGTGCTTGATTTTGTTCACTTTAAAGAAGCATACTTTACGACGCTTATTAGGACGTCCTTTGCGTGCCATGATAGTCCCTCCCTCTTAGGAATGTGAAAGTTATACGATACTAGAACGGCAAGTCATCATCTGAAATGTTGATCGGCTTGCCTGCACTCGCGAAAGGATCACCAAACGGATCGTAGTCATTATTTCGTTGACCGGATGGTTTGTTACCGCCACCCATGCCTGGTCCTGGATCGTATCCTGGATTGTCTCCGCCGGATTCATTACCTCGACCGCCCAAAAATTGAACGTTCTCCGCAACGACTTCCGTCACGTATACCTTTTTACCTTCTTTATTATCATAGGAGCGTGTTTGCATACGTCCTTCGATGGCTGCTTGTCTACCTTTACGCAAATAGCTTGCGCACAGGTCGGCAAGTTTTTGCCAAGCGACAATGTTAATGAAGTCCGTTTCTCTCTCTCCCGCTTGATTGGTGCGGGGACGATTAACGGCCACAGTAAAAGTGGCAACGGCAACGCCATTTGGCGTGTAGCGAAGTTCAGGATCTTTCGTCAGGTTGCCGATGAGAATGACTTTATTCATCTTGGTTCCCCCTCTGATCGCGACAATGATTACTTCTCATCACGAACAAACATAAAGCGGATTACATCGTCATTGATTTTCATCAGACGCTCAGCTTCCGCAACAGCATCGGAGTTCGCTTTGAAGTTCATCAAAACGTAGTAACCTTCACGGAACTTGTTGATCTCGTACGCAAGACGACGTTTACCCATTTCTTGAAGCTTAGAGATTTCGCCACCATAGTTAGTTACAACATCGCTGTAACGAGCTACATTGGATTTTACTTTCTCTTCTTCAAGGTCTGGACGCAATACATACATTACTTCGTATTGGCGCATACCTTTTCACCTCCTTATGGACTTTAGCGGCCCTGTTCGGGCAAGGAGCGAGTGCTAAAACGAAACGCACAAAACATGCACTCCATAAATACTCGCATTATCGTATTATAACAAACCGCCTAGTTCGAATCAAGAATTTCGTACTAAACATTGAAACGGAAATGCATAACATCTCCATCTGCCACTACGTACTCTTTCCCTTCAAGACGGTACTTCCCACGTTCTCTCGCTACTGCCACGGAACCAGCATCTACCAGATGATCATAAGCAATCACTTCCGCACGAATGAATCCGCGCTCGAAATCGGTATGAATCACGCCTGCCGCTCCTGGAGCCTTTGTACCCTGACGGATGGTCCATGCGCGAACTTCTTGTACACCTGCAGTGAAATAAGTTACTAATCCCAACAGTTTGTAAGCAGCACGAATCAAGCGATCGAGACCGGACTCAGTAAGACCGAGCTCTTCCAAGAACATCTCTTTGTCTTCGCCCTCGAGTTCAGCGATTTCCGCCTCTACTTTCGCGCTGATGACAACCACTTCTGCACCTTCACTCGCTGCATGTTGGCGTACTGTCTGCACATGCGGGTTGTTGTCTGCATCGTTAATGCCGTCTTCCGCTACGTTGCACACGTACAGCATTGGCTTGATTGTCAGCAGATGCAAATCGCGAATCCATTTGCGCTCTTCGTCATCGAGTTCAACACTGCGAGCAGATTGACCCTCTTCAAATGCTGCTTTCAATTTTTCCAGCACGTCCAGCTCTTGCTTGGATTCTTTGTCGCCGGATTTCACTTTGCGTGCAATACGATCAATACGACGATCAACAGAGTCCAGGTCAGCAAAAATCAGCTCCAGGTTGATTGTCTCGATATCGCTCAAAGGATCGACACGACCTGCTACGTGCGTGATGTTCTCATCTTCAAAGCAACGAACAACATGGGCAATCGCGTCTACTTCACGGATGTGACCCAGGAACTGGTTGCCAAGTCCTTCACCTCTGCTCGCGCCTTTTACCAAGCCTGCAATGTCTACGAATTCAAACGCAGTTGGAACTACCTTGTTCGGTACAACGATTTGTGTCAGCTTTTCCAGACGCTCGTCTGGCACCTCCACGATCCCTACGTTCGGGTCAATCGTACAGAACGGGTAGTTAGCCGATTCAGCGCCCGCTTGTGTAATGGCATTAAACAATGTCGATTTTCCTACGTTAGGAAGACCTACAATCCCGCATGATGCACCCATCTATATACACTCCCTTATCATCATCCTGATATCCTTTTAAGTATATAGATTTGGTTTTCAGATTACAATTGTCTCCTTGTGGAAGCTTTTTTTTACTTGCCTCATCCTGCCTCTTAATCATAGCTCCATGTGGTGGGACAAAAAAAGAAATGATAGACTAGACAAACAGAATCTGTTTGCTACGGTAAAAGGAAAGGTAACGAGGTGACTAAAAAATGAAGCTCTTACTCCTTGGTGCCACTGGTCGCGTAGGAAGCCATATCCTCGACTATGCATTAAAAGATGGGCATGAAATAACTGCTCTCGTTCGCTCGGCAGACAAGCTTCTTCATCTGGCTGCTGAAAATCTTCGTGTTCTGACCGGAAACGTCCTCGATCAAAAGGATGTTGCATCAGCCATGCGTGGAGTCGACGCGGTCATTAGCGCGCTCGGGACAGACAAGGCAACGACGTTATCCGAAGGAACTCCCTATATTATTGAAGCAATGAGGCGAGAAGGCGTTTCACGCATTATTACGGTGGGCACCGCCGGCATCTTGCA
This sequence comes from Brevibacillus brevis NBRC 100599, assembly GCF_000010165.1. Classification (NCBI taxonomy): domain Bacteria; kingdom Bacillati; phylum Bacillota; class Bacilli; order Caryophanales; family Paenibacillaceae; genus Brevibacillus; species Brevibacillus brevis. The sequence goes on from NC_012491.1 coordinate 6,274,992, forward strand.
AAGCAGAGTTTCTCCTGACCTGCTCCGCTATCAATCCAGTGAGTCCAGACAAAAATTGACGCGTGCTGCCGAGGAACATCACAAGGCATACTCGCTCTTGGAACAGTCCGAGCTCGATTGGACTATTGTTTGCCCGACCTATTTGCCTGATGGCGAGTATACAGGCACTTACCGGGTCGAGGCTCACCAGTTGCCTGTAGATGGGATGCAAATTTCCGTGCCAGATACGGCGGAGTTTACGTATCAGCAGCTCTCTCGTTCCGAGTACATTCGGGCGCGAGTAGGCATTGCCTATTGATACATACAAAAAAACAGGCTCCTCTCCGTAATGGAAGGGAGCCTGTTTTGCTGCTATTGCTTCTTTACTTCTCGTTTACCAGCTTTTCCAGCTCATTCAATGTCTCTTCAAAGATTTCCATCGCTTGCTCGATTGGCTGGGACGTGGACATGTCCACACCTGCTGCTTTCAGCACCTCGATAGGCGGAGCAGAGTTACCCGCTTCGAGGAAGTTTTTACGAACTCGATCCACAGCTGGCTGACCTTCATCCATGATTTGCTTCGCTAATGCTTGTGCAGCGGCAAAGCTCGTCGAGTATTGATAAACGTAGTATTTATAGTTGTAGAAATGGCTCACACGTGCCCATTCCATACCGATTTCCTCATCGGAAACCATGTCTTTTCCGTAGTACTTCTTGTTGATGTCGAGGTAGATCTTCTTGATCGCTTCCGCATTCAGAGATTCTCCCGCTTGCTCCTTCTCGTGAATCGCTCTCTCAAACTCCGCGAACTGCGTCTGACGGAACAGCGTGGAACGGAAGTTTTCCAGATAGTGATTCAAGAGATACATCTTCTCTTCTTTCGTCTTCGCCTTCGCGTACATGCTCTTGAACAGCAGAGTTTCATTCATGGTAGAAGCCACTTCTGCCGTGAAGGTTGGGTAGTTGGACGAAATATAAGGTTGATTTTTGTTCGTATAATACGACTGCATGGCGTGTCCCATCTCATGAGCGATGGTGTACACATCATCGAGCGTACCTTGGTGGTTCAACAGTACATATGGATGTGTATCATAAGCACCCCATTGGTAGGCACCCGTGCGCTTGTCATCGGTGGAATAGACATCTACCCATCCGCCATCCAGGCCGTCAGACATTGCCTTCACATAGTCATCACCCATTACTCCCAAACCATTAACGACGATTTTCTTTCCTTCGTCGAAGGAAATATATTTGTCATCAGATGGAACGATCGGCACGTAAATGTCGTACATGTGCAATTCCTTCACGCCAAGCATTTTCTTTTTCAAAGAAATGTAGCGATGCAGCAATGGCAGATTATCATTCACCGTGTCAATCAGCTCATCATACACCTTCGTCGGTACGTTGTTCGGTGTTAGGCTTGCTTCCAGCGCAGAATCGTAATTGCGTACCGCTGCGTAGAAATTATCGCCCTTTACTTTGGCAGCCAATGTTGATGCAAACGAGTCTTGGAAATCGATCAGAGCCCCATAATAGGCCTTGAACGCTTCTCTGCGCACATTTTGATCTTTGCTTTCCATGTAGGAAATGAAATTGGCACGAGTTAACTGAACTTCCTTGCCTGTCTCATCTTTGATTTTAGGGAACCTCACGTCTTTGGACAGCATGCTGTAAATGTTGGTCGGTGCACCTCCCAAAGGAGACGATTTCGCCAAGAGCTGCTCCATATCCGCAGAGAGTGAGTACGGCTTCGTTCTTAGCATGTCCTCGATAAACAGTTTGTAAGGCTCAAGCTCCTTTTTAGACAGCAAGCTCTTTATTTTACCATCTGGAATCGCAACAATTTCAGGCTGTACCCATGAAGTTTTTTCTGTGACAAGTGTGGACATTTTCTCAGCGCGGTCTCCCAGCTTTTGCAGATCAGGATTCGCGGAGTTTACATCGAGAGACATGTTCGCGTACACGTATGCTTTGTCATTTAAGCGCATCAACTCAACATAGTCATCGAATGCCGCCTGCATCGTAGCAGAAGATGTACCCAGCTTGCCTTTGTGTTTTGTGAAAGCGTTTGCCAAAGATTCAACCTTTGCAACATCCTTTTCCCATTCCTTAACAGTCGGATAAATATCATCCAGCTTCCACTTGTACGCATCTGGGATCTCAGCGCGAGTTTGATAAGAAGGCTTTTCAGCAGCAAGAGCTACCGCCTGCGTGCTGTAAGGAATAAATGGTACGGATACTGTCGACAATGCAATGGCCAAAGCCGTAACTGATGCAAATACTTGCTTCTTCAAATCTCAATCGCCCCTTTTCTTCTATCTATTTTTGCCAAAATTATAAGTGTGTAATTATATTTTCACCTGCCAAATTCCTTCTTACTAATAAAAATTTTTAAAATATTCGATAATTACCGTCGATTTATCCAGAGAAAATCCTCTTTTGTGGATAAGTCTGTGGATAAGTATTTACTAACAACTTTTTGTCTCCCACATCGTCTGCAGACACTCCTTTTCTTCGCAAAAAGTTGTCCACATTTTCTGTGGATATGCTGTGCATAACTTATTTTCTTGGAACCAGGGCATCCGCCTATACCCCGTTGTGGGTTTCTACATAGCATGAGTATTGAAACTACGGTAGGAGGTGTTAGCAAGTGGGTATCTTTAACGGTTTCGACGATTTCGCGCTGATCTTGGTTCTGTTCATCCTTCTCGTTATCGTAGGTTGTGACTGCAACTAACCTACTCCGCTGCCATCCAGCCTATCTGAAGGTAAGCTTGCATCCTCAGCAGCCTTACCTTCTCTAATTCCACATAGATCATAGCCAAGGCAATGCAGCCTAGGGATAATGATCAGTCATAACCTAAGTACCATCACCGGGAGATACATTTGATCGTACAAAAGGAAAAAGGATGCGCCTCTAAATTGGCTGCATCCTTTTTTTTACCCACATGCTTGAATTACTTCGATCCGGTCTGAAAAGTTATCCACTGCGCTTGATTTAAATTACCTGCTGTGTCCTTAACCAAGCCCGCAATGAGACTTACCTGATATCTCGTATGTGGCTGCCATTTTCCTTTTGGCTTCACAGACAACATCCGCTTACTTTTGTTCCATGTAATTGTGTGCGGAACGACAGTCCCTTTTTCATCTGTTACACGAACTAATGGCCCGGCCGTTTTGCTGGATAGGGCTCCACCATCAACCAAAGTAATCTCTTCTGCAAACTGGAGTGTCACTTTATCCTGGAGCTTTACATTTTTAGCTCCGTGACCAGGCAATATGACTGCTTGTGGAGCGATATTATCCACAGGTTTTTTCGTTTGAAACGTGCTAGCCAGCTCTGGATTCAAATTGCCTCGCTGATCCTTCACTTTTTTGGCCAGCAAGCTAACTCGATAGGACGCCCCTGCTTCCAGATTTCCTTCCGGATCAATTGTCATGCTTCGATCTGTTTTGTTCCATTTCGCCGTAAAACGAACCTTCTTTTTTTTCGCGTCCGTGAGTGAAATAATCGAGAGACCAGACTTGTCGGAGAGCTCTTGCCCATTTTTTAACGAAACCGGCCCCGAAAACGTCAGTGTAATGATTTGATTCGGGTCTATTTCCGCCGATTTGTCAGCCGGGGATATTCTCACTCCCCATTCGTTTGCCGACTTTGCCCACACTCCCTGTGATGGAAGTAGGAAAAGCGCAAGCACTACTACCCATTGCAACCACCGAACACTCATCTTTTTCATCGAACCCCTCCCGTCTAAAACGACAAAGCCGCTCCGTGAAGCATATAAGTGCGTCGCTTCATCGTTTACAGGCATTGTAGAAAAAGACAGAGGGGTTGATCAAAGAAATATGGTTTATGCTTGCGGTTCTTCCTCCGCGCGAATCAGTATCTTTTTCAGCTTGCGTTCAAATTCTAGTCGTCCAATCATCACACTATGATCGCAACCCGTACATTTGATTCGCACATCCATGCCCATGCGTATGACCTTCCACGCATTCGTGCCACATGGATGCGGCTTTTTCATCTGTACGACATCCCCCAGTCCAAATTGCTTGCGTTCCATATCTCTTTCTCCTCTCTACACTGTTCCCTTTCCAGACACCGCGACGATTTTTGGATACGGAATTTGAATGCCTCGGTTGGTTAATTCCGTTCTGATCTTCGCACGCAAATTTCGATTGACTCCGTGATGTGTGTTCGGCTTACACTCAGCCGTAACCCGGATGATGACTTCAGAAGGCCCCAGTGCATGTACTCCCAAAATCTGTGGCTCAGCTACGATATCCGTCAATTCTGTCTGAGCCGATGCCAATACTTCTTTGAGCACAGACTCAACTTGATTCAGATCTTCTTCATATGCTACAGATACGTCGACAACGGCTAACGTATTTTGCAATGAAAAGTTGGTCACTTGATTAATCGTGCCGTTTGGAAAGATGTGTACCTCACCCGTCCAGCTTCGCACCTTTGTAATGCGCAGACCAATCTCCTGCACCGTGCCTGTCAAGTTGTTGATCGTTACAACGTCTCCAACAGCAAATTGATCCTCAAAAATAATGAAAAATCCCGTAATAATATCACGCACGAGACTTTGCGCCCCGAAACCAACTGCCAGTCCCAGTACCCCTGCGCTTACCAAAACGGGGCGCAAATCAATGCCCAACAGCTGCAAGATCATGAGAATCGCCAAAAAGTAAATGCCGTACTGAACGATATGGTTGACGAGCACCCGCATAGTGTCCACTCGGCGTTGATCCATTTGAATCTTGCTTCCGTGGCGATGCTGGAACACTTTATTTACGCCCGATTGCACAACAGAAACGACGATTCGCGATAACAGGATGATCGCGACTATTTTCAGTACAGCCATCCCTATATTTACCCACATATCTGCATCTGTCATATACGCATGTACCTGGGCATAAATCCTTTCAAAGAAACCAGCTTGCTTCATTCCTCCCGCTCCTTCTGCTCCCCGCTTTCGTCCACCTCGCTATACTGGCCGAAAAACTGACGGAAGTATCCTCGTATTACCACCTGCTGTTCCATCATGATCGCTTTCGCTCGTAAGTAATCCGACAGTGGGAACTCAATGGAAAGGGCACAGCCTGCCGTTATTTCTTTTGGCGTTGGTCTTGTATCGATCTCAATATCTTCGTACTCCAGCAGCATTTCTGCCCGCAAGGCTTGCTGCGTGGAATCAAATGCGATCAGTACTGTCTCTCCTCCCATTTCACTCCCCCTCATCTCTTTCACACAAACTACTATAGGCTCCTCTTATTTTACCTGTTCGTTTTCATGCATGCCAGCCTCACTGAGTTTTCAAAACCTACGTAACTTTCCCATTAGCAGGTATAAAAATGTCATATCGGTACGATACTGTGAATACTTTTATATAACCTTTTACAGGTTGGTTTAAGCCAAGTCGGCAAGAGTGGGGGTTTCCATGAGTACATCCGATAATCGCAAGGATTATTCTTTGCCACCTTTTAAAGTGGAATACCGCAGTGAAAACGCAGACGAGCATCTCGCCGGTCACCTTGCCCAGCGCTTTCGCTTAAATCGGTTCGATGACGACCTTGTCATTGTATGTATTGGGACAGACCGTTCTACTGGTGATGCTCTAGGCCCATTAGTAGGAACCAAGCTCATCGCGCAGTCACCTCGTTTTTTGCAAGTGTACGGAACGCTTGAGGATCCTGTACACGCCATGAATCTTAAGGAAAAGTTAGAGCTCATCCAGGCGAATCATCCGACAGCTACACTTATTGCGGTCGATGCCTGTTTAGGTCAATTTAGCCACGTCGGAAACATCAATGTGATGAATGGTCCACTAAAACCAGGGGCTGGTGTTAAAAAAGAGCTGCCTCCTGTTGGTTCCTTCCACATTACCGGGATTGTCAACGTAGGAGGATTCATGGAGTATTTTGTCCTTCAAAATACCCGCCTCTCCATCGTCATGAACATGGCAGATACCATAGCTTCCGGACTGGCAAAAGCCGTAACACTGGCTTCTACGCCTAGTCGATTCGATAGTGTCTTATATGATTGACCGTTTCTTTCTGCAAAAGGTTCCATCCCTCTTTAGAAAACTTACTTTTTGATCTGTTCTCTCCCTCAACGGATGACAGGTCTATTTTTTTACGTGTAAATCGTCAGGCACTTTTCGATCACTTGGGCACTGATCGGTGTTGGCGCTACGCTTTCCCCATCTGCATGGACAGGTAGCTGTCCCGCTGTATGTATCGTTACATGCTTTCCCCTATAAAAGCGGACACCCGGATGATGACGGTGAGCTCCTGTGAATATTTTCGGAAAAGCAGCTAACAATCCGAGCCGACTCATACCACTTACTACGCAAATATCCGCAATTCCATCGTCCGGTATAGCATCGGGACAAATTAGCATTCCGCCTCCGTAATTCGGAATATTGGCAGCGACAACTAGCCAGGCAGCCTCTAAACGAGCCTCAATACCATCAACGTTCAGTACGATGTCACGTGGCTGATACGTACATACGACGCGAATCACCGATATAATGTAGGCAAGTGCTCCTAACCTGTACCCATTCAGCCAAGCTTTGTACACAGCTTGATCCGTTACCTTTGCTACCTGTGCATCGAATCCGGCCCCGATTGAATTCGCAGCTACTTCCCCATTCAATAAAATCAGATCGATTCGCTTTTCCCCTTTTTCCGACAGAATTCGCTCTAATGCCTGTAACGGTTTCATCGGAATTCCATGTCCGCGAGCGAAATCATTCCCGGAACCAGCCGGCACCAATCCAAATCGGCAATCTTGTTTCGAATCGTATATCCCATTTATCACGCCTCGGACAGTTCCATCCCCTCCGACAGCAATGATTGTTTTTACTCCCTCTTTTTGAATCAGCTCTTTTGATAATTTTTTGTCGTCCCCCTCTCCTGATGTCAACCTGACATGAAAAGGCGCTCCCAGACATCGTAGCGTCGGCTCAATTTGCCTCCATACTTTCAACCCTGTGCCATTACCCGATACAGGATTGACGATAACACCCAACATAATCATTCTCTCCCCAACTTGCTGTCGTACGCTACTGTCACGTCCCAATTATCCATCCTTGCTCGCAAATTAAGTTTTTGTATCATATTATCGCATGCTATTTTTATCGATGATAGTTGATTTTTCATAAAAAAAGACTCCTCCCGAAGGAAGAGCCTCTGTACCAACTATGAAAACAGCTTTGAAACCCAATCGATAAAGGGAACACCGACTGCTGCGATCACTAATGCTGGCATCATGTTGGCTACCCTGATCTGTTTGATCTCCAAAACGTTTAACCCAATGGCAATAATCATCAAGCCACCTACCGCCGTTACTTCTACCAGGATCGCATTCAGCATCGTTTCGCTCACCACACTGTAAATGCTTGTAGATAATAACGCAATCATGCCTTGATATAAAAACACGGGTACTGCCGAAAAGATGACACCGATTCCTAGTGTTGATGCAAAAATGATCGCAGAGAATCCGTCTAGCATTGCTTTCATAAACAGTACTTCGTGATTGTTACGCAAACCACTGTCCAATGAACCGAGTACAGCCATGGCTCCAATACAGTACACCAGCGTCCCCGTGATAAAACCAGTGGCGATACTCCCTTGGCTCCCCCCGACTTTCCTCTCCAGCCAGTGCCCCAGATTGTTTAAGCCTTTTTCAATCCCAATCCATTCACCTATTACTGTTCCTAGCACAATACTGATAATCACGAGTAAAAAGTTATCCGAACCGAGGCACATTTTAATACCCAATATGAATACGGCCAGAGCAATCCCTTGCATGACGGTTTGTCGCATCGACTCCGGAATTCGCTTCAACATTCTGCCTAACAATGCTCCTAAGATGATTGCTCCGGCGTTGACCAATGTTCCCAGCAAGATCACTTGCGCTGTCCCCCTACAGATGCCTTACCCTTACACAAACGCTGCTGCTATTTCCCGAACAGCGTTATGAAGCGCTTCTACATCTTTCTCTGAGTTGAAAATTCCAAAGCTGGCTCGAACGGCTCCACGTTGTTCTGTACCGGCAGTCTGGTGACCCAATGGCGTGCAATGAAAACCCGATCTGGTCGCAATCCCGTATTGTTGATCCAGGATAAACGATACCTCCGCCGCATCCACCTCTCCGATATTAAAAGCAACCACGCCCACACGTTCGATCTCAATCCCCGGTCCGTAGACATGTACACCCTCGATTTGCTGCAATCCAAGGATCGTTTGTTTCACCAATTCCCATTCGTGCTGACGAATGTTGTCCACACCTTTTTCCATGACAAAATCAACGCCTGCTTGCAGCCCTGCCAAACCAACCGTATTGAGTGTCCCGCTTTCGTATCGGTCTGGACGAGTTGTCGGTTGATCAATGGCTTCAGACTGACTGCCTGTCCCCCCATGAATCAAGGGCTCGAGATCAATATCACTACTTACGTACAAACCACCGGTACCTTGTGGACCGTAAAGCCCTTTGTGCCCAGGAAAAGCAAGCATATGAATATTCATTGCCTCTACATCGATAGGCAAAACACCAGCAGACTGAGAAGCATCCACCAAAAACGTAATTCCGTGCTCTTTTGCCAGTTTCCCCAGTTCGGCAACAGGCAGGATGACACCTGTCAGATTGGAAGCATGGCTCACAACGATTAACCGCGTTGAGGGCGTAATTGCCTGGGCAAAATCCTCTACATAGAATTGATGGTCTTCTCTTGGCTCTACAAAAGTAGCTTCTACTTGGTTGTTTTTGCGCATGAACTCGATGGGACGTCTTACCGAATTATGCTCAACAGATGAAGAAATAACATGATCGCCTGCTTGTAAAAACCCTTTTATCGCCTGATTAAGCGCTTGAGTGGCATTGAGATAAAAAAAGAGGTTATTCGGGTTTTGAACCCCAAACAACCGCGACACTTGCACCCGTGTCCGAAACACAGCTTTACTCGCTTTCATCGCCAGTGCATGTCCACCTCGGCCAGGATTTGCAGCAAAATCCTCGATGACCTCCGCCATCATTTCTTTGACTGCTGGTGGCTTCGGCCATGTAGAAGCTGCGTTATCCAAATAGATGATCGCCATGACTACCTCCTGGACTTACTTCTCTATATTCAGCATTTCGATGATTCGTTCCAAGTCTTCCTGTGAATAGAAGTCAATTTCGATCTTGCCGCGCTTTGACCCTTTTTTAATCTTGACCGATGTCCCAAAACGGCTGCGCAGCCGTTCCTCCATCTCGATCAAAACTGGCTCGTTTTTCGCTGACTTTTTCTTTTTTGTTTCACGTGAAACATTGAGCTGCTTCACGATCTCTTCCAGCTGACGAACACTCAATCCTTTTTCCACTACGTCATTTGCAAGCTGTTGTTGTACTTTCTTATCCGTTACCCCAAGCAAAGCACGTGAATGTCCCATGGATAGTTCAGCTGCCGATACCATTTTTCGGATCTTCTCTGGCAGTTGCAGCAAACGAAGCATGTTGGCTACATGCGGTCGACTCTTCCCTATCTTTTGTGCAAGCTGTTCTTGCGTATAATCATGGTGGGAAATCAGCTTGTCATAAGCCTCTGCCTCTTCGAGTGGATTCAGATTTTCCCGTTGTAAGTTCTCGATCAGGGCAATCTCCATTAATTGCTGATCTGTGTACGCCTTTACGACTACCGGAACCTCTTTTAACCCTGCTAGCTTTGCAGCGCGCAATCTTCTTTCACCAGCTACCAGCTCGTAACCTTTGATGCTTTTCCGAACAATTAGTGGTTGGATGATCCCATGCTCTTTGATCGACTGTGCCAGTTCCTCAATAGCTGATTGCTCGAATTCTTTCCGGGGCTGATAAGGGTTAGGACGAATCTCATTGATGGAAACCTCTTTTACCTGTTCCCCTTCTTCGATGAGATTGGAAGTAATAAGCGCATTCAGCCCTTTTCCCAATCCTCTACTCATACCCCTACCACTTCCTTCGCCAAATCAGTATAGACTTCCGCTCCTCGTGAGCGTGGATCGTACGTAATGATGGCTTGTCCGTGTGATGGTGCTTCACTCAAGCGTACATTTCGAGGAATAATTGTCTTGTATACTTTGTCCTGAAAATACTTTTTCACTTCTTCAATCACTTGCAGACCGAGATTCGTACGTGCATCGAGCATCGTCAGCACGACGCCTTCGATGGCAAGCTGCGAATTCAAGTGTTTTTGGACCAAACGAATGGTGTTCAATAGTTGGCTTAATCCTTCTAGCGCATAGTATTCACACTGGATTGGAATCAAGACCGAATCAGATGCTGTCAAAGAATTTACGGTCAAAATCCCTAAGGATGGCGGGCAATCGATGATGACGTAATCGTACTTGTCCTTGACAACTTCCAGCGCCTTTTTCAGACGAACCTCACGAGAAATCGTAGGAACCAGCTCGATTTCCGCACCTGCCAATTGAATGGTGGCAGGAATGATCATTAATCCTTCAATTTCAGTTGGCAAAGTCGCATCGACAGGGTTGATATCATTGATCAGGACATCATAAATGCAGTACTTAACATCTGCCTTATTTACCCCGATCCCACTGGTTGCATTTCCTTGGGGATCAATATCAACCAGCAGCACCTTTTTCCCCAATGCGGCCAAACAAGCGCTTAGATTGACGGACGTAGTCGTTTTCCCGACGCCGCCTTTCTGGTTCGCAACCGCAATGATTTTTCCCAACTTCTCCACCTCTTTTTTGTCGTGTAGGAAAGCTTGTGGCTCGACCAGTACACTCTCCAGTACGTCTTTCAAAGTCATCTTCTGTATCCTCATCTAGTTAGTCATTCGAGTCTATTTACGATTTGCTCGTATTCTTGTAAAACGATGATCTTTTATACAAATTCCTTCGTCCGTTGCCATTCAGTAACCTTTACATCGCCTGTACATGATAAGACGAAAAAAGCCCCTGCAAAGTCATCCTCATTGATTATCGAGTAAACCTGCAAGTATGCACAGGTTGGTACTCTCCATGTTATCAGATTTGCTGCTTGGTCGTACGCTGTTTTTTTTAGATAGTGAGACAAAAAAGCCTGATTTTTGCCCCGAAAATGCAGATTTACCTAGCCTTTTTACAGGAAATGCATATTTTTGGAAATCGAATAGTACTAAAAGCCTCATTTTCCTATAAATAATCAGCATTTGCCCAAAAAGAAAGGCGACCTTGTCGCCATGTTTGTTACGATCATTTATTTCCTGTTTCCTTGTTTTTTGGAATACGAATCGTGAATTGATAGAATTCATCATGATCTTCTTCTGCTGTTTCTACAGGTAGGCCTGTCTGGATCACCATATCGATCGATTGACGTACAGTATTAATCGCAATCCGCGTATCTCTTGAGAATGCTTTCCAGCGTGGCTTCGCATCTTTTTCCGATTTAGGGTTCTCGGCCAGTTCTAGAAGCTGCTTCACGCGCACTTCCGTCTGTTTCACATTCCATTCCCGCTCCAAAATCTCCAACAGGACTTTATTTTGTAATTCTGGATCTTTTAACGGAATCAGAGCCCTTGCATGACGCTCTGTTACTTGTCTGGACAACAAGGCATCTTGAATTCCTTGTGGTAAATGGAGCAAGCGCAGTTTGTTTGCAATTGTCGATTGTCCTTTACCCAAACGTTGAGCAAGACTCTCTTGCGTCAAATTGTGCAAATCAATCAGCTTTTGATATGCGACTGCCTCTTCAATAGCTGTCAAACCTTCTCGTTGCAAATTCTCAATCAATGCGATAGAGGCTGTTTGCGAGTCATTAAACTCTTTGACAATCGCAGGAATCCTCTCCATGCCCAATTTTCTAGTTGCGCGCAAACGTCGTTCCCCAGCAATCAATTCGTAACGACCATCGCGAACTCGCACGACAATCGGTTGAATGAGCCCATGAGTTCGTATCGTTTGACACAACTCATCAATTTTCTCGTCATCAAATACAGTACGAGGTTGATATGGATTCGGTACAATCTCCTCAACTGGTATTTGTTTGATTTCTTCGTTATCTGTCTTGTCCGTTAAGCCAAAAATCCGAGAAAATGAATCTTTAACTGCCATAGAAAAATCCCCCACTTCTACCCGTTCCATCCGTGCTATTTTAAAGTCTTTGAAGAGGTGTTCAAAAAGTCATTTTTGATCACGAAGTAATCCTGAAAGATTGCGCAAAAATGATACAAGCGTTCACTCTCGAAAGTCAGGTGCTCATGTAGCTCCCCTACATCCCGCTCCTCCTTCTTCAGCTTCTCGCCGCTTTCTTCGTGCTGAAAAGACAACTTTTTGAATACGTCCTAGAAACTGAAAAAGGTCCTGTCCAATCAACGACAGAATCTTCCTAGAAACATTTTGTTATCCCCCGCCAATCCATTGTCCGGATATGACAGATTGAATATGTTCTTTGATTGTTGCTGCTAAGGAAAAATGGCATATTGGCGTCGTAAGTGAGTTCAGTCCTACTCTTTTAACATAGGTCCTCCTCTTACATCGTTAAGGACAGCATGCATCTTCTTTTAAAAAAGCTTCACAAGCCCTATAGTACATACTGCTTAACAGACTCTTCTTGCCCATCCGATCGGTTTGTAAAATTGCCTTTGACCTAATCTTCTTTCCCTATACGCTTTCTTCAGGTTCATTTATATATATGTAATTCTGCAAGATTCGCCCAATTCCTGCTAAAGAAAAACGTTTCACGTGAAACATCAATCATGATCTTCCGCATAAAAATCGTGATCGTCACGGTGCTTTGGCCTCTCATCACTTCCAATGCTCTCATCAGTAGGATGTGAAATCTTGGTGACAGAAAACAATCGAGGAAAAAGACTATGAAAGTCTAACGTCAGGTACGAAAAAATCGCAGCAACGATCACAGCGACAGACATCCCTGCACTGAACCAAACCAATGATTGAAACAACCCACATCCCAGCTGCCGTCGTAAGGCCTTTTACCGTACCATTGCATTTAATAATAGCTCCAGCCCCCAAAATCCCATTCCCGCTACGACTTGTGCAGTTACCCTCCCCGGATCACGATTTACGCCACTCGAAGAAAAACCGTAAAAAAACTTCTATCGAAGCCTATTCATAGAGGAGCGACCGCGTTTTTGCGGAATGTTTTACCGAGGTTATGCCAGATGCGGACGCTGAGGTACCTTGTTATGCGCTCCAGAAAGTTTAAACTTTCTTTCACGTTAAATAGAGGCTAGTCCAAAAAGAAACGAACCAAAACAAACGAGACTATACGTTCAAAAACCAGCACCTCTTTGCCTGCTCACATCCTTTATAAATCTCTCTCGCTTTCATTCCATGATGGCACCCGCTAGAAAAGCAAGACAGAGCCGAAGCAATATGGTCGGGAGTTCCGGCGGAAAAAGGAGGAAAGTACTGTTGCTTGCATAGTCTAATCACCCTCTCACACGATGTCATTCTTTCGGAGGAGCTAGTACGAGTTGTAGACTCCATGATCCAAGAAACCTGAGCGACTACATACCTTCCATTTCATCAAAAACGAGCAATTTGATTTAAACACCTTTCCATACGAAAAAAGGCCGCAGCACGTGGCTACGACCTCACTTATGATTGACTCCTACACTAACGGCTTTTTCGCAGGAACTCCTGCCTTACGCGGATAGCTTTTCGGCGTCGCTTCTATTTTTTCCATGATGACGATATTGCGTTCTCCCGCTTCCTCTAGAAGCTGGAATGTCTCGACCTTTCTCGTCTTTCCACCAAGCGTCTTGATTGCCTTTTTCGCTTCAGCAAGCTCTGGAGTAATCTCTGCTCCCTTGAGAGCCACGAAATGTCCTCCGACTTTGGCAAAAGGAAGGCAGAACTCCGATAACAGATTGAGTCTCGCAACAGCACGTGCCACTACGAGATCAAATTTCTCCCGATACATCGCTTCTTGCCCACGATCCTCGGCACGTCCATGTACGGGATTTACGTTCTCCAAGCCCAGTTCCTTTGCTACATGCTGCAAAAAGCTCATTCGCTTGTTCAAGGAATCAATGATCGTCATTTTCAGATGCGGGAAGCAAATTTTTAAAGGAATGCTTGGAAAGCCTGCGCCCCCACCGATATCTACAACTGATTGCACCTGGTCAAATGGGAAGTAAAACGCCGGCGTAATCGAATCATAAAAATGCTTGTTGTACACTTGCCCCTCTTCGGTAATCCCGGTCAGGTTCATCTTCTCATTCCATTCCACCAGCAGGCGAAAAAAATGATCAAACTGCTCCTTCTGACGATCCGTCAAAGAAATCCCCTGGGCTGCAAGTACCTCGGCAAACTGTTCTTTCGTCATAGTTTTTCTCCTTACTCGGCTACTCCCACGCGTTTGTACTCCAAATATACCATCAACACGGAAATGTCTGCTGGAGTAACCCCTGCGATACGAGCCGCCTGCCCGATGTTCAACGGACGGATTTTGGTCATATTGTCGCGAGATTCCTTGGACAAACCGGAGATTTGGTGGTAGTCAATATCCGTTGGGATGCGGCGCTCCTCCATTTTTTTCATCCGTTCAACCTGTTGCAATGACTTTTTGATGTAGCCATCGTATTTAATCTGGATTTCAACCTGTTCGGTCACATCCTCTGGAAGTGCTTCCGGTGCCGGGACCATTTGAGCAATATGGCTGTAGTTGATTTCCGGACGACGCAGCAATTGAGCCAGCTCGATGACATCTGTCAGCTCAGGAGAGCCTGCGTTGCGCAAAACCTCTTGAACATGTGCCATTTCAGGACGTACGCGTGTGTTGGCCACACGTTCTTTTTCCTGCTCGATCAGCTCGCGTTTTTGGTTAAATCGATGGTAGCGCTCCTCGCTAATCAGACCAATTTCATGGCCGATATCAGTTAGGCGCAAGTCCGCATTGTCATGACGCAGCAGCAAGCGATATTCTGCGCGAGAAGTAAGCAAACGATAAGGCTCATGCGTTCCCTTCGTAACCAGATCGTCAATCAAGACACCGATGTACGCCTCATCCCGTCCCAAAATAACGGGCGGTTTCCCTTGAACGCGGCGTGCTGCGTTAATCCCTGCCATGAGACCTTGACCCGCTGCTTCTTCATAGCCAGAGGTACCATTGATTTGTCCTGCTGTGAACAAGCCAGGCAAGGTTTTGGTTTCCAAAGAAGGCCAGAGCTGCGTCGGCACGATCGAATCATACTCAATCGCATAGCCAGGGCGCATCATTTTGACTTCTTCCATTCCAGCCATGGAACGCAGCATGGAAAGCTGAACATCTTCCGGCAAGCTGGTCGACAAGCCTTGTACATACATTTCTTCGGTATTGCGCCCTTCTGGCTCCAAGAAAATTTGGTGACGCGGCTTATCGTTAAAACGGACTACTTTATCTTCAATCGAAGGGCAATAACGCGGGCCTGTTCCTTCGATCATTCCCGAATACATAGGGGCACGATGCAGATTACTATTGATGAGTCCATGCGTTTCTTCATTTGTATAGGTCAGCCAGCAAGGGAGCTGATCCATGATAAATTCAGTTGTTTCATAAGAAAAAGCACGTGGAACCGGATCACCAGGCTGAATCTCCATTTTGGAGAAATCCACACTACTGCTATGAACACGCGGTGGCGTCCCCGTCTTGAAACGAGTCATTTCAAAACCGAGTTCCTTCAAATGATGTGCCAGACGAATAGACGGACGCATGTTGTTCGGTCCACTTTCGTATTGAAGATCCCCGAGGATGATCTTTCCGCGCAAATAGGTTCCGGTCGTCAATACAACGGATTTGGCCATGTATCGCGCCCCAGTTTGCGTGATAACCCCTTCACAAACTCCATCGTTCACGATCAGCTCTTCCACCATCGCTTGACGCAGGATCAAATTCGGAGTATTTTCAATCGTTTTCTTCATTTCATGCTGATACGCAAATTTGTCTGCTTGCGCCCGCAAGGCATGCACAGCAGGTCCTTTCCCTGTATTCAGCATACGCATTTGGATATGGGTTTTGTCGGTATTGCGTCCCATCTCTCCACCAAGCGCGTCCAATTCGCGTACAACGTGGCCTTTTGCAGGACCACCTACGGAAGGATTACATGGCATGTACGCCACAGCATCCAGGTTGATCGTCAACAGCAATGTACTACAGCCCATACGTGCAGCCGCCAATGCCGCTTCCGCACCGGCATGACCCGCACCAATGACAATGACGTCAAAAGAGCCCGCTTCATATGCAGGTACAACGTTCATTTTTTGCCCTCCTAATCACTTACCCAGACAGAACTGGGAGAAAATCTGGTCAATCAAATCTTCGCCGACGCTTTCACCGATGACTTCACCAAGTAGCTCCCACGACTTTTTAATGTCGATCTGAATCATGTCTACTGGCATCAACTCATCGATTCCACCCAGCGCTTCATCCATGGCTCGTTCTGCCTGACGAAGCAGTTGAATATGTCTGGCGTTACTCACGTAGGTCAAGTCATCCTGCTGCACACGGCCACTGAAGAAAATCTCCCCAATAGCCTGCTCCAGAAGATCGATCCCCGTCTCCTCACGCGCGGACGTCATAATCAACGGCTGCTGAGGGAAATGACGCTTGATCTCTTCCAAATCGACTTTTTGCGGCAGGTCGAATTTATTGACAATCACAATCACATGGAACCCTTTTGCTGCTTCAAAAATCGCGTAATCATCAGCGGAGAGAGGCTCGTTGTAGTTGATCACGAGCAACACGAGGTCAGCCTTTTGCAGCAGCTGTCTGGACTTCTCTACCCCGATTTTCTCCACGATGTCCTCTGTATCGCGAATTCCTGCGGTATCGATAAGTCGCAAAGGAACCCCGCGCACATTGACATACTCTTCGATGACATCGCGTGTCGTTCCCGCAACGTCAGTTACAATCGCCTTTTCCTCTTGAACCAGACTATTTAATAGAGAGGATTTCCCTACATTCGGACGTCCAATAATCGCGGTCGACAAGCCTTCACGCAAAATTTTTCCTTGCTGTGCGGTCTGCAACAATCGTTGGATTTCCCCTTTAACCTCCAGGCACTTTCCTCGCAAGAAATTTTGTGTAAACTCCTCAACGTCATGCTCTGGATAGTCCAGTGTTACTTCTATATGGGCCATCGCTTCAATCAAGTTTTGGCGCAGCTGCCGAATGAGCCTGGACAGCTTCCCTTCTACTTGATTCAATGCGACCTTCATCGCTCTGTCTGTTTTGGCCCGAATCAAATCAATGACGGCCTCAGCCTGAGACAAATCGACTCGTCCGTTTAAGAACGCACGCTTCGTGAACTCCCCCGGCTCCGCCAATCTTGCTCCATTATCCAAGATTAACTCCAGAACCTTTTCAACGGAAACAATTCCTCCGTGACAGTTGACCTCCACTACATCCTCCCTCGTAAATGTACGGGGAGCCTTCATTACGGAAACCAGTACCTCTTCCACTCGTTCACCTGTGTTTGGCTCATACAAGTGCCCATAATGGATCGTATGGCTGTCCACAGTGGACAACCGCTGCTTTCCTTTATATATCTTATCCACAACTTCGATCGCTTCCGTACCGCTTACCCGGATCACGGCAATACCGCCTTCACCCATCGGTGTTGCGACCGCCGCTATTGTATCGAATTTCATGCTGTTCACCTCAAGCTTTCCACTCTTACAAGTCAGCCACTAACTTACTAGCATAACAGATCGTCTAGAAAAATTCCAAAAGAAAGTGCAGCCAATCCATCTGCTAAACACGCAATAGGAAAAAGCAACCCTATCTCCAAGGTTGCTGTCCATTTTGGTTATCCACAGTATAATCATTTTCGCAAATCCTCAACCATTTGGTCAATTATCCACAGTGGACAACTTTTTGACGCGATTGTTCAAAATGTCGTCGCTTGCTCATTTGAATTAGGCAAAAAAAAGAAGCCTAGCGAGAGGCTTCTTTCGGTGCAATCACGATATAACGATTTGGCTCGTCTCCTTCACTGAAGGTAACCACATCCGCTCTCTTTTGCAAGAACGCGTGGATTACTTTCCGTTCAGCAGCAGACATTGGTTCCAGACGTACATCCCGTTTGGTCGATAACGCTTTTTTCGACACACGATCTGCGAGCTGCTCCAATGTTTCCTTGCGACGAAGCCTGTAATTTTCGGCATCCAGAGTGATACGTACATGTTTGTCCGCATGACGGTTCGCTACGACGTTTACGAGATACTGTAATGAATCAAGAGTTTGTCCCCTGCGGCCAATAATGATTCCCAGATTGGTTCCCTGGATGTCAAACAGCATGCCCTCTTCATTTGTACGCGTCTCCACTTTGGCATTCACCTTCATGTTCGACAAAACGTCTTGAAGAAAGTCACGTCCCTGTGCAACCGGATCAAAGTGAAATTCTACTTGCACTTTAGCGTCCTTTGCCCCAATCAGTCCAAACAATCCTCTGCTTGGTTCCTCTAGAACTTGGATCGTTGCCCGCTCACGCGGCACTCCCAATTCCAGTAAAGCTTTTTGCACAGCATCGTCGATCGTTTTTGCCGTAGCTACCACCTTTTTCACTTGGAGGCTCCCCCTTTAGGAGTAGGCATTTTCCCTTTATCACGATACAGGAAGTAGGTTTGTACAATGGTAAACAGGTTACCGTATACCCAGTACAGAGACAGCGCTGATGGCAATGTGACAGCAATCGCCAAAATCATCAGCGGCATCATGATGATCATCATTTGCATTTGTGGATTTCCCTGATTTGCTTGACCCATCATCTTGGACTGCAAGTAGGTCGTAATCGCAGCAATGATTGGCAAGATGTAGTACGGGTCCTTTTGTCCCAGCGTCAGCCACATGAACGTTTGCGAGTTAATCTCGGACGTACGAATGATCGCATGGTAGAACGCGATCAAAATCGGCATTTGTACCAACATTGGCAAGCATCCAGCCAACGGATTGACACCGCTCTTCTGGAACATAGCCATTGTTTCTGCTTGCGCTTTTTGTGGATCATTTTTGTACTTTTCACGGATCTTTTGCATCTCCGGTTGAATCTCTTGCATTTTCTTGGAGCTCTTGATTTGTTTGACCATCAATGGAAGCACAATGATTCGAATGATGATCGTTGCAACTAGGATACCCAGACCGTAGTTGTTTCCGAGTAACAATGCGCTCTCTTTAATTAGCCAGGACAGTGGATAGACAAAATACTTGTCCCAAATGCCGGTTGCGTCAGGGCCAATTGGTGCTGCTGCTTGGGGGTTACAGCCCGACAAAACTAGAACCAGCATAGTCAGCATAAGAATGCTGAGTGTACGTCTACTCAAGGGTGATCCTCCTTTTCCCCGCTTCAATATGAGGTAATCTTATTTGTGCTGATCCGGGACTGGATCATACCCGCCCGGGTGGAACGGATGGCATTTCAAGATGCGACGAAGGGCCAACCAGCCTCCCCTCCACGCTCCAAATCGACGAATCGACTCGATTGCGTAATGGGAACAGGTAGGCGCGAATCTGCATGAAGGTGGTTTATACGGAGAAATCATCAGTTGGTATCCCCGAATCAACCAAACCATGATCTTCACTATCATCGTTTCACCCTCTTTTTCCATCTCTTTTTCCATTATGTACGGGTGCCTGTTTGATCACTTTGGCTCGCTTCATCACATGTAACAGAGATTGCTCAATGGCTTCAAGCGTCATCGCTTCCACACCCGGACGGGCGATGATGACGAGATCGAGACCGACTGGGATATCAGACTCCATTCGAGCTACTGCTTCGCGTATAAGCCGCTTGACTCTATTGCGGACAACAGCATTGCCAATTTTTTTACTGACGGAAATCCCAGCGCGAAAAGCCGCTTGTCCCTCTTGCTTTGCAGAATACAAGACAAACTGCTTATTAGCCGCAGAACTTCCTCGTTGAAACACAGCTTGGAATTGCTCATTTTTTTTGAGCCGGTGTGAACGATGCAAGGTAAACAACCCCTAACATCACAATTATAGTAGAAAACGTAAACAGCATCTACCAGTATATCCTTGTTTCGTTCACTTTTTTCCCTAAGTATACTCGGTTTAGAACAAAATCTAAAATTCGGTGTAAAAAATAGAGACGATCAGCCAATTTCCGCGATGATTTCTGCACTGGCATGGCGCAAGTGAGCGAGCAATTGTCCATCTGCTTGGAAAAATCCCAATTTTTGAAGAGACAAGGAAAGCTTGGCAGGCAGATCCGCCCAATGATTCTCCAGCCATTCATCAAGACCCACACTATGATATAACCAGATCGCTTCTGAAAATATTAAAAACCCGGCCATATCAAGCTGATTTCTCTCCTGCAATCTTTGTACCTTCCTCTTTACTAACCAATCATTTTCACCCGCCAACGCAAACTCGATCCCCTTATTTATTGACCGTAGATAAGTCCGGTAGTCGGCCAATAGCATAAGTGCATCCTGTACATCCTGATTACTCCGGTATGTCTCCAGAAAAAAGCCATCCATTCCGTCCGAACGTCCTTCTTTCTGTAACAGCTGATACAACTGAGCATCACTCAATGAATGCCCTTGGAAAAAGGCACTCATTTGTAGCGCACCGATCCATCCTGCCCATGAAGCCAAATAAGCAGAGTAAGGAAAGCCTTCCATTAAGGCAGCCTGCGCCTCTTCGTGGAACGATTCTACCTCTGCTTTTGCCTGTGCGAACATTTTCGCTTTCCCAGCCGGGGAATCCATATACGCGCATATGTCATTCATCCAGGAAATGAAACGATCCTCTGGGTCCAGAATAATCTTTGCTTCCTTTAGGTAACGCCATGCCCACGGATTCTCATATACTTCTTCATCCGTAGGAGCAGATTGAACCTGCAGCTGTATCATATGCCCTTTAAACAGACGATTTTCACAGGAAGGATCATCTTCTCCCTCCACAAAGATGTGTAAATCGAGGTCGCTGTAGGTATCCGCTTCTCCCCTCCCGACAGATCCACCAGCATAGGCACATACCATGTTGGATACAGGCCATTCATCAAGAAACTCGCGCGCCAACGATACAAAAAAGTCGGTTACGTCCTTCCTCTCCTCCATCGGCCCCCTCCTATCTCTTCAATAAATAGCAGGATTTTCGGTAGCTAGGTAATGATTATCCCCCAAAAGGTTTCCACATCGGAGAAAGCCTTCCTCTTTTTATGACAACAGAGAATTTTCAGACATATATAGGCAAACAAAAAGGCCACTAAAAGTGTGGCCTAAGCGGAAAGAACTTTTCTACCTCTTTGACGACGAGCAGCCAAAATTTTACGGCCATTTTTTGTGCTCATGCGCTTACGGAATCCATGATCCTTTTTGCGCTTGCGGTTGTTAGGATTGAAAGATGGTTTCATTACGTATACACCTCCGTCTTGCAAAGACATTCCTTTGCATTATAAGAACATATGCCTAAAAAGTCAAGCAACAGTGGAATTTCATTACCAAGGCAAATATCCCCATAAAACTATTTCCC